>CAZMXV010000208.1:0-3284 GCA_964570295.1 uncultured Rhodanobacteraceae bacterium
TCTGGCGTGCCGAAGCACGCAGATTTGCCCAGGTGGCGGAATTGGTAGACGCACTACCTTGAGGTGGTAGCGACGAGAGTCGTAGGGGTTCGAGTCCCCTCTTGGGCACCAAGCAGATGGCCGGAGCGCAGCACGCCCCGGAACAACGGCCCCGCCACGCGCGGGGCTTTTTTTGAAGTGGTTTCGGGCTTCGGGATCGTTTACTCGCCAGTTCATAATTAGTTACAATTGACGCACTGGATCGGTAACCCCGGATCCGTTTTTTTTCGCCATCCGGCCACGCCCGGACAGGCGACCCGGCGCCAAGGCGCCCAGCAACGGCCGCGGTGCGGCCGGTAGCCGAGAGAACAACAACGTGCTGGCCGAATATTTGCCCACCCTGCTGTTCCTGATCGTCGCGGTCGGTATCGGGATCGCCCTGCTGCTGATCGGCTGGGCCCTGGGGCCCAAGCGTCCGAGCGAGGCCAAGCTGTCGGCCTACGAATCGGGCTTCGATGCGTTCGACGATGCGCGCATGCAGTTCGACGTGCGCTACTACCTCATTGCCATCCAGTTCATCGTCTTCGACCTGGAAATCATCTTCATCCTCCCGTGGGCCACCGTGTTCCGCGACCTGGGCATGGTCGGGCTGGTGGAGATGGGGATCTTTGCCGGCCTGCTGCTGCTCGGCTTCATCTATGTGTGGAAGAAGGGAGCCCTGGAATGGGAGTGACGCGCGCGATCCAGAAGGTCTCGGACTTCGCCAGCAACCCGCTGCCCGATGGCCGGGTGGATGACATCCTGCGGCCGGAGGGCGACAACCCGCTGCTGGAGCAGGGCTTCCTGACCACCAACACCGACACCCTGCTCAACTGGGCGCGCACCGGCTCGATGTGGCCGGTGACCTTCGGCCTGGCCTGCTGCGCGGTGGAGATGATGCATGCCGGCGCCGCGCGCATGGACATGGATCGCTACGGCGTGATCTTCCGTCCCTCGCCGCGACAGGCGGACGTGATGATCGTGGCCGGCACCCTGGTCAACAAGATGGCCCCGGCGCTGCGCAAGGTCTACGACCAGATGCCCGAGCCCAAGTGGGTCATCTCGATGGGCAGCTGCGCCAACGGCGGCGGCTACTACCACTACTCCTATTCCGTGGTGCGCGGCTGCGACCGCATCGTGCCCGTGGACATCTACGTGCCCGGTTGTCCGCCGACCGCCGAGGCCCTGATCCACGGCATCCTGCAGCTGCAGAAGAAAATCCGCCGCACCCACACCATTGCACGTTGAGGTCGGGCATGACTGAGCAGGCAACCAAGGCCGGGCTGGCCGAGCGTCTCGTCGCGCGCTTTGGCGACACCGTGGCCCATGTTTCCGGCGTGTGCGGGGAAACCACCATCGAGGTGGCGCCCGCGGACCTCCTGGCCGTGTGCGCCGCGTTGCGCGACGAGCCGGACTTCCGGTTCGCCTCGATCATCGACGTGTGCGGCGTGGACTACCTCGGTTATGGAAAGGTCGAGTGGGATACCACCGACGTGACCTCCGAGGGCTTTTCGCGCGGTGTGCAGGGGCTGGCCGCGGGACGCTTCGCGTGGGAAGAGCGTCCCACCGAGACCGAGGCGTCCATTCCGAACCGTTTCGCCTCGGTGATCCATCTTCTGTCGCTCGAGCACAACGAGCGCCTGCGCATCCGCACCTACTGCGAGGACGACACCTATCCCGTGGTGCCATCCATCACCGGCCTGTGGAACGGCGCCAACTGGTTCGAGCGCGAGTCCTTCGACCTGTTCGGCATCATAGACGAAGGCCATGCGGTCCTGCGCCGCATCCTCCCCGACTACGGTTTCGTCGGTCTTCCGTTCCGCTAGGACTTCCCCCTGATCGGCAACGTCGAAGTGCGCTACGACCCGGAAGCCGGCCGCGTGGTGTACGAGCCGGTGACGTCGGTGGTGCCGCGCGTGCTGGTGCCGCGCGTCATCCGTGACGATTCGGACCTCGAGCAGGCTCGCGCCGAGGCTGCCGACCACTGGCAGGAGAACTGAGATGGCGACTGCCGAAATCCGCAACTACTCGATGAACTTCGGTCCCCAGCATCCGGCCGCGCACGGTGTGCTGCGCCTGATCCTGGAAATGGACGGCGAAACCGTGGTCAAGGTCGATCCGCATGTCGGCCTGCTGCACCGCGGCACCGAAAAGCTGGCCGAGTCCAAGCCGTTCAACCAGTCCATCGGCTACATGGACCGCCTCGACTACGTGTCCATGATGTGCAACGAGCACGGCTACGTGCGCGCCATCGAGAACCTGCTGGGCGTCGAGGTGCCGGTTCGCGCGCAGTACATCCGCACCATGTTCGACGAGATCACGCGCATCCTGAACCACCTGATGTGGATCGGTTCCAACGCGCTCGACCTCGGTGCCATGGCGGTGTTCCTGTATGCGTTCCGCGAGCGCGAAATCCTCATGGACACCTATGAGGCGGTCTCCGGTTCGCGCATGCACGCCACCTACTACCGTCCCGGCGGCGTCTACCGCGACCTTCCCGACTTCATGCCGAAGTACAAGGAGTCGCCGTGGCACAAGGGCAAGAGCCTGGACGAGTTCAACAGCTGGCGCGAAGGCTCGCTGCTGGACTACATCGACGCTTTCACCGGCTACTTCCCGGGCAAGGTCGACGAGTACGAGGAACTGCTTACCGACAACCGCATCTGGAAGCAGCGCACCGTCGACATCGGCATTGTCAGCCCCGAACAGGCACTGGACTGGGGCATGAGCGGCCCCATGCTGCGCGGTTCGGGCATTGCCTGGGACCTGCGCAAGAAGCAGCCCTATGCCGCCTACGCCGACATGGATTTCGACATCCCCCTGGGTACCCATGGCGACTGCTACGACCGTTACCTGGTGCGCGTCAACGAAATGCGCCAGTCCAACCGCATCATCAAGCAGTGCGTGAAGTGGCTGCGTGACAACCCGGGGCCGGTGATCGCCCGCAATTACAAGGTGGCACCGCCCAAGCGCACGGAAATGAAGGAAAGCATGGAAGCGCTGATCCACCATTTCAAGCTGTTCACCGAAGGCTACGGCGTGCCGGCCGGCGAAACCTACGCCGCCGTGGAAGCGCCCAAGGGCGAATTCGGCGTGTACCTGATTTCCGATGGCGCCAACAAGCCGTTCCGCGTCAAGGTGCGCGCGCCGGGCTTCGCCCATCTCTCGTCGATGGACGCGATCGCCTCCGGCCACATGCTGCCCGACGTGGTGGCCATGATCGGCACCTATGATCTGGTGTTCGGGGAGGTGGACCGGTGATGGTG
>CAZMXV010000209.1:0-3275 GCA_964570295.1 uncultured Rhodanobacteraceae bacterium
CAGAAAAATGCCGGCGCTCCTCGCGGAACGCCGGCCAAGGGTAAAACCGTCGGCATGCGCCGGTCAGAACGTGTAACGCACGGTCAGCTGTGCACCCCAGCGCTGCGAACGATCGTTGGGGTAGGTGTTGTAGGGCAGACGCTTCGGCGCGTAGTTGCCGTCCTTGTCCGAATAGTTGGAACCGGAAATGTCGTATTCGTACTTGCCCGAGTCCGGATTGATCCGGTAGAAGTCGGCCAGGCTCCGGTAACCCGGGAAGTCGGCCGTGCGCTCGTGGCCCCAGTCGGAATCCAGCAGGTTCAGGAAGTTGTAGATGTCCAGCCGGATCTCGCCCTTGTGGCCGGGGAAGATGCCCGGAATCTCCTGGGCGAAGCTGACGTCGAGCTGGTTCAGCCACGGTGCGCGGGTGCCGTTGCGGCGGGCGATCTTGCCCTGGTTGTCACGCAGGTATTCGTTGGACTGGATGTAGTCGTAGAACTGCTGCGCACGCTGCGCCGACACCGGTGCCCCGCTGCTGTCGACCAGCACCACGTCGCCCTTGTTGGGGATGTACACCAGGTCGTTGCGGAAACCGTCGCCGTTGGCGTCGTTGCCGAAGGCCCAGCTGTACGGATGCCCGGCGTGGCCGTCGTAGAACGCGCTGACCTTGGTGTAGTAGCTGCCGAAGAAGGCATGACGCCACGACAGCGCCGCGATCACCCGCATCTCGGTGTTGAAGTTGGAGGTGCTGGCGACGTTCTCGTTGGGGTTGGTGACGTACTGCTGGCTGTAGCTGGAGCGGGCCACGCTGGACAGGCCGGGGTTGACATCGGTGGTGTGGCTGAAGGTCACGCCGATGCGCGCCGACCAGTTGTTCTGGAAGGGCTTGCTCAGCTGCAGGGTCAGGTTGTCGGTCTTGCCCTTGCTGGTGTTGGACAGGTTGATGATGGCATCCGAGTAGTCCGGATTGGCGTTGGCGCGCGTCTTGTTGCCGCGTGCCGGCGCATACGGGTCGGCGTAGTAGAAGTTGCGTCCGTCCGGCGCGGTCGTGGTCGGCGCGCCCAGGTTGAGGTCCTGGTACCAGATGGCGTTGCGCTGCTTGATGTGCTCGTAGTCGACGGTGGCGATCAGGCCCCACCACGGCAATTCGGCGTCATAACCCAGGGTCATCTTCCAGGCCGACGGCAGGCGGAAGTCCGGGTCCACGGTATTGACCGTCATCTGGCCGCCGGCCGCACCCGGCAACGTGCCGTAGTTCTGGTGGTACGGATCGGGGCTGAAGGCCGGCAGGCTGGCGCCGGAGTCGCACGCACCGTAACGCGGCGCGCAGTAGTCGCTGATGACGTTGGGGCCGGCATTGCTGTAGATGTTGCCGATCCACACGGCGGGCGGGTTGGTGATGAACAGGCCCGCGCCGCCACGCAACTGCATCATGCGCTCGGTGTCGAACTGGTAGTTGAACGACAGGCGCGGCTGCACGATGCGCTTGTTGTCCACCGTGTACTGGTTGGTGGTCAGCACCTTGCCGTCGGGCGTGGTGAAGCCGGCATGGGCGAAGTCGTCGTTGTAGATCGGCTTGTCGTCGGTCTGGGGAATGTCCAGGCGCACGCCGTACTGCACCGACAGGTTGCCGGTGACCTGCCAGGTGTCCTGCAGGTACACGCCCCACTGCTTCAGCGTGAACGCGGCGGCGACGTCGTCAAGCCCCAGGCCGTCGGCCGGGCGACCATAGCGGTAGGAGTAGTAGTCGCCGTTGATGAAGTCCTGCAGCGAGTCGAACTCGTAGCTGCCGAACAGGTTCTGCAGGAACAGGTTGTACTTCTTGTCGCGCT
This sequence comes from uncultured Rhodanobacteraceae bacterium, assembly GCA_964570295.1. GTDB lineage: Bacteria > Pseudomonadota > Gammaproteobacteria > Xanthomonadales > Rhodanobacteraceae > Oleiagrimonas. Next base: position 1,812 of record CAZMXV010000209.1, read on the forward strand.
CGTAGTCGATGCCGGCCTTCAGCGTATGGTCGCCCAGGTACCAGGTGCCGGCCCAGGACGCGTACAGCGTCTTGGTGTCGATGGCGTTGGCCTGGTAGGAGTAGTTGGTGCCGAAGGTCAGGGTCGGGTCGTAGTAGTGCTCGGGGTGGATGCTGATTTCCGGCATGGCCACGCCGTTGTACGGCCCGCCACTGCGGCTGAAGTGCGCGTAGGACACCGTGGTGGTGGACGAGAAGTTGTCGGTCCAGTCGTCGTACAGGTGCAGCGCGTAGCTCTTGTTGTCCGTGCTGAGCATGGTCCAGTTGCTGGACAGCGCCAGTTCGCTGCTGTTGTAGGACGCCACGCGCGGCTCGGCTTCCTGGGTGCGCCGCCAGGTCAGGCTGGCACGGTGGTTGTTGTTGATGTTCCAGTCGATCTTGGCCAGGTAGCGCTTGTTTTCCAGGTCGGCATTGCCGCCGACATAGTCGCCCATGCCCTCCAGGCCGTAATACTTGGCCGCGGCATCCTTGATGGCCTGGACCTGGTCCACGGTGAGGCCCTCGACCGTGTAGGTCGCGCCCGAACCCTCCGGACCGACCGAGCTGGCCGCACCGATTTCCTTGGATTTTTCATAGGACAGGAAGAAGAACAGCTTGTCCTTCACGATGGGACCGCCCACCGTGGCGCCACCGGTCCACTTGCGCTGGTAGCCGTTGAAGTCGTTGCCGTCGAAATCGCCCACCCAGTCGTGGTTCTGGAACACGTAGTACACCGAGCCGTGGAACTCGTTGGTACCGCTCTTGGTGACGGCATTGACGTTGGCGCCCAGGCCGCGACGGTTGCCGACATCGTAGTTGGCGGTGGAAATGTTGTATTCGGCGATGGTGTCCACCGAGATCGGCGAGCCGATATAGGGCATGCCGTTGGAGTTGAGGCCGAACGGGTCGCCCTGGCCCACGCCGTCCACGCTGATGCTGTTGTAGCGGCTGTTCATACCCATCATGGAGATGGCGCCGTCGCCGCGGTCGGTAATGGCCACACGCGGATCCAGGCGCGCGATGTCGGCGATGGAGCGGCCCGGCGACGGGGTCGCCTCGAGTTCGCGCTGCGAAATGTTGGTGGACAGGCCCTTGTTGTCCGGCGAGAAAGTCCGCATCAGCGCATTGGCCGACACCGTCACGCCCGCCAGTTGCTGCGCTTCCACGTCGGAAGCCTGCATGATCAGGTTGATGGAGCTGACCTGGCCCAGCTGCAGGTAGACGTCGTTGCGCTCGCTCTGGACCTGGCCGGGCTTGGACACGGTGACGTCGTAGGGGCCGCCGACGCGCATGCCCTGCGCGTTGTAACGGCCGCTGTCGTTGGTGGTGACCGTAAGCTTCCCTGAAACACAGACACCGCAAAAGTAGAACTTTCTGGCATCGTACCCAGCCAGGAGGTTCCCATGAAGAAGTCCCGATTCAGCGACAGCCAGATCATCCACGCGCT
>CAZMXV010000210.1:0-3263 GCA_964570295.1 uncultured Rhodanobacteraceae bacterium
CCGGGCATCACGGCCACGATGCCGCCGCCCACGCCGCTCTTGCCGGGCAGCCCCACACGGTAGGCGAAGTCGCCCACGGCGTCGTAGGTGCCGCAGGTCAGCATCAGCGAGTTGATGTACTTGGCCTGGCTGGGGCTGATGATGGCCCCGTCGGAATTGACCCCGTGGCGTGCCAGATACATGAAGGCCCGGGCCAGCTCGGTGCAGCTCATGGCCAGTGCGCAGTGGTGGAAGTAGGCATCGAGCACCACGTCGGGATGGTTGTCGAGGTTGTCGAAGCTTTTCAGGAAATGGGCCATGGCCGCGTTGCGGTAGCCCAGCGCGGCCTCGGAGGCGACCACGGCCGGGTCGTAGTCCACGTCGTCGCAGCCGCTCAGGCGCCGCACGAAATCCAGCAGGACGCCATGGGCGTCACCCATGTGCGACAGCACCAGATCGGTCACCACCAGGGCGCCCGCGTTGATGAACGGATTGCGCGGAATGCCCTGTTCGAACTCCAGTTGCACCAGCGAATTGAACGCCGTTCCCGACGGCTCGCGACCGACCCGTTGCCACAACCGGTCCTGATCGGCCTGCATGGCCAGGGTCAGGGTGAATACCTTGGAAATGCTCTGGATGGAAAAGCGTTCGTCGGCATCGCCCGTGCTGGCGCAGTGGCCCTGCGTGTCGAACACCGCCATGCCGAATTTGTGTTGGTCCACTTCGGCCAGTTGCGGGATGTAGTCGGCGGGCTTGCCCAGCGGCAGCAGGGGCGCGATGTCGGCATGGATGCGGTCGAGGATGGCTTGGTACGGCATGGCGGGGCCAGGAAAAAGCCCATGGTAACTTCCCCGCCATGCGTCCGGGAGGGGGAGTGTGTCGCCATTGCCGGGATGAAGGCATGAAGGCGTAAGAATTCACGCACGCTGCCGCTGCCGGTGGATAATGAACAAAAATACCTTACATGACAGCCTATATGTTTTGTAACAAAAGTGTTGACTGGCGTTAAATTTTACGTTAGAACGTAAACCCATGCGCATGACCCGGCGTGGCGTCGGGGTGTCGCGCGGGGGCAGCGTGACGAACGGTCACACGGCAAGGGGAAAGTCGTGATGCCGCATCCGCGTACACATGCGCGTCGCATGGTTCACGTCACGAACTGTTTCTGCCGTCGTGAAGATGGTGGTTCTTTTACGTACCTGTCGCGTCAGGACAGGAACCTTGGGGAGACATTCGAATGAATTCTTGCAACAACGCGCCATGGCGGCTGCGCCGTACGGCACTGGCGGCGGGCCTCGGCCTGAGCCTGGGCCTCGTCAGCATGGGCACGATGGCCCAGTCCACCACCGGTTCGGTGTTCGGCCGCGTGGCCGCCGATACCGGCAATGTCGTCGTCATCCACAACAACAGCACCGGCCAGGAGTTGTCGGCGACGGTGGACTCGAGCGGTCGCTACCGTTTTTCTTCGCTGCCGGCGGGTACCTATACCGTCACGCTGCGCAACAACGGTTCCGAAGTGTCCATGCGCGACAATGTCGTGGTGAGCATTGCCGGTGGTACCGAAGTATCCTTTGGCAGCGACGTGACCGAGCTGACCAGCGTCCAGGTTTCGGCGACTGCCATGCCGGCTATCGACGTGTCGGGCGTGGACACACGCACCGTGTTCAGCGCCGACCAGTTGGCCAAGCTGCCGGTCGCGCGTGACGTGTCGGCCGTGGCCATGCTGGCCCCCAGTGTGGTGAACAACACCAGTTATGGCGTGCCCAGCTTCGGTGGTGCCGCGTCTTCGGAAAACGCCTACTACATCAACGGTTTCCCGGTTACCAACCCACTGACCAACCTTGGCTACAGTTCGCTGCCGTATGACGCCATCGACCAGATGCAGGTGCTGACCGGTGGCTACGGCGCCGCGTTCGGCCGCGCCACCGGCGGCGTGATTAACATCACCACCAAGCGCGGCGGCAACACCTGGAAGGGGGGCGTGGCCGCCTACTGGGAGCCCGAGGTGCTGCGCGCGAGCCCGCGCAACAGCTATTACCCGAATACCGGGTTCTATCCGGATACCGACGGCACGTTGTATGCCCTGAACAACCAGAACCAGTACTGGCGCACGTCCTACGGTGCCTACCTGAGCGGCCCGATCATCAAGGACCGGTTGTTCCTGTATGCCAACGCGGAAGTCCAGAAGCGCGAAGGTACTTCGGTACGTTCCGCGCAGAGCAATCCGGCCGGGTTCAGCCAGTACGCCTATGAAATTCCGCGCTGGGTGGCCAAGGTCGACTGGAACATCACCGACAGCCACATTCTGGAGTTCACGGGGATTTCCGACAAGACTTCCTACACCTCCAAGTACACCGGCTTCGATTATTCGGATTTCAGCCACGACAACGTCCAGTCCGGCGGTGTGCATACCAAGGACGGCGGCGAGCTCTATATCGGAAAATACACCGGTTATATCACCGACAACCTCACCATCAGCGGCCAATATGGCGAACAGAAAATCAAGCACCTGGAGGAGCCGTGGGAGTTCGACCCGACCTGTCCGCGTATTTCCGGCTGGTCGACCCCTGCCTTGCAGGCTCCCGGCATTACGTATCACGAGCCTTGCCAGACTGCGGCAACCACTCCGCTCGACGGTGCCAATGACCAGGTAAAGGCGTGGCGTCTGGATGTGGAATACCGCATCGGTGACCATGACATCCGCGTCGGTTACGACTCCAACGAAGCCCGTTCCTACACCGGTTCGGAATATGCCGGCGGCTTTGTCTGGGTCTACATGTATACCGACGACCCGAATGCCGCGGTGGATGCCGGCCATGGTGTGGGTTCGCCGGCATCGGCGGGTGGCTCCGGTACGGACGGCTATTTCGTGCGCCGCCAGTACTACACTCAGGTCGCGGATGTGCAGGTGAAGCAGCAGGCACAGTATATCGAGGACCGCTGGCAGGTCAGTGACCGGGTGCTGCTGTCGCTGGGTCTGCGCAACGAGCAGTTCAGCAACTACGACGGCTCGGGCGCGCGTTACGTCGCGCAGCGTCACCAGTTGGCGCCGCGCCTGGGCATGTCCTGGGACGTGTTTGGCGATTCCAGCATGAAGGTATTCGCCAACGCCGGCCGCTACCACCTGGCCCTGCCCAACAACGTCGCCGTGCGCGCTGCCTCGGCGTCGCTGTACACGCAGGAATTCTTCACTTACACCGGCACCGATCCACGTACCGGAGCGCCGACGGGCCTGGTCAACATCCCGGTCGACACCAGCCTCGGCTACAGCTGCCCGGGCAACC
>CAZMXV010000211.1:0-3230 GCA_964570295.1 uncultured Rhodanobacteraceae bacterium
AGCCGATGCCGTCGAACACCATGCGGTTGTAGATGTCGTCGGTGATGATCCAGGTTTCGGGGTGCTTCACCAGCACCTCGGCCAGTGCGGCGATCTCGTCCTTCGTGTAGACCATGCCGGTCGGGTTGGACGGGTTGTTGAACAGGAACACCCGCGGCTTGCTTTCAAGCGCCTTGTCCAGCTGTTCCGGGGTCAGCTTGTAATGCTGCTCGGGCGGACACGGCAACGTGGTCACGCGGGCGCCGACGATCTCGGCGATGTCCATGTAGCTGGTCCAGTACGGGGTGGGGAAGATGATTTCCTCGCCCTCGTCCAGCAGCGCCTCGGCCAGGTTGTACAGCACCTGCTTGGCGCCGATGCCGGCCGCGCAGTTCTCGCGCGTGTAGCCGGTCAGGCCGATGGCCTCGATGTGCGCCAGGAAGGCGTCCAGCATGGCCTGGGCGCCACGGTTGGAACCGTACTGGCCCGTATCGTGCTCCAGCGCTTCGCGCACCGCGTCGTACACGTGGCCGCCCGGGAGAAAATTGGGCACGCCGATGGAAAAGCTGATGATGTCGCGGCCTTCGCCTTTCAGGCGCCGGGCCAGTTCGGCAATGGCCATGATGGCACTGGGCCTGGCACGGCCCACGCGCTGTGCGAGCTTCGGCATGTCATTCTCACCTGTGGGGGATGAAAGGGGCGACAGCCGCCAATTTTATCACACGCCCCTTCCATGCCGGAGCGCACGCCCGTGTAGCCATGGACAGGGAAATCAGTGCATTATTGAGGCGTCCGCGCCATGCGGACCTGGGGGAAACCAGCCATCATCGTACGGGAGAGACGTTGTGTTGCACTGGCTCTGGATTTTCATCATCGGACTCGTCGTCGGCATCATTGCCAAGTGGATCATGCCCGGCAGGGATCCCGGCGGCTTCATCGTCACTGCCATCATCGGCATCATCGGCTCGTTCGTCGGCGGCCTTCTGGCCAAGTGGATCTTCGGCGCGGGCGCGGGCGGCACGGCCGCCGGAGCCGGCGTCGGCGGCTTCTGGGGCTTTGTCCTGGCCGTGATCGGCGCCATCATCCTGCTGTGGATCTACCGCCTGGTGTTCAAGCCGAAACCACGCGTCTGATCCATCTCCGCCACGCGGGAGCGCACTCGTGCGCTCCCGCCATGCCTAGCGCATCAGGCGCCGGCGCGGCTTGATCGGAAATTTGCCGCGCCAGTATTCGATCAGAAGGAATCCGCCCAGCATGCCGCCAAGGTGGGCGAAGTGGGCCACGCCGGCCTGGGTACCGGTCACGCCCATGACCAGCTCCACCAGACCATAACCGCTGACGAACAGCCACGCCGGCACCGGTATCGGCGGAATGATCAGCAGGATGCGGTCGTGCGGAAACATCATGCCGTAGGCCAGCAACACGCCGAAAATGGCGCCCGAGGCGCCCACGGTGGGGAAAAAGCCGCCAGTAAAGAAATACACCACCAGTTCGTGGCACAGGGCGGCCACCACCAGACACGTGAAGTAGTAGACCAGGAACTCGCGCTGCCCCAGCAGCTGCTCGATGCGTCCGCCGAACATCCACAGCGCGAACATGTTGAACAGGATATGGGTGAAGCCGCCGTGCATGAAGGCGTAGCTCACCAGTTGCCAGACCTGGAAGCCCACCTCGACCACGCCGTGGCTGGACATCATGGCGCGCGCCTCGCCCCACGGCCACAACGCGAAGTGCACCAGCAGCGGCTCGGGAAACAGTTGCTGCAGCAGGAAGACCGCCACGTTGGCGATCAGCAGCGCTCGGGTGGCTGGGGGAATGTCGAAGTGCATGGCGGTTCCGGTGACGGGAGGGCAGGCAACACGGCCCGCCCGGGGAATGTCCCAGATGGCCCCGGCGCGTGCAAGTTCAAGCCTTGCCGGCGCGGTATCAGCTCTGCGCCAGGTCGCCCACCCGGCGGGCACCGGCGTAATGGCGCTTCCAGTACGGATTGCTCAGGCGGTCCACGCGGATGCTCTCGCCGCTGCGGGGGGCATGGATGAAGCGCCCGTCGTCGAGGTAGATACCCACATGGGAAATGCTGCGCCCGTTGGTGCGGAAGAACACCAGGTCGCCAGGTTCCAGATGCGTGCGGTCCACCTTTTCGCCTTTGGCGAACTGCAGGTGCGCCTGGTGCGGCAGCACCACGCCCAGCGCATGCCGGAACACGTAGCGGACCAGGCCGCTGCAGTCGAACCCGGTGTTGGGGGCATGGCCGCCGTAGCGGTAGCGGATGTCGCGCAGGCTGTAGGCCAGGGTCAGCAGCATGTCGCGGGCCGCGGCCTGGCTCAGGGCCGGCATCTTGTCGGCCGGAGCCGCATCCAGCCGCAGGCGCGCCGCCGACGGCATGTTCGGCGTGGGCGCGGGCAGCGAGGCGGGAACGGGGACGGCGGCGCCGCATACGCCGGCAAACAGGCAGGCAGCGGTCGCCAAGGCGAACGGTATCAGTCGTCTCGAACCCATGCGGGAACCCAGGTCGGGGTGGTGAAAAGGCCGCCCGCCAGAGTCTGGCGACCACGTTGGCGCCACACCTTAGCAACTCCCGGCCGTGGCGGCGTTTTCATTTCGTTAAGAAACGGGAACAACATCCTGAACGCGCCGCTCCCGGCACGCCCGCTTGGGCAACGCGCGGCATGCTCGTACAATCGGTTGTTTTCCGCTTTTCCACCGCGTCGCCCGGCGCGGACAAGGGTGCCCATGGACAAGAGTTTCGAACCCGGCCAGATCGAGTCGACGTGGTACGACTACTGGGACAGCCACGGCTGCTTCAAGCCGTCCGGCCAGGGCGACCCGTACGCCATCCTGCTGCCGCCGCCCAACGTCACCGGCACCCTGCACATGGGCCACGCCTTCCAGCAGACCGTGATGGACATGCTCGTGCGCTACCAGCGCATGCGCGGAGCGAACACGCTGTGGCAGGTCGGCACCGACCACGCCGGCATCGCCACGCAGAAGATCGTGGAAAACCGCCTGGCCGCCGAAGGCACCGACAAGCATGCGCTGGGCCGCGAAGCCTTCGTCGAGCGCGTGTGGCAGTGGAAAGAGGAATCGGGCTCCACCATCACCCGCCAGATGCGCCGCCTGGGCGCCTCGGCCGACTGGTCGCGCGAGCGCTTCACCATGGACGAGGGCCTGTCGGCCGCCGTGCGCAAGGTGTTCGTCGAGTGGTACCGCGCCGGCCTGATCTACCGCGGCAACCGCCTGGTCAACTGGGA
>CAZMXV010000212.1:0-3169 GCA_964570295.1 uncultured Rhodanobacteraceae bacterium
AGCTGGTCGACACCGCCACCATCTATCCGCACGAGCCGCGCCGGCAGTGGAACGAGTCGCTGGCCACGCTGGCCGCGTTGTGCAAGAAGCATGACGTCACCCTGATCTCGATCGGCAACGGCACCGCCTCGCGCGAAACCGACAAGCTCGCCGGTGAGCTGATCCGCGCGCTGGGCAAGAACGACCTTTCCAAGATCGTGGTCAGCGAGGCCGGCGCCTCGGTGTATTCGGCGTCCGAAACCGCCGCGCGCGAATTTCCGGAACTGGATGTCAGCCTGCGCGGTGCGGTGTCGATCGCGCGGCGCCTGCAGGACCCGCTGGCCGAGCTGGTGAAGATCGAGCCCAAGGCCATCGGCGTCGGCCAGTACCAGCACGACGTCAACCAGGTGAAGCTGGCACGCACGCTGGACGCCCGCGTGGAAGACTGCGTCAACGCGGTCGGCGTGGACGTCAACACCGCCTCGGCGCCACTGCTGGCGCGCGTGGCCGGCCTGTCCGCCGGCGTGGCCGAGAACGTGGTCAAGCATCGCGACGAAAACGGCGCCTACAAGAGCCGTCGTGCCCTGCTCAAGGTGCCACGGCTGGGGCCCAAGGCTTTCGAGCAGTGCGCCGGCTTCCTGCGCATCACCGGCGGCGACGACCCGCTGGACGCCAGCGCCGTGCATCCGGAAGCCTATCCGGTGGTCGAGCGCATCGTCGCGCGCTGCGGCCGCGAAGTGCGTTCGATCATTGGCGACAGCGCCTTCCTGCGCGGCCTCAAGGCCGCCGATTACACCGACGACAAGTTCGGCGTGCCGACCGTCCAGGACATCCTCAAGGAACTGGAAAAGCCCGGCCGCGACCCGCGTCCGACCTTTGTCGCGCCCAGCTTCGCCGAGGGCGTGGAAAACGTCTCCGACCTCGAAGTCGGCATGGTGCTGGAAGGACGCATCAGCAACGTCGCCGCCTTCGGCGCCTTCGTCGATATCGGCGTGCACCAGGACGGGCTGGTACACGTGTCGGCGATGTCGCACCAGTTCGTCAAGGACCCGCGTGACGTGGTCAAGGCCGGCGACATCGTCAAGGTGAAGGTGATGGACGTGGACCTCGCGCGTCAGCGCATCGCCCTGTCCATGCGCCTGGACGACGTGCCCGGCGAAAGCCGCGGCGGCCAGGCTTCCCGCGACGATTCGCGCGGGCGTCGTCCGCGTGGCCCGAAACCGGGCCAACCGGCGGCGGGCAAAGGGCCCGCCGCCGGTGGCGCCCTGGCCGAGGCGTTTGCGCGCGCCAAGCAGCGTTGAAAGCATCGCGGCCATGGGCCGCTCCCACAAGGGTTCCACGCGGTTTCGGACAAGCCCTGTAGGAGCGGCCCATGGCCGCGATGGCAGGATTACGCCAGGGCGGCCAGGGCCTCGTCCAGCACCATGCCGGCATCGCCGGAATAGGTCGCATCCAGCAGCTCGTCGGCACGGGTACGCCCGTGGTTGATGGCGACAACGGACACGCCGCGCCGATGCGCCGCGCGCACCAGCCGGAAGCTCGACCACACCATCAACGAGGAGCCCACCACCAGCACGCCGTCGGCGGCCGCCACCAGCGCTTCGGCACGTTCGCGACGCGCGGCCGGCACGAATTCGCCATAGAACACCACGTCCGGTTTCAGCAGACCGCCGCAACGCGGACAGTCCGGGTAGCGGAATGTGGCGAAGTCCACATCATCCAGGTCGGCGTCGCCGTCGGGCGCGATGCGCTCGGCATGCGGGTCCCAGTCCGGGTTCATTGCCGACAGGCGCCGTTGCAGCCAGTCGCGGCGATAACGCGTGGCGCACTCGAGACACACCACAATGTCCAACCGACCGTGCAGATCGACCACCTCGCGGCTGCCGGCACGCTGGTGCAGGCGGTCCACATTCTGGGTGACGATGCCGGCAACATGGCCGGCGCGCTCCAAGGCTGCCAGCGCGTGATGGGCCGCATTGGGCTCGGTGCCCCGAAAGTGGGCCCATCCGGCATGGCTGCGTGCCCAGTAGCGCCGGCGCACGGCATCGCTGCCGGTGAACTGCTGCAAGGTGACCGGCGCGTTGCGCTTCCAGTTGCCGTTGACGTCGCGGTAATCGGGGATGCCGGAGGCGGTGCTGACCCCGGCGCCGGTGACGACGACGACCTGGCGGCGCGCGGCCAGCCAGGCGGCCAGTCCGTCGCCGGGGGCGGTTCGCCCGGAGGATTGTCCAACCATGATGACGGCACTATAACGCGTGGCAACGACGGTGCTAGTCTCTGCGCATGACGATGCAAACCGCACCGGCTCCGCGCCGTGAGCTTCCCCGCCGGTTGGGCCTTTTCACCGGCATGGCCGTGGTGGTGGGCATCATCATCGGCAGCGGCATCTTCCGCGTCCCCTCGCCGATCGCCGCCGAGGCCGGCAACCTCACCGGCATTGCCCTGGTCTGGATTCTGGGCGGCGTGATCGCGCTGTTCGGCGCCCTGTCGATCGCCGAACTGGCGGCGATGTTTCCGCAGGCCGGTGGCCCCTATGTGTACTTGCGCGAGGCCTACGGCCGGCCGCTGGCCTTCCTGTTCGGCTGGATGTGGCTGCTGACCACGCCGATTTCGTGGGCCGCGCAAAGCCTGATGTTCTCCGAATACCTGGGCTTTTTCATTCCGCTGTCGCGCTCGGCCACGCATCTGATCGCGGCCGGCCTGATCGTGCTGGTGGCGGCCGCCAACACGCGCTCGGTGAAACTCGGCGCCCTCATCCAGAACCTTTCGACAGCCGCCAAGGTAGTGGCCATCATTGGCCTGTCGGCGGCGATCTTCCTGTTCGCGCCGGGTGGCGAGCACAACCCGCTGACCGCCCAGCCGATGGGCATGGCCAAATGGTCCGGCATCGGCCTGGGCCTGGTGGCCGTACTGTGGGCCTACGACGGCTGGGAAAACCTCACCACGCTGTCGGGCGAAATGCGCCACCCGCAGCGCAACCTGCCGCTGGCCCTGGTCGGCGGCGTGCTGGTGGTGATCGTGGTGTACCTGTTGCTCAACACCGCCTACCTGCGCGCGCTGACGTTGCCGGAGCTGGCCGCCTCCAAATCGGTGGCCGCGGACTCCGCCGCCGTGGTGCTGGGCCGTGCCGGCGCTTCGTTCGTGGGCGCACTGGTGATGCTGTCGGTGTTCGGCACGCTCAACGGCAGCA
>CAZMXV010000213.1:0-3114 GCA_964570295.1 uncultured Rhodanobacteraceae bacterium
TCGGCTCGCCGATCTCGGTGGACACCATCGCCGAATACAACATTTCCACCGCCAATTACGATGTGGCTTCCGACACGGTCGGCGCCAGCATCAACGCGGTCACCAAGAGCGGCACCAACGAGTTCCACGGTTCGGTCTACTACGCCTACCGCAACGGCGACAAGCTGGTCGGCGACGCCGGATGGCTGGACGAGAACCGCGGCTACACCGGCTACAAGTCCGACTGGACGGGCGGCGTCACGCTGGGCGGCCCGATCGTGAAGGACAAGCTGTTTTTCTTCGTCAACTACGAGAAGGAGAAGACCACCGGCATCGGCGCCGATTCCGCCAACGGGCTGGACCCCAGCCTCGGCGACGGTCCATCCACTTCCAACAAGGTGTCGCCGGGCGACCTGCAGAAGATCATCGACGCGGCCAGGAACCTGGGCCTCAAGCCCGGCACCATGGCCGGCGGCAGCGGCGTGGACCTCACCGACAAGCGCTACCTGGTCAAGCTGGACTGGAATATCACCAACAACCACCGTGCCAGCCTGACCCACCAGCGCACCAAGGAAGTGCAACCGATCGTGCAGGGCAACAGCTCCAGCGCCATCGGCCTGTCCAGTTACTGGTACACCAAGAACAGCGACACCAAGAACACCGTGCTGCGCCTGTTCGACGACTGGACCGACATCTTCTCCACGGAGGCCAAGGTCGGCTACCAGCGCTTCCAGCAGGTGCGCACGGTGGACGATCAGCAGCCGCAGATCTACGTCAACCTGGGTCGGGACGCCGCCGGCAACCTCAACGGCTCGTCGCCCTACGTCGACCTCGGCGAGGACCAGTACAGCCACTACAACGTGCTGGACATCAAGACCTGGCGCGCGTTCCTGGCCGGCACGCTGTATCTGGGCGACCACACCCTGAAGGGCGGTGTCGACTTCGAGCAGAACAAGATCTACAACCTCTTCGGCCGCACCCAGTTCGGGGCCTACACTTTCTGGGGCATCGACAACTTCGCCAAGGGCATCTACGACAGCTACCAGATCTACCAGCCCGCCGAGGGCTTCAGCATCGACGACGTGGCCGCGCAGTGGACGCTGCGCCAGTACGGCTTCTTCCTGCAGGACACCTGGCAGGCCAGCGACAACCTGTCGCTGCAGTACGGCGTGCGCATCAACAAGGCGTACACCGGTGACAAGCCGGTGTACAACCCCACCTATGAAGCCGCTTACGGCATCCGCAACGACAACACCATCGACGGCATGACCGTGGTCGAGCCGCGGCTGTCGTTCAACTACACGTTCGACACCGAGCGCATGATGCAGATCCGCGGCGGCGCGGGCCTGTTCCAGTCCAATCCGCCGACGGTGTGGATGACCAATCCGTACCAGAACAACGGCATGACCACCACGGTCTACCAGGCCTACGGCGACGATCCCAATCCGCCCGCCTTCAGCCCGGACCCGTTCAACCCGAACCTGCCCACCTCCGCCACCTCGCAGCGCATGACCGTCGACTCCATCGACCCCGATTTCAAGCTGCCGTCGGTATGGAAAGTGAGCCTGGCGTTTGACCGCGAACTGCCGTTCTGGGGCACGATCTTCTCGGCGGAGTACCAGTACATCAAGGTGCGCAACGCCATCTGGTACCAGAATCCGGACATCGGCGCCCCCGATGCCCAGCGCCTGCCGGACGGCCGCTACCAGTACTGGGTCACGCCGGGCCAGGCGCCGGCATCGAGCGACGTGCGCGCCAACGGCGACAAGCGCTTCTCGGGTTCCTCCACGTACCTGACCAACACCCACAAGGGCAAGTCCGAAAGCCTGACCCTGTCATTGAAGAAGCCGTTCTCCGAGAACTGGTTCGGCAGCATCGGCGTGACACTTGGCAACGCCACCGAGGTCAGCCCGGGCACCTCCAGCCAGGCCAGCTCCAACTTCAGCAAGCGGGCCTGGGTCAACCCCAACGACGCCGAGCTGGGCAACTCCAACTACAACATCCGCCGCCGCGTGAACCTGGCCCTGACCTGGCAGCACAAGTTCTTCGGCGACTACGCCACCAGCATCAGCGCCTTCTACGACGGCCACAGCGGCCAGCCCTACAGCTGGACCTTCGGCAACGACGCCAATGGTGACGGTTATGCCACCGATCTGGTGTTCATTCCCGGAGAAGGCCAGGTATCGTTCGCGCCGGGTACCACCGATACCCAGATCCAGCAGTTCTTCGACTACATCAAGAGCGACAAATACCTTCGCGAGCACCAGGGCGAGATCGCCAAGCGCAACAAGACCGCCTCGGCCTGGGTCAACGACGTCGACCTGAGCTTCCGCCAGGAAGTGCCGGGCCTGTTCAGGGGCAACAAGGGCGAGATCCGCCTGGACATCTACAATTTCCTGAACCTGCTCAACAAGGACTGGGGCCAGGTCAGCTACGTGCCGTTCTACTACACGCGTACGCTGGCCAACTACCAGGGCGTGGATGCCGACGGCAAGTACATCTACTCGCTGCCCACCGACAAGAACGGCAACTATCAGCCGGGGTCCAAGACGATCTACGATGCCGGGCGCAACACCAAGACCAGCGTGGTTTCGCGCTGGTCGGCCATGATCACCCTGAAATACACGTTCTGAGTTTGCCCGCAAGTCGGGTCGTTGCCGGCGCCCGCGAGGGCGCCGGTTTTTTTGTTCGGAACCCGGGGCCCTGCTCTTCGGGAGGGGGGCGGAGAAAAAATCCGGAGAACCCCTGCGGGAGCGGGGCATGATCGCGAGAGTCGGGACCGGTCGCAGTCGTGATGCACGCCCATCAGCCGGAGCGATGGGTTCGGCTCCGGACCGGCCGGGCACCATGCCGATGACCGGCCGGGCCGTGGCGGTTCCGTCTTTCGGGCACAAAAACGCCCGCAAAGGCTGACGCCGCCGTTTTCAGGGGTTAAACTATCATTAATGGGCGCGCGAATGCCGTGGCGGCTCGCGTCTGCTTATGACCATCGGGGATGACCGGCCCGGAGCAAGGCCCGCATGAACGCGGTGTTCGTGCGGGATCCACGCGCATCTCCACCACCACTTCCATTTCGTTGCAAGCCAAGGGTGCAACCATGATCAACAGAATCCGCAAGGGGATACTGCCGCTAGC
>CAZMXV010000214.1:0-3108 GCA_964570295.1 uncultured Rhodanobacteraceae bacterium
CCGACGAGGAATTCGACACCATCGGTGGCCTGATCACCGCCGAGTTCGGGCACCTTCCCGTCATGGGCGAGGAAACCGTCGCCGGCCACCTGTTGTTCCACGTCACCCAGGCGGACGACCGCCGCGTGCTGCAGTTCCGCGTCCAGCCCGCGACGCAGGCGCAGGAGGCTTGACCACCCGCACCCGCCGCGCCTCCATCCACCGGGAGATCCGCTTGCCCCCACTCCTCGGCAAACTGTCCATCCCGCTGTTGCTGGCGGTGCTGCTGCTCGTGGCCGGTTTGCCCCTGGCGCGGGCAGGGGTGGCCGACGCGGCGCCGGAACAGCTCGAGGTTTCGCTGGTCACCTACGGCCCCGGCGATACCTACTGGGAGCGCTTCGGCCACGATGCCATCGAAATCCGCGACCGCGGCAGTGGCCAGGCCGTGAATTTCAACTACGGCGTGTTCGACTTCGACCAGGACAACTTCCTGCTCAATTTCGCGCGCGGTCGCATGCGCTACAGCATGGATGCCGAGCTGGGCGCGCCGGAAATCGACTACTACATCCGCCACGGCCGCTCCGTGACCCGCCAGCACCTGGCCTTTTCCCCGGGGCAGGCCGCGCTCCTGCGCGACGCCCTGCTGCGCAACCTGCGTCCGGAAAACCGCCACTACGCCTACGACTATTTCACGCGCAACTGCGCCACGCGCGTGCGCGACATGCTGGATACCGCACTGGGCGGCCTGCTGGCCTCCCGGCTCGATGCACCTGCCGCCGGCCTCACCTACCGCCACGAGACCGACCGTCTGATGGCCCGCCAGCCCTGGCTGATGCTGCTGCTGGACCTGGGCCTTTCGGGCTACGCCGACCAACCGCTCACCCGCTGGCAGGCCGCCTTCATTCCCATGCGTCTCCAGCAGGAGATACGCCACGTGCGGCTGCCTGACGGGCGTCCGCTGGTGGCGCGGGAGCAGATCGTCGCCCCTTCCCGGCTGCCTGCTCCGCCGGCGCACCCGCCACGCCTGACCCCGCCCCTGCTGGCGACGGGGCTGCTGCTGGGCATCCTCATGGCCGCGGGCGGGCGCTGGCGGCATGCCAACCGGGCCGCCCGTGTCGTCTTCACCGCCACCGGCACGCTGTGGCTGCTGTTTGCGGGCCTCGCCGGGCTGTTCATGGTCATCCTGTGGGCATTCACGCAGCACCAGTCGGCCTGGGCCAACGAAAACCTGTTCCTGTTCAACCCGTTGGCGCTGCTGCTGATGCCGTCGGCATGGCGCCGCCTGCCATCACACGCGGGTCGTGTCCTGGCCGCCCTGCTGGCGGTATCCGCCCTGCTGGGGCTGGGGGTCAAATTGCTGCCTGCCTTCCACCAGCACAATCTGGCCTGGATCGCGCTGGCACTGCCGGCCTGGGCCGGCCTGCTGTTCGCCCTGTGGCGATACCCGCCTGCCAGCCGGCAGGCAAGGGGCCTGCACACCTGAGCGAAGCGCGGGAAGGTCTCCACGAACGGCGTCAGGCCTCACTGATGGTGCATCATGCCGTCATCGGCCGGTTTCGCCTGCAACAGGCTCGCCGCTTCGGTGGCATGCTGTTGCGCCTGCTGCAGATCGTCGGCGCCGATGCCCGCACGCGCCGCGTCCACGGCCTGCCGCAAGCGGCTCTGCAGGTCGGCGTTCCCCATGCTGTCGGGCAGCGCGCCCTGACCCTTGCCTTTGCAGGGGTTCGCGGCCCGGGCGTCGAAATCCGTGCCCTGGGGTCCCTCCAGGCAATTGATGACGTGGTGCAGGTGGGTGTGCACCATGTCGACGGATTGGGCCCCTTGTGCCATCAGGGCATGCGCATGGGCCGTGGCCACCTCCTGCTTCGCCATGTCCGGCGCATGTTTCCGCATCGGCATGTCCTGGCGCATTTTCTGCGGCATGGTTTGCTTCTGCCGCGGCGGCATGTCCTGCTGCGGCCGGGTCTGCGGCGGACTGGTCTGGGGCCGGGTTTGCGGCGGCGTCCGGGGCGGGGTCTGTGGCACGTCCTGACCTGCGGCCAGGGCCGAAAACGGCATGACCAGCCATCCGGCAACCCCAAAAGCGATCATGTGTTTCATCTTCAAACCTCCGACTTTCAAGGGGTTTTCAGTCTACGCCCGGTAGACGGGCGGCGACTGAATCGGCGCTTCATGACCTGTGGCGCAGTGCGCGTGCCGCCGTGATCTGCAAAAATAACCCGGTTTTGTCGGGTGTATTCGGCGTCCGGCAGCCCACCACGGATACCCCTATGACCAACGATTCCTCGATTCGCCGCGATGTCGGCGCATGGGCCCTGATGTTCACGGGCCTGGGTTCGATCATCGGCTCCGGCTGGCTGTTCGGCGCCTGGCGCGCGGCCCAATTGGCCGGACCGGGCGCCATCTGGGCCTGGATCATCGGCGCCCTCATCATCCTCACCATCGCCCTGACCTATTCCGAACTCGGCGCGATGTTTCCCGAATCCGGCGGCATGGTGCGCTACGGGCACTATTCGCACGGCTCGCTGGTCGGTTTCATCGCCGCCTGGGCCAACTGGATCGCCATCGTCTCGGTGATTCCGGTCGAGGCCGAAGCCTCGGCGCAATACATGTCATCGTGGAAATGGGAGTGGGCGCAGAACCTGTACCACCAGCTTCCGGGCGGACACGGCGAACTCAGCACCTCGGGCCTGCTGGTCGCCGCGGTGCTGGTGGTGGTCTACTTCCTGCTCAACTTCTGGAGCGTGAAGCTGTTCGCCCGCTCCAACACGATCATCACCATCTTCAAGATGGTCATTCCCGCGGCCACGGCCGGCCTGCTGATCGCCAGCGGCTTCCATACCGAAAACTTCAGTGTCGGCATCCACGGCGGCGCGCACTCCACGGACTTCGCTTCGGTGCTGACCGCGGTGGCCATCGCCGGCATCGTGTTCAGCTTCAACGGGTTCCAGAGCCCCGTGAACCTCGCCGGCGAGGCCCGCAATCCCGGCAAGACGATTCCCTTCGCGGTGATCTTCTCGATCGTCCTGGCCACCGCCATCTACGTGCTGCTGCAGATCGGTTACATCGGCGCGGTGCCGCGCGAGATGCTGGCCGACATCGGCTGGCACGGCATCAACTTCTCCTCGC
>CAZMXV010000215.1:0-3071 GCA_964570295.1 uncultured Rhodanobacteraceae bacterium
GCACGCGCTGGTGCAGGTGTTCGCCACCGGAGCTTTCGATGGAACGGGCGGACTGGGTCGAATTGGCCAAATGAAGTTACCTGGATCGCGAATACAGTGCGGCCATTATACCGGGTCGGCACACCGCCTGCCGGGAGGCGCAGCGGCACACCGGGAAAGCGTCCTGGTACAAACCGGCGTGGCGTTCAGCCAAACGGCCTACCGGCCGGTCAGTCCCCCCGGTGACAAGTGCCGGCAAGCTCCCGCTGGGGATCTCGAAAAACCGGGCACCCGACATCGACCTGTGGGGGCGGCTTCAGCCGCGATCGAGCCTGCCGTTACATCCGTCCATGCCCCGGACACCCCTGATACCGGTTTTCCGAGGTTTCATGGGGGGCCCTCAAACGGCTCCAGTGTTGTGCTTCGTCGTTGCATTCACTGTTACTGATGATATGTTCCCGCGAACGTCCCGTTCAGATCACCGCACAGCCTGTTGTCATCCACATAAAGTGCATTGCCAATACGACGAGCATAGATTTCACATGCTTGAGGTTTAACGCCGGAATCAATTTTGCGCATGGCAGGACTGACCGGCATGGGATGCGCTGGTTTGAAGACCCACCCCCTCTCCCCCACCGGGTGGCCGGGCAAGTTTTTCGCATAAGCATTGTGGTTACACACCCCCTCGCATGTTTCTTCACACTCTTGAACAAGCAGACCGCTGTCACTCGCACTGACAATGACAAGTTTTGCGTGATTGTCGTTGCGCTTCCAGTTACCGACAAGCGTATTTGGTCCAAGCGGAAGGGAGAGTTCATGGGATGATTTCGATATCAAGGCCGACGGCATCCATCCAGCTTGCGTTGCCGTGGCTACGCATGTCACGCCATACGTTGATTTATCACTTATCCACACTTGCTCCTCCGGTTTGAGTTGATCACCCATATCAACCTCTGAAGTCGTAAAATTCCAGCTTTGGTAGAACCGGCAAAATTTGACCTGCGGTCACAGGTGCGCCTTCAGCAAGGATCGTTCCGCAACTACTTTCCATTCGATCAACATGCGTCGCACGTGGGTGGCCAGCACCATATTGCGACACAACAACTGCCTCACTGGAGGTAACAACAATCAAAAGCAACAAGGTAACAAGGCAACAAGGCAACACTTGCAGAAATAGCCAAACGACCTTGGATCATCCAAGCATGCCACATGTGAACAACCATACTGTGGTACAAATTCAATTTTTTATCTTGTGATATGTGCCTTGGAATGTAGCATTCAGGCCACCACAGGGGCCGCCTTCATCACGCACATAAAGAGCTTGACCTATGCGGCGGACATGAATTTCACACGGCTTGGGTCCCGTTGCATGAGGATCGATTTTGAGTATCGATGGCGGGATCGGCGTATCGGGAACAGTTTCGTGGAATATCCATACGCCATTGCGCGCACGCCGGCCAGGCATGTTGTTAGCAACCGCAAAATGATTGCACGCCCCGTCACAGGCGCTCCCTTTCTGAATCGACAGATTGCCTTCGCCCGTATCGACAATAACAAGTGTCGCGGAGTTGCCGCCCTTCCATGTGCCGACGAGGTCGCCCGGATTTGCGGACCGGACAGGTTCAAGAGATGACCTGGATAGCTGGGACGAGGGCATCCAACCTGCCCGCCTTACCGTGGCAACGCATGTAAGCCCATGTGTCGACTTGTCGCTTATCCAGACCGGTTCGCCAGGTTTCAACTTGGCACCCTTGTCATATTTCGCAATTGTAAAATCCCAGTATGGGTAGTAGTGCAACTCGCCAGGTAAAAGTTTGCCTGGCACCACGCTGGCACCACCCGCAAGAATTGCCCTGCAACTTTTTTCCATTCGTGAGACATCGGCAGAACTTACAGTACTTTCAATAGCAAACACAGACTTAGGGATGTAAAGCATCAACAGAAACAGACAACCAACTCTTAAGATCATCAGTATTCTCCATCCTTGAGTCCATCTGAAATAGCTCTGCGCAACCTTGCCTCGTCAGCATGGCGACGCGTTCTAAAATCATCATGAAAATCATGAAGATTGGCGGCAGCTTCGCTCCATTGGTTATGCGTAATCTGCGTCCAGAAATGCGGCGTCGCATCGTCGAGATTACCTCCGTACTGAATAGCCACATCCGCGATTGCAGTTTTAGCATCCCTTGGCAACTCATTCATGAAATGCGGCCGCGCATCAGTCTCGCACGTCGCATTGTAATAATTAATATTAACCTTATAGAGAATGTGTGCATATCGAATATCTGAAAGTGCATTCAGCTGTGCACGATCAGACTCTTTAAATACAAGTGGGTGCGCCTTCAAATAATCCTGCGCCTTGCTACCCTTTCTGACAGTATATGGCGAAATTTTATCCGCAAAATCCTGATTGATACTGCCTGAGCCCACAAGTCCTTGCAATTCATCTTCGCTCATCTGGCCTAAATCCACTCCGTAACCAATTGTCACCCCACTTGTTCCGAGAGGATTGCCGTCTTCGTCTTCGGGAATCTTTGCCTTGAGGGCTTCTGACGCAGTCGCCTCATGGTCACGGATAAATTCCAAGTCGAAGTTCTGAGTCAAATAGGCATGCGCTCCGGAGGCCGTACTGATCCCGCCTCCTCCGCCTCCTCCGCCAGGAACAGGTTCGGGTTCATCCGGCCCGCCCGGAGCAGGCGCCGTGGGTGGCGGTGCGGGTGGAGGGCTGGGAGGCGTGACAGGTACCGGCGGCAAATCCACCGGCCCGCCCGGATCGCCGGGGTCCGGTGCTTTTTTGACATCAGGGCTCAGTACCGGTGAAGGACTGGAGAAGGCGCTGGGGACCTCCTCTTGAAGTACATGCAGCAATCCAGGGTCATGCTGCGCGAACGCCCGTTCCAATAGGTACGCGTGTTGCGGATAGCGAGAGGCAAACGCCTTCGCCCCTTCCATATCGCCGGCTTTCGCCAATGCGTCAATGACATCAGGAGCCGACCCCGCTTTTGTTGCATGAGAAGGATCCGGGATCTTTGACGTGATTTCCATGGGCATATCCTTGTCTGCGTTCTACACCCCTGCCTCGGCAACACTAA
>CAZMXV010000216.1:0-3060 GCA_964570295.1 uncultured Rhodanobacteraceae bacterium
TCCCCACCTGGCACCTGATCTCCAAGTCGTACCGCAACTACCGCAACATGTACGAGACCGGGCGGCGCATCCGCCGCTCGCTCAACATCGACATCACCAGCGTGCGCTACCATACGCCCGGGGAGATCGAGCATCTGCAGCGGTTCAAGCTGCTCGAAGACTATTTCCGGCACAAGAAGGACGACCTCGCCGAATGGAACACCAGGCTGGGCGAGGAGGGTGCGGATGCCATCAACCAGCGGCGCCTGACCAACCTGGGCAGCTTCCGCGCCTACATGCAGGCCTACATCGGCAGCCACCCGGGCATCAACCAGGACCTGTTCTGGGCCGTGCGCCAGCTCGACCCCGAGCCCACCGGCATCCCGCTGCAGGTGTATGCCTACACGCGCGACACCGGCTTCGTGGCGCACGAAAACGTGCAGGGCGACATCTTCGACCACCTGATCACGATCCTGCCCCAGTTCGGCCTGTCGCTGTTCCAGCAACCCAGCGGTGCCGACCTGCGCACGCTGGGACATGTGCCGCCAGCCATCACCGGCTCGTGATATTTTCATCCCGCCGCCTCCGCGCCCGGTAGGGCAGGTTCCTGCAAGGATTGGCGCAGGGGGCAGGTTTTCGGCATGGCAGACAGAAGGAAGACCGATGGGCAAATTCGCGCGCAGCTGGCAACTGCTGAAGGCCAGCGTCGATGTCCTGGTGCACGAGCGCAAACTGCTGGTGTTCCCGCTGATTTCGGGTGCCTGCCTGCTGCTGGTCCTGCTCAGTTTCGCCGTGCCGGCGGCATTCGCCGTCGGCCTGTTCACACCGGGTCATCAACCGCAGTTCGATACCCAGGGCAGCCACCTGGGCTGGTATGTGCTGCTGTTCGTGTTCTATCTGGTGTCCTACGGCGTCGGGCTGTTTTTCAACACCGCACTGGTGCACGCCGCGCTGGTGCATCTCGACGGTGGCCATCCCACCGTGCGCGGCAGCCTGCGTGAAGCCGGGGCCAGATGGCCGCGGATTTTGGGCTACGCCGCCATCGCCGCCACGGTCGGCGTGCTGCTGCGCGCCCTGGAAGAACGCCTGGGCCTGGTCGGCCGCTGGGTGGTCGGCCTGATCGGCATGGCGTGGTCGGTCGTCACCTTTCTCGTGGTGCCGATGCTGGCTGCCACCGACATCGGGCCGGTGGACGCGGTCAAGCGCAGCGCGCATCTGCTCAAGCGGACCTGGGGTGAAAACCTCATCGGCAACCTCGGGCTGGGCGCGTTCAATCTTGTCATGGGCCTGGTCTGGCTGGTGGCCGTGGCCGGCCTGTTCGCGCTGGCCGTCGCCACCCGTTCGCCGGTCATGATCGTACTGGTGATCGCGTTCGCGGTCCTGGGCGTGCTCGTCATGGCCTTGGTTCAGACGGCATTGCGCGGCGTGTATTCGGCAGCCCTGTACCGTTTTGCCACCCGCGGCGAACCGGGCGGCCGTTTCGACCGGGCGCTGCTGGAGGGCGCCTTCCGCGCCCGGCGCTAGCGAAGGGCGCCATCTCTTGCCCCACTGGAGAAGGCGCCCCGCACAGGCGCATCCGTTATCCTTGAACGCCGCTTTGTCCATCGTGCCCGCATGACCGACCGCCTGCCCGAACCCGATGCCGATGCACGCGCCCATTCGGCACGCCTGGTGTCCCTGCTGCGCGAGGAGATCGCCGCGCGGGGTCCGATGTCGTTCGCGCGTTTCATGGAGTACTGCCTGTACGCACCCGGCCTGGGCTACTACAGCGCCGGCAGCACCAAGCTGGGCGCCGAGGGTGATTTTGTCACCGCGCCCGAACTGGGCGACCTGTTCGCACGCTGCGTGGCCCATCATCTGGTACCGACCTTGCAGGAGTTGGGTGGCACGGCCGACATGCTGGAACTGGGTGGCGGCAGCGGCGCCTTCGCCGAGGACGTGCTGAAGGCGCTGCACCGTGCCGACGCGATGCCGCGGCGTTACCGCATCCTCGAACCCAGCGCCGACCTGCGCATGCGCCAGCGGGCCCGCCTGCAGGCGGCCCTGCCGGCGGATCTTGCCGCGCGCGTGGAGTGGCTGGACCGGCCACCGCAGGAACCCTGGCACGGCGTGCTGTTCGCCAACGAGGTCATCGACGCCTTGCCGACCACGCGTTTTGTCATCGACGGCGGCCAGGTATGCGAGGAGCATGTGGCCGTGGACGATGCGGGAGCGCTGGTGCGTGAAGACCGCCCCGCCGATCCGCTGGTGGCCGGTGCCGTGCGCCATGTCGAGAAGTATCTGGAGCGCCGGCTGGAGGATGGTTACCGTTCCGAGGTGCTGCCACA
This sequence comes from uncultured Rhodanobacteraceae bacterium, assembly GCA_964570295.1. GTDB lineage: Bacteria > Pseudomonadota > Gammaproteobacteria > Xanthomonadales > Rhodanobacteraceae > Oleiagrimonas. The sequence continues at coordinate 2,307 of CAZMXV010000216.1, forward strand.
GCTGCCGTACTGGCTGGACGCGGTGGCCGGCACGATGGAGCGCGGCATGCTGCTGTTCGTCGACTACGGCTACCCGCGCCGCGACTATTACCTGGCCGAACGCCGCGACGGTACCCTGCGCGCGCATTATCGCCATCGCGCCCATGCCGATCCTTTTTTCTGGCCGGGCCTGCAGGACCTCACCGCTTCGGTCGACTTCACCGCCCTGGCCGAGGCCGGCCACCATGCCGGCTTCGAGCTGGCGGCGTATGCATCCCAGGCGTCGTTTCTCATCGCCGGTGGCCTGCAACAGGCGTTCGACGAAGCCCATGCCGCCACTGGCGATGAAAAAGTCCGCTACCGTCTGGCACAACAGGTCAAGCAGCTCACCCTGCCCGGAATGATGGGCGAGAGCTTCCAGGCCATGCTGCTGACGCGCGGCATGGAAGCGGAAGCGGCGGTCCACGACGTCTTGCGCCAGCTCGATCGCAGCTCGCGGTTGTAGACGAAGGCCGCGGGGGGATCGTCATGGAGAAGGGACGCCATGCCGGGTGGATGGCCGTGGCCGCGCTGGCCCTGTCCACGTTGCTGATGTGGCTGCCGGCCCGGCATACCCCGTTCTGGGGCGACGACTACGTGTTTCTGCTGAAGGCGCATGCCGCCAATCTCTCGACGGCACCCTGGTGGTCGGACTTCTGGCCGCAAACCCCGGTACGGTTCTGGCGGCCCCTGTCGCAGGAGGGCTACTGGCGGTTGATGGACGTGCTGTTCGGCG
>CAZMXV010000217.1:0-3056 GCA_964570295.1 uncultured Rhodanobacteraceae bacterium
ATGATCTTGCCGTTGCCGCGCACCGGCCCGTCCAGGCGCTGCAGGTTGCAGTTGACCACGAAAACGAGGTTGTCCAGGCCCTCGCGGCCGGCCAGGGAGATCGCGCCCAGGCTCTCCGGCTCGTCGATCTCGCCGTCGCCGATGAAGCACCACACCTTGCGGTCGGACTTGGGAACCAGCCCGCGCGCTTCCATGTACTTGAAGAACTGCGCCTGGTAGATGGCCTGGATCGGCCCCAGGCCCATCGACACCGTGGGCACCTGCCAATAGTCGGGCATCAGCCACGGATGCGGATAGGACGACAGCGCCACGCCGTGCGGGTGGGAAGCTTCGCGCCGGTAGTTGTCCATCTGCTCGGCACTGATGCGCCCTTCCAGGAAGGAGCGCGCGTACAGGCCGGGGCTGGAGTGGCCCTGGTAGAAGATGAGGTCGCCGGGGTGCTCCTTGGAGGGCGCGCGCCAGAAGTGGTTGAAGCCGACGTCGTACAGCGTCGCCGAGGAGGCGAAGCTGGCGATGTGGCCGCCCAGCTTGCCGGGGCGACGGTTGCAGCGCACCACCATGGCCATCGCGTTCCAGCGGAGCAGCGAACGGATGCGCCACTCCATGGCCGGGTCGCCGGGGCTCCTGGCCTCGTGGCTGGCCGGAATGGTGTTGACGTAGGCCGTGGTCGGATCGAACGGCAGATGACCTCCGGAGCGGCGGGTCTCGTCGACCATATGCTCCAGCAGGAAGTGCGCCCGGTCGGTGCCATCGGCATTGATGACCGCGCGCAGCGACTCGATCCATTCACGGGTCTCGGTGGGGTCGAGATCCTGGTCGAGAATGTCTTGCATTTGATCCATGGTGAAGGTCTCCACGGCGTCGGGGACACGCCGGATGGTCAGGAATAAGGTAGCCGCTGCGACACCGCAGCGGGCAGCCTTCTAAGTCTAACGCGCGCGCGCGCGTGCAGCCAATGGCGGGGGCATGGCCGGGGCGTCGGCCTGGTTGAAGCAGCGGGGCTGAAGCCCCGACCGCCGGAACCCATGAAGCCATGACATTCACGGCATCCTCATGGAAGATCGGGTCCCCGCTCCCGCGTCCTTCCTCACAAGTCCCGCAAACTCTCCGCGATGCCGTCCGCGCAGACCCGCAGCAGCTTCAGGGTATTGGTGCCGCCGCCACGGCCGGTGTGGTCGCCGTGGGTGAGGATCACGCGGTCGCCCTCGCCCAGCTTGCCCAGCGCGAACAGATGCTGCACGGCCGCGCGCGCGGCATGCGCGGGGTTCATGTGCCCGTGTTCGAAGGCGACCGGCTGCACGTCCCGGAACAGCAGCATGCGTCGCCGCGCCCGGGCCCCGGGCGACAAGGCATAAATGGGCATCGCGAAGCGGTAGCGCGACAGCCACTGCGCGGTGGCTCCGGACTCGGTCAGCGCGACAATGGCGCGTACGCCCAGACGACCGGCCAGGAACACCGCTGCCAGGGCGATGGCCTGGTCGCTGCGGTCGAGCTTGTGCGCGCCGGTATCGGTGTCTTCCTTCGGCTCGAACTGGCGTTCGGCGCTGAGGCAAATGCTGCGCATCGCCTTCACCGCGCCCTCCGGATGCGCGCCGGCCGCGCTTTCAGCCGACAGCATCACCGCGTCGGTGCCGTCGATGACCGCATTGGCCACGTCCAGCACCTCGGCACGCGTGGGAATGGGGGCCTCGACCATCGACTGCAGCATCTGCGTGGCCGTGATCACGGCACGGTTGCGGCTGACGGCCTCGCGGATGATCTTCTTCTGCAGACCGGGCAATTCGGCATAGCCGATCTCCACACCCAGGTCGCCGCGCGCCACCATCACCGCATCGGCGGCATCGATGATGCCCTCCAGCGCGTCGATGGCATCGGCACGCTCGATCTTGGCCACCAGCGCGGCATCGCCGCCGGCCTCGCGCAGCAGGCGACGCGCCTGGTCGAGGTCGCGCCCGCTGCGCACGAAGGAAACCGCCAGAAAATCAGCCTCCAGTTCGGCGGCCAGCCTGATGTCGTTGCGGTCCTTGTCCGACAGCGCATCCAGGCTCAGGCCGCCGCCCTGGCGGTTGAGCCCCTTGCGGTCGGACAGGGTGCCGTCGGTCTTGACCCGGCAACGCACGCGCGGGGGATCCACCTCCAGCACATCCAGCGCGATCAGTCCGTCATCCAGCAGCAGCACGTCGCCTTCCGCGACGTCATCGGGCAGGCCGTGGTAGCTGACGCCCACGCCATGGGCGTCGCCCGGGGGCGCGTCGGGCCGGCAGTCGAGCACGAACTCGTCGCCGGCGTGGAGCTTCACCCTGCCCTCGGCAAATGTCTCGATGCGGATCTTGGGGCCCTGCAGGTCGACCAGGATGCCCACTTCCCGTCCCACCGCCCGCGCGGCGTCGCGCACGGCCGCGGCACGCTGGCGATGGTCGTCGGGCTTGCCGTGGGAAAGATTGAGCCGGACCACGTCCACGCCGCTTTCAAGAATGGCCTCCAGCACGCCCGGCGCATCGGTGGCGGGGCCCAGGGTGGCGAGGATTTTGGTGCGGCGGATCGCGTCGGTGTTCATGCGGCAAAGCTAGCACAAGGGCGGGGGAAGAATGATGCGGTGCGCGGCCACCGGCCGCTCCCGCGAAAGGCGGCGTTTTCGAGCCTCCCGCGGGAACGGCCGTGGCCGCGATGCTCCGGCCTCGCCTAGTCGGACGCGGACGCGTCGTCCGCCTCCACCGGCGCCGTCCAGCGCTTCAGCCAGGCGTTGACGGTGTGGTGCCACATCACGCTGTTGTGCGGCTTGAGCACCCAGTGGTTCTCGTCCGGAAAGGTCAGGAACTCGCTGGGAATGCCGCGGCGCTGCAGCGCGGTGAAAGCGCCCAGGCCCTGCTCCAGCGGAATGCGGAAGTCCTGGTCCGAGTGCACTACCAGCATCGGCACGCGCCACTTGGCCACATGGTTGAGCGGATTGAATTTCTCGTAGTTTTCCGGAACCTTGAACTGCGGACCGCCGTTTTCGCGTTCCTCGAACCACAGCTCCTCGGTGGCGTAATACATCATGCGCGTGTCGAACACGC
>CAZMXV010000218.1:0-3051 GCA_964570295.1 uncultured Rhodanobacteraceae bacterium
TGAGGAAGCTTTCCCTGTCGCTGATGGCGTAGGCCTTCTTCACGCGCGAGAAGTCACTGATGACGGGCAGGAAATCCTCGCCGATGCCCTCGACCATCCAGCTCGCGGATTTTTCGCTTTTGGTGCCCTCGTTGATGTACTCGGCCAGGATCGAGCCGACCGGGTCGGCCAGGATCAACTGGGTGCCGGGCGAAGCCTCGGCGAAATACTGCGACAGGCCGGTCATGGTGCCGGACGAGCCGCAGCCGAACACCAGCGCGTCCACCTTGCCGTCCATCTGTTCGAGGATTTCCGGGCCGGTGGTGGCGCGATGCGCGGCCGGATTGTCGGGGTTGCCGAACTGGTTGATGAAATACGCGCCGGGCGTTTCCTCGGCAATCTTCGCGGCCAGATCCTGGTAGTACTCGGGATGGCCCTTGGCGACATCCGAGCGGGTCAGCACCACCTCGGCGCCCATGGCCTTGAGGTTGAAGATCTTCTCGCGGCTCATCTTGTCCGGCACCACGAGGATCAGCTTGTAGCCCTTGGCCTGCGCCACCAGGGCCAGACCCAGGCCGGTATTGCCGGCGGTGCCCTCGACCAGGGTCGCGCCGGGCTTGAGCCTGCCGGACTTTTCCGCGCCCTCGATCATGGAAAGGCCGATGCGGTCTTTGATCGACCCACCGGGATTCATGCTTTCCAGCTTCAGGTACAGCTCGCACGGCCCCGTGTCCAGATGCGAGACACGCAGCATCGGCGTGTGGCCGATCAGTTCGAGGATGCTGGAATGGACGCTCATCGGAATTCCCGTCGGATCATGGCGGTCCCCATCATAACGGAGGCGTCCAGACACGAGACGCGGGCCTCCGGGAGGCCCGCGCCGCAAGGGGACAGGAAAGGGAAAGGGTCAGTGGGTGCCGTGTTGCCGGTGTTCTTCCCACATGCGCAGCAGCCGGTTCTTGGCCACCAGCTTTTCGCGCTTCATGTTGCTCAGGGCGTCCGCGTCCATGGGCAGCGCCCCGATCTCCGCGTCATGCACCTTGCTGTCGAGTTTCTTGTGGTGGTGGTACAGGCGACGGAACTCGGTATTGGCCTTCATCAAGGCCTCGACATCTTCACGCTGCTGGTTTTCAAACATGACAACCTCCCGTAGGCAGGGACACGCCGGCGCGCCGGTCACGTGACGGCATGAAGGGGCAAAACGAAGACGCACGCACCCGCGCCACGGCCGGGAAGGCGGCGGTGGCGTACACGGACAAGGCAATGGGATGCATGGATCTGACCGGTGGCGGCAGGGGCGAAAGCTCCCCGTCGACTTTGACCCTACTCCTTCCCGGCGCCCCCTGCAACTGCCGCCGCCCAATGAAAATTTTGGGTTAAAACAAGCGGTTGCAAAGCGTTAAACACCGATATCGGCACGCGCCGGCCGACGCGTTGTCCGCGCCCGAGCAGAGACACGCCGGGCAGGCCGAAGCGTGTCTAGTCCTGCAGGATCACCACCACGCGGCGGTTCTTGGCCCGGCCCTCGGGGGTACTGTTGCTGGCCACCGGATTCGTCTCGCCCATCCCCACCGCGCTGATGCGCGAGGCGTCGACGCCCTGCTCCACCAGCGCCTGGCCCACCGAGCGGGCCCGCTGCAGGGAAATGCTCTGGTTGATCGCCGCGTTGCCGCTGGAATCGGTGTAGCCTTCGATGCGGATGCGCTTGCCCGGTTTGGACTGCACGAACTGGACCAGCTTGCCCAGGTGCGATTTCGCCTCGGGGCGCAGGGACGTCTGGCCGGTGGCAAAGGCCACGCCGCTCAGGGTCATCTGCATGCCCTCGGCGCCGCGACGGGCCTGCATGTGGTCCATCTGCTGGCGCATCAGGCGCACCGCACTCTCGGCCAGCTCGGCCTCGTGGCGGGCGGCGGCGGCGGCGCGCGACTGCGACTGGGCAAGGCGGTGGGCCTGCTCCGCCTCGGCACGCGCCTTTTCCGCCGCCTGCGAATAGGCCAGCCCCTGCGCCTGCAGGCGCTCGGCCTGCTCGGCCGCCAACTGGTTGCGCAGGCGCTCGCGCTCCAGCGCCCGGCGCGTCGCCGCGGCGTCCATGCGGCTGGCCTCGAGCAGGATGCCGGCATGCTCGCTCTGCAACTGCTGCAGCTTGTGGCGCGCATCGGCCAGTTCGGCCGAGGCGCGGGCCAGATCCACGCGCCGCTCGGCGATGTAGAGTACGTACTCGCGGCGCTTGCTGCTGACATCCTGCAGCTCGTTCACCGCCTGGCGCGCCAGCGAGCGCTCGGCATCCGCGTAGCGGCTCAGCACGGGATCCGCGGCCAGCTTGTCCAGGCTCTGGCTGAGACGCTGGTAATCCAGGTCCGTCTTGGCGGCCATGGCACCGGCGGCAAAGGCCGCCATCAGGCCGGCGGCAAGGCATTTGAGGGTCGTGTTCATGGCTGGTCTCCCTGCGGCGCCGGCCGCCCCGTCGAGCCGTCGCCCGCCGCAGGAGCCGGCTCCTGCGGCTGCGGCAGCATGATTTCTTCCGGCAACCCCGAATTGTTCGAAGCAGGCGGAGCCGGGCGCGCCGGCGCGGCGCTTTCCGGCGGCGCCAGCAGCTGCTGGCGCAGGCGCTTGTTTTCGGCGCTGCGGGCCTTGATTTCCTTGCGCGCCACGGCAAGCTCGGCGCGGGTCTGCGCCAGCCGGCCGTCGGCCAGCGACTCGTTCGCCATGTCGCGCGCCTGGGCGTACTTTCCGGCATTCATGGCCGCCTGGGCCGCCTGGAGGCGCTGTTCGGCAAACGTCATGTCCACCGGGGCGTAATCATCGGCCTGGGCGTCGCGGGCGGCTTCCAGCTGCTGCTGGGCGCGCTGCACCAAACCCGTTGGCGGCGGCACGCTGGCGCAGGCGGCCAGAAGCGCCAGTGCCGAGGCGGCGCCCAGCGTGCGCAAATGCGTCGGAATTTTTGCTGTCATTGCCATAAACCGTGATCCTGGCGGTATACGAGGGTGCCCCAAACCGGGACAATCTAGCATCAACATCAATTACACCACAGGTGCCCAATGGACATCGGTTATTTCCTCAAACTGATGGTCG
>CAZMXV010000219.1:0-3012 GCA_964570295.1 uncultured Rhodanobacteraceae bacterium
GTCTGCAGGGCCGGCGCGGCGACCGCTTCCACGGTGGCATCGGCATCGCCGGCGGCAAGCCGGTCGGCCGCCTCGGCAATCGCCACCAGCGGTGCTTCCGGCGTGCCTTCGCCCTTGAGCGCACCGAGCAGCCCCGGCAGGGCGTCGACCGCCTGCTTCACCAACGCCTGCACGTTCTCGTGCCCCGGGATGGAGCCATCGAGCACGCGGTTGAGCATGTTCTCGATCTTCCAGCTGAACTCGCCCAGCACCTCGGCCCCGACCAGGCGCCCGGACCCCTTGAGGGTGTGGAAGGCGCGCCGGATCGGCATCAGTTGCTGCATGTCCTCGGGACGGGCCAGCCAGCTGTCGAGCGCGGTGTGGAGGGCGTCGATTTCTTCCTGGACCTCCTCCAGGAACACTTCGCGGATTTCGTCGTCGATTTCATCGGCGGCTCCCTGGAAGCCCGCACGCGCGGCCATCGCGTCGGGCACGGCCACCTGTTCCTGGATTTCCTCCTCGATCTCGATCCAGTCGCCGGCTTCGTCCACCGGCTCCGGCCCCGGCGCGGCGGACGCGGGCTCCCCGGCGGCATCGTCCGCGGCGGGCGGTGCATCGGGTGCCGCGGGCTCGCTGGCGGCCTCTTCCATGGGCATGCTCACCGGGCCGGTGAGGTCGGGATGCGTTTCCGCCTGCGGCTCGACCGGCACGATCTCGTCGGCCGGGACGTCGGATGCCGCCGGCGGCGGCACCGAAACCGCCACGTCGGCATCGCGCATGTCCGGCACCGGCCAATAGCCCAGCTGCGCGAGGCTTTGTTCGGTCACGTCGAGAATGTGTCCGAGGCCGCCGCGATGCTCGCGGGCTGCCTCCAGGTAGTACTCGATGGAGGCCAGCGCATCGGCCAGCTTGTCCATCTGCCCCGCGGCCGGAACGCGGGCGTCGACCACCAGTTCATTGTGGATGAAGCGACCGATGCCGCGGACCAGCTCCACCGAGCGACCGGCGTCGATCATGCTCAGGGCGCCGCAGACTTCGTCCAGGCGTGCCGGGGCTCCCGCCACCTGCGCGTGGTCCCAGGGCGACTCCACGAACGCCACCAGCATGTCCTTGACCTTGCCGATGTTGTCGACGGCCTCGCGCATCAACGCCGAAAGCACTTGGCGCGCCTCGCTGCGCGGCAGGGCCGGCTCGGACTCGACGTCGTCGTCGTGCGCGCCCAGGCGTTCGATGTGATCGTCCAGCGACGCTTCCACGTACAGCAGCGCACCGGCGACGTCCAGCAGCACGTCCTCGTCGACAGCGCGCGCGCGCGTGGCCATTTCCTGGATGATGCCGCGCTGCTCGCCGACCACGCGGCGCGGCACGTTCAGACCCAGCATGCCGAGGGTGTCGCCGACGCGGTCGAGGATATCGGCCTGCCCCGCCAGCCGGGCCGGGTCGCCGTCCATGTCGCGCAGATACAGGTCCAGCGCGTCCTTCACGTTGAGCAGGTCGTCCTTGATGGCCTGCGCCACGGTATCCAGCAATTCCCGGTTGTGCCCGGCCATGGCGCTGCGGGCGTGCTCGACCTCGACCGCGTCGGGGAGCAGCTGTTCCAGGTGGTAGGTGTCGCGTATTTCCTTCAGGCGCGCGCTGCCGCTGTGGGCGCGTGCCACGTAATAAAGGAGCTTGTGCTCGATCTCGACGGCCTCGCCCTCGCCCAGGACCTTTTCGCCCTGCTCGATCAGCGCGCGGATGCAACGGTCGACGCGGCCGATCAACTGCTTGACCTCGGTGCCATGCTCGTCGAGCACGCCCTGGGCCAAGCCGTCGATCACGCCGGCCGCGATCCACCACAGGCGGCGTCCGGCCAGGGTGTGGCAGCAGGCGGTCAGCAAGTCCAGCGTGTCGCGCATGCCGTTCAGCGCGGCATTGCCGCCCTGGCCACGGAACCACGACAGCAGCGACTGCTGGAAACGCAGCCGCAGTGCCGCCACTTCCTGGCGCTGTTCCGCCGCCGGCAAGGGCTGCGGGGCTCCCGGCGCCTGCGACGGCAGGGGCGCCTCCAGGTCGGGCAGGAACAGTTCCGACTCGTGCAGGACTTCCGCGCCACGGCAGGTGCGCAGGTCGTTGAGCAGGGGCAGCAGGACGATGGGTATGTCGCGATAGCCGCTTTGCAGGCGCTCCAGGTAGTCGGGCATCTGCATCATGCCGCGCATCAACGCGGCATAGGCGTCGTCCGGTCTGCCCACGCGCCCGTCCAGCAGCGCACCGACCAGCTGCTCCATTTCCTGCACGACGGTGGCCGCGCCGTAGAGCTCGACCATCCGTAGCGTACCCTGCACCTGGTGCAGTTCGCCGGCGCAGATCTGCATGAGATTGGCGTCGTCTGGGGCTTCGACGTACTCCTCCAACGCCTGGCGCGCACGTGTCAGGGCCTCGTCCAGCTCAGGCTTGACCCAGTTCAACGTGGTGAAATCGATGTCGTCTTCCAGTCTCATGCGCCGTCGCGCCCCCTTGGAGAAGCTTCGGAGGTGCCCGAAGCCCGGTATTGCCACTTCATTACTGCCAGTCTCCGGCACCCTGTGGGCACGCGAGCAGCCGCGTCAGCGACTGCCACGCCCCGCGGGCACGGGCTCCCGTGCCCTGCCCGCTCTCCTTTCCGTGCCGCCGGTCATCCCGGCAGCTTGAAGTCCGCCACCGAGCGCCGCAGGTCGTTGGCCAGCTGTGCCAGGTTGCCGATGGACTCGGCCGTCTGGCTGGCGCCCAGCGACGTCTGCGAGGTGATCTCCTGAATCGAGTTCATGGTGCTGGTGATGTCCGTGGCCGCATCGGACTGCTGCTGCGCCGCGGTGGAAATGTTCTGGATCAGCGCGGCCAGGTTGTTGGACACGCTCTCGATGTCGCCCAGCGCGGTACCGGCGTCCTCGGCCAGACGCGCGCCGTGCACCACCTCGGTGGTGGTCTGCTCCATGGAGCTGACCGCCTCGTTGGTGTCGGACTGAATGGTCTGCACCAGGGTCTCGATGCGCTTGGTGGCGTTGGCGGAGC
>CAZMXV010000220.1:0-2972 GCA_964570295.1 uncultured Rhodanobacteraceae bacterium
CAGCATCGAGATAGGAAGCCGGATGGGTGTTGAACGCGAAAGTCTTGAAGAGAGTATTGCTGATTTCCAGATTATACTGGGCCACTTCCATATGAACACTGCGGTTTGGGTAGCGCTTGCACTCGACGTTAATCTGATTGCTTTGCATATTGTCACGCAAACCATCTTCCATATTGCGCTGAAGTAGTTTACGTGCACTTGCGAGCCACATACGTCCAGGGTCGCTTAATCTCGGATATAACAATTTTCCATACCGCGAACAATAGAAATAGCCATAGCTCACGTAATAAGAAGGCGGTTTATGCCCGCAGCCAATGTGCCGCATCATGAAATTGGCATGGCGTGACCAATCTGGGCTGGAAGGGTCGGCAGGGATGAGCTCTGTCCTCTGATCCAGAAGCAGCGTGGAAGTCTTGTGGTCGCTCCACGGGTTCCATTGATCACTCCAATCTCTTATCTCATGCCACTTCTTTTTCAAATAGCGTGCGGCGGCCGCAGGGGTATCACCAAGAGGAACACCGCTCTTGTCGATGTATTCCTTGTGCAGTGGCCGATAGTAGTAAGTGCACAAGCCAATGACGTTTTCCGGCGCCAGTGGAACCCGTCCGTCGCATACTCGCAGTTTGACCGGGACGCGCTTTTTGTCGGAAGTCGGCGTATAGGCGGCCTGCGCTTCGCCCCATAGCGGGTAGCCCCACGCGTGTTGTTCAGGCCCGGTCATGATCGTCTCCCTTCAGCGCGAAGGCAATGTTGCCCGGGCGGTCACTTTGGGCCGCACGGGTCATGCCGTCGTCTTCGGTATTTCCGGTTGCGGTCGCTTCACCGGAGGTGAGTGTATATGCCACGTTTTTTGCCGGGATGTTCGTGTCCCCCCAAGTTGCAGCGAATGCCTGATCGTAGGCCCCGTCCTGCAATGAAGTGGGTGCAGGGGAAGCGGATGCAAATCGGATCGCCCCTGAGGGCAACGGCTCGATTTGCGCTGCCTGCGCTTTGCCCCCCAACCAATTGTGCGTGCTGCTTTTGACAGTGAAGGTGCCGGGGCAGGCGATGGTGAGGTGCTGGCCGTCGAGGGTGATGGTGGACTGGCCGGACTGCAGGACGATTTTTTCCTTGGCGAGGACGTCGATGCGCTCGTCGGTGCTGGTGACGGTGACGCTGTCGTCGGCCAGGATGGCCATGGCGTCGGTGTGGGCCTGGAGGCTGACCGGGCCGTGGTTGGCGATGGCTTTGAGGCCGCCATCGGCGGCGTACAGGCCGGCACTGGCGCCGGAGGCGGCGGCGAGGCTGGTGCCGGCGGCGAGGTGGGCGTCGCGCTGGCTGGTGAAGTGCTGATGCCTTCCGGCGAAGCTGGCGGTGCTGTTGGGGGTGGTCAGGGCCAGGCTTTCGGGGGTTTCCATGACCAGATGCGGGGCGCCGAAGTGTTCGACGGGCGCACCGCCGCTGCGTGTGCCGTTGGCGGGACGGGTGGGATCCTGGCCACCGACCGTGCCGGTGTAGGCACCGTCCTGGTCCGGGTCGAGGTGCCGCATGAGGTCGGCATGGGCAGCAGTGCCGGCCAGGCCCCGGGCGCCGGCCTGGCTGGCGGCGCTGTCGAGGCGTTGGGCGGTGGCTTCGGCGGCTTTCAGTTGGCCGCGTGCTTCGGCGCTGTCCATCTGCGTGGATTGCCCTTCGCGGCGCGCGGTGGCCGAGGCGAGCAGGCCTTCGCCGGCGCGAACCACGGCCCAGCCGTCGGTGATCAGCTCGAAGCCCTCGCCGCGAAAGGCGCCGCGCCGGGTGCCCTCAAAGGTCACAATCTCCAGACGCGACTGTTTGCCGTGACGTCCAGAAGCAACGAGGGGCTGACGCAGTCGCTGTCGAACTGGAACGGCGTATTGACACTTTCGCAGCCATGGCGCCGTCAGGGTTTGTTGGTCGTGGCGGGAGATGGGGGTGAAGTGTTTGGCGGATCAACAAACACGAGGGTCTTGAGGACGGCCATGATTTTGGGCAGCTTGCTGACGGAAGGTGGTTGCGTGACGCCACGAATCTGCGTGCGGCCGCAGAGTACCTGCGGTCCATCATTCTCGATGAGACAAAAATTGAAGAAGCGCGACCTTTGGTCTGGCTCCGCGTAGTAAATTTGGTCAACGGCGGTAGCGATGCCTTCCCAGTTCTTGCCGGAAAACTTGATGAGTTTGAATTTTTGCTTTGGCTTGAATGGCTCGTCGAAATCCAAATCAATCCATTTGCCGCTTTCGGGTTTAGCTCCAATTTGGTTGTAAATGTCATCTTGCGAAGCTCCTCCATGACAAATAAATGGAACGCTCCAGAGGGATGTGCCCGGTGGATAGTAACCGGCGCTTTGGACCGAAGATCCATTGTGTGTTCTTACAGTTCCGCCGTTTAGCGGGAGTTTGAAATGGCACTTACCCGCATTGTAAACAGGATCCAGAGTCGCCTTGCTTCGGGAAATATCTTGCTCAGATCTGGATGAAGTTGTATCACTCGTATTGGCACAAGCAACGAGAGCAATAAAAAATAGTGGGTATACAAGCGGTGCGGCTTGACGCATCACGGATGCCTCGGTCGGTAATCTCGTGGTTCGTGTGGTTGATTGGTGCCAGGGAAGATCGGGGTATCCAGAAGCGTGACCTCACATGTATTATAGGCCTGAAAACGTGCCACGATGCCATTGATGCTGCTGTAGTTTGTGGATGGCTTCCCGCGATTGACCGTAGCAGCCACATTGCCCATGCCCGGACTGGTGTAGTACACGTTATGCGCGGGCGCAGGTTTGGACGCGCGGGTATTGGCTGGCTCTGCGTCAGCATATTGCGAGGCTCGACTCCACGCCCAATAGGCACATGCGCAGTCGGCAGATAGATCCATCCTGGTACCGTCGCTCAGTTCGGTACGCCAGTTTTTCATGTCTGCTGTCGCCACACGCGTTTCCAATGCCACAAGTGGTGCGTTCGAGCGCTGGTGATCAGCCT
>CAZMXV010000221.1:0-2958 GCA_964570295.1 uncultured Rhodanobacteraceae bacterium
CGGCCGAAGGCGCGGAACAGGGCCTCGGACTTGTCCTTGGCCGGATCGCCGATGATCACCGACTTGCCGCCGCCCAGGTTCAGGCCGGCCACCGCGTTCTTGTAGGTCATGCCGCGCGACAGGCGCAGCACGTCGTTGACCGCTTCCTGCTCGGTCTTGTACGGCCACATGCGCAGGCCGCCCAGGGCCGGACCCAGGACCGTGTTGTGGATGGCAATGATGGCCTTCAGGCCGGCGTCCTTGTTCTGGCAGAAGACCACTTCCTCGTGGTCGGTCGTAGCAATGGTTTCGAAGATCATCGGAATCGGACTCCGTGGTTTTGTCTTGCCGCCAGCGGCGGCAATCTGGTGCCGGAGCCGCGTTGTGTCGCGCGCGGCCACGGCTGCTTTGATTCGTTGCACGGCTTGCATAAGCATCGCCCCAGCAAGGGGCTGGGGCGGGTATGTGCGCGGCGTAGTTTAGTACTTGGCGCGGCAGGGTGCCATGAGGCCGGGTTTTCCCGGGGCGGCCACGGGAAGAGGCGCCGGGCCTTCCCGGCCCCTTGGCCTACCTGTGGCCGCGATGGTGCCCGCGCGAGCGCCAGTGCCCGTGGCGGGGCGCGCGATGGTGCGGACGCCAGTGCCGATTGCGGGGGGCATGGTGGCGGCGGGATGGGTGGATCACCACGCGATGGCGCGCAGGGTGCCAATAGCCGGAGCGGAAACGCCAGGTACGGCCGGACCGGTACCAGGCCGGGCGCATGTACGTGTAGCCCGGGCGATGCCGGTGCCAGCGGCCGGCATGCCAGCGGTAACCGCCACTCACCCACATCCAGTAGCCGGGCACCCAGAAGAAGCCGGCGCGGGGGGCGGGTATCGGCTCCCACCGCGGCGGGGGCGGGGCGATGCCGACCTGGATGCTCACATGGGTGCCGGCCTGGGCCGTGGGCATGCCCAGGCCGAATCCGGTGCCGAACAGCAGCCCGGTGCCCGCCAGTATCGCCAGTTTGCCGATGATCTTCATGTGTTTTCCAGCCGTGGTGACTCCCTGGCATGAAACGCGCGGAGCCGCCTGGTTGTTGACCCGGACCCGGGCCATGTTCATGGCCGGTTTAGTCAGGTGAAGACGGTGCTTGTCAGAGGTGGCATGACGGGGCGTGGCCGGATTGCCGCGCCTGCCGGTAGACGGGCATCAGCTCGGCAGCTCCGCGGCCGAGGCGGTTGATGCGCTGGCCGGGCGAGGGATGAGTGGAAAGGAATGAACTGCGCGAGCCGCCGCCGCTTTGCTCCATCTTCTGCCACAGCGTTACCGCGGCCTCGGGATTGAAACCCGCCTGGGCCATGTAGCGCTGGCCCATGACATCGGCTTCGCTTTCCTGGGCCCGCGAGAACGGCAGCAGGAAGCCAACCTGCGCCCCCACGCCGAGCAGCGCCTGCATGGCGTTGGGGTCCATGCCCTTGGCGGCACCGGCGGCGCTGGCCGCGGTAACGCCGATCTGGGTGGCCAGGTTGTCGGAAACGCGTTCCGCGCCGTGGCGCGCGATCACGTGCGAAAGCTCGTGTCCCAGCACCACGGCCAATTGGTCCTGGTTGGAGGCAACCTTGAACATGCCCTGGTTGACGCCGATGCGTCCGCCGGGCAGGGCAAAGGCATTGGGCGTGTCGTCCTTGATGATCTGCACTTCCCATTTCTGGCTGTTCCAGGGAGCCGGCAGCACCTTGATGAGGCTGTTCGCCACGCAGGAGGCATAGGCGCGCTCGCGCGGCGCATTGGCAAACTTTCCTTCCTTGCGCATTTCGTTGAACGAGGCGATGCCCATCTGGTTGATTTGCGCGTCGGACACCAGCATCAGCTGGCTGCGGCCGGTGGGCGAGGTGGCGCAGCCGGCCAATACGATCAGCAGCCCCGCGCAGGCGGCCAGAGCGAAACGTTTCATGGCTTTTCCCCAGTCGTGTGCAACTTCACGCGAGCATACCGCAGCTTTCCCGAACAGGAACCGAAGCGCCGGGCGGAGCGCCTGGTGCCTCGCCATCCGCGTGGTCCGGGGCCGGGAAGGCATGCCGGGGCTCCCGGCATCCGCGATACAATGGCCGTCTTGACAGATGACCCACCCGGAGACTCCATGAGCACGCCCGCCAAGCACATTTCCGCGAGCGCCCCGCAGGCCGACGCCACGCCCTTGCGCTTCGTGACCGCCGCCAGCCTGTTCGACGGCCACGACGCGGCGATCAACATCATGCGCCGCATCATCCAGGACCAGGGCGCCGAGGTGATCCACCTGGGGCACAACCGCTCGGTGGAGGACGTGGTGCGCGCGGCGTTGCAGGAGGATGCCGATGCCATCGCCATCAGTTCCTACCAGGGCGGCCATGTCGAATACTTCAAATACATGGTCGACATGCTCAAGGAGCACAACGCCGGTCACATCCGCGTGTTCGGCGGTGGCGGCGGCACCATCACGCCCGAAGAAATCAAGGAACTCCAGGACTACGGCGTCGAGCGCATCTACCACCCCAACGACGGCATGAAGCTGGGGCTGGTGGAGATGATCGAGGATGTGGTGGCGCGTGCTTCGCACGCTCGGGACCGGGGACCGGGGACCGGGGACCGGTTGGCTCCGGCCAGTGCGAATGTCGAGGATGAAATCAGCATCGGTCGCGTCTTGAGCGCTCTCGAGGACGGCGCGTTTTCGGATACGGAACTCGAAAAATTGCGGGAAAGCTGGTCCCGGCCTCCGGCCCCCGGTTCCCGGTCTCCGGTCATCGGCATCACCGGCACCGGCGGCGCCGGCAAATCCTCCGCCGTGGATGAACTGCTGCTGCGTTTCCTGCATGCCTTCCCCGAGATGCGCATCGCGGTGCTGGCCGTCGACCCCACGCGGCGGCGCTCCGGCGGCGCGTTGCTGGGCGACCGCATCCGCATGAACAGCCTGCGCAGCCATCGCGTGTTCATGCGCTCCATGGCCACGCGCCAGCGCCA
>CAZMXV010000222.1:0-2947 GCA_964570295.1 uncultured Rhodanobacteraceae bacterium
GGGCGTGTTGTCGCCCACCAGCAGGCCGATCGACATCGCCTGGATGCCGTGCGCGTGCATGGGGATGATGGTTTTGCCGTCCGGCGAACCGGGACGTCCCTCGATGCCCAGCATGCGCGGCTGGCTGGGGCCATAGATGTCGGCATCCAGCATGCCCACGCGGGCACCTTCGGCCGCCAGCGCCAGGGCCATGTTGACGGCCACCGTGGACTTGCCCACGCCGCCCTTGCCAGAGGCCACGGCGATGATGTTCTTCACGCCCGGCAGCGGCAGCAGCTTGCCCTGCACCTGGTGCGCCCGCACGCGGCAGGTGACCGACACGCTGGCCGATTCGATGTCAGGGTCCGCCTCCAGCGCGCCGCGCACCGTGGCCGCCAGATCGGCGCGCCAGGTATGGGCGGGATAGCCGAGGGCCACGTCCACGGAAACGCGCGCGCCGTCCACGCCGATGGCGCGCGCGGCGGCCTCCAGCGAGCGTCCGGTGTGCGGGTCGGTCAATGTGCCCAGGATGTCTCGGACCCGGGCTTCGGATACCTGTGTCATGAGCGGATCAAGCCATGTGGGGGCCGGCCATTATGATGCATGTGTACCGCGCTTCACTGATCGGCATCAAGGCCGGCCCTGATACAGGTCATGCCCTTTCCGGCCAAAGCTGCTAGCCTCGCGCCCATGAACACCCCCCAGAAAGCTCCCAAGCCCACCGAAATCGAGCTGCACAAGAAATCGCGCACGCTGGAAGTCACGTTCGAATCCGGCGAGCGCTTCGTCATGCCCTGCGAATACCTGCGGGTCTATTCCCCGTCGGCCGAGGTGCAGGGCCATGGGCCAGGACAGAAGGTGCTTCTGGCGGGAAAGCAGGCCGTCAACATTTACGAGATCGAGCCGGTCGGCAATTATGCGGTGCTGCTGAAGTTCACCGACGGCCACGCCAGTGGCATCTATTCGTGGGAAACCCTCCACGACCTCGGCGTCAATCAGGAAAAGAACTGGCAGGATTACCTGGAAGCCCTGGAAAAGAACAACCTGTCACGCGATCCGGCTTCACTGTACGGGCATCCCGTGCCGATGCGCGGCCCCCGGACCTGACTCCGCGGGCCGCCCGCGGCGGCACCGGCGCGATGGCGCTTGACCTTCCTCCCGGCAGGTAGCAGGCTGTCGGACATACTTGGTCGTATGGAGTGCCGTCATGCGTTACCTCCTCCCCCGCCTCGCCGGCCTGCTGTGTCTTGTCCTGCTTGCCGCGCCCGCCCTGGCCGCCGAGTCCACGCCCGTCGGCACCTGGAACCAGGTGGACGACCACACCGGCAAGATCACCTCGGTCATCCGCATCGACGAACATGACGGCCAGCTCACCGGCACCGTGCTCAAGGTGATGAACATGAGCCCCGAGCAGATCGCGCGCGATGGCCAGCCGCCCAGGTGCACCCAGTGCGAGGGCGAACGCCACGACAAGCCCATCGAAGGCATGACCATCATGTGGGGCCTGACCCGCAACGGCGACAGCTGGGACGGCGGCCACATCATCGACCCTTCCAGCGGCAAGACCTACAAGGTGAAACTGACCCTCACCGACAGCGGGCAGAAACTGAAGGTGCGCGGATATATCGGATTCTCGCTGCTGGGCCGCACCCAGGTGTGGCAGAGGGTGAATGCGCGGGAGAAGGGCGAGTAGCGAGAGCACCGGCTTGTGGAGCGCGGCTGGTTCGCACCGGGGATGGGGCGGATAGCGCAGGCGCGGACGCGGGCGTGACCAAGGGCGAGTGGCAAGCCCGCTTCAGGTGTTTCCCCCAGCGGTTTCAGGAGGCTCCGGGCAAGCATTGTGCAAGCGGCCCGTGGCCGCGATGGAACCTGCGATTGCCGCAGGCGTACACGGCCACGACCCTGGAGCCGAAGCCCGGAAAACCGTAAAAGACGCCTCACCCGGCGATTTTGGCACCCCGCCACCCGCTCCTCCCCCCTTGCCCCTCCCCCATGCCATAATCGGCGGCTCGCCCCAAATCACCGAAATTGCCCGTGAACGCCGTTCCCCGCCGCATCCTCGTCACCTGTGCCCTGCCCTACGCCAACGGCCCGATCCATGTCGGCCACATGGTCGAGCACGTGCAGGGCGACATCTGGGTGCGCGCCATGCGCATGGCCGGACACGAAGTGCATTTCATCTGCGCCGACGACGCGCACGGCACGCCGATCATGCTGCGTGCGCAGCGCGAAGGCATCACCCCGGAGGCGCTGGTCGGCGCCAGCCACGCGGCGCATCTGGCCGATTTCCGTGATTTCGGCATCGGCTACGACCACTATTCCAGCACCCACACGGAAACCAACCGCGCGCTGACGGCACGCATCTACGCGGCGCTGGACCAGGCCGGGCATGTCGAGTCGCGACCGGTGGAGCAGTTCTACGATCCGCAACGCGACATGTTCCTGCCGGACCGCTTCATCAAGGGCGAATGCCCCAACTGCCACGCCAAGGACCAATATGGCGATTCGTGCGAGGTGTGCGGCAAGACCTACCAGCCCACCGACCTGATCGAGCCCTACTCGGTGGTCAGCGGCGCCAAGCCGGTGCGCAAGGAGTCACTGCACTATTTCGTCAAGCTGGCCGATTTCGAGGTCATGCTGAAGGCCTGGCTGGAAGAGCGCCGCGACGCCGGCAAGTTGCAGTCCGAAGTGGTCAACAAGCTCAAGGAGTGGTTCGAGGACGGCCTGCGCAGCTGGGACATCTCGCGCGACGCGCCGTATTTCGGCTTCGAGATCCCCGGCACGACGGACAAGTTCTTCTATGTCTGGGTCGACGCGCCGGTGGGCTACCTCGCCGCGTTCCACGAATACGCCGAACGCGAGGGGCTGGACTTCGACGCCTTCGTCGAGCGCGACGCCGCGGCCGCCGCCGGCACCGAGATGGTGCACTTCATCGGCAAGGACATCACCTACTTCCACACCCTGTTCT
>CAZMXV010000223.1:0-2927 GCA_964570295.1 uncultured Rhodanobacteraceae bacterium
CTGGACCTGTCGCGCTACTGGGTCAGCGAAAAGTTCGACGGCGTGCGCGGGTACTGGGACGGCCGGCGGCTGTGGACGCGCGGCGGACACCGCGTCGAGGCGCCGGCATGGTTCACCGCCGGCTGGCCCGACACGCCCATGGACGGTGAGCTGTGGGCCGGCTACGGCCGGTTTTCGCGCGCCTCGGCCATCGTGCGCACGGCCGCGCCGGACGACCCCGCCTGGCACGGCATCACATACCGGGTTTTCGACCTGCCGGCCCATGACGGTGATTTCAATGCCCGCGTGCCCGCCATCCGTGCCACGGTCGGACGCATCGGCCAGCCCTGGGTAGTGGCCATCCGCCAGTTCCACGTGGCTGACGAAGATGCCCTGCGCCGCGCGCTGCAGGACGTGCTGGGCCGCGGCGGCGAAGGTCTGGTGCTGCATCGTGGCGACGCCCCTTATCGCGCCGGCCGCGGCGCGGGGCTGTACAAACTCAAGCCCTATCGCGACGCCGAAGCCCGGGTCATCGCCATCCACCCCGGCCACGGCCGCCTGGAGGGCCTGATGGGATCTCTGGAAGTACGCACACCCGACGGCCGCGAATTCGCCATCGGCACCGGCTTCAGCGACGCCCAGCGCGCCGACCCGCCCCCCGTCGGCACCTGGATCACCTACCGCTACAACGGCCTCACCGCCACCGGCCTGCCGCGCTTCGCGCGCTTCCTCCACCGCCGCCCCGACGGCCCGCCGCCGGAGTGAGGCCGGAAACCGGAAGCATCAGTCGTTTTTGCGAGCCATGGAGGCAGTTTCTGGGTCGTATATGACTTCAGTGATGGAGCCGTCCCGGATACGCTGCACGGCCTCGTCGATGACGGCGAGCGGCACCAAAAACCATTCTCGTGGTTTGACCGGCCCACCGAAGCGGTCCCTGATGGTCAACTCCAATTGCGCAGGTGCAAAGATTCGATGCAACAGATTTTCCAACCTTACACGGTTGATGTTGGAGAGCCTGTAGGTGGCCACGATATCCACATCGGCCAGAAGATACGTCGGATCGCGCCTGGCATTGGCGATGCGGGTTTCGACCTTGCCGCCGGTTACACCGATCTTGTGGATCAACTCGCGATGCTCGGCCACGAAAGGTTCCTCGGAGCGGCTGCGCAACACGTAGATGGTGCCGCTTTCCACATCACCGCCGTCCATGTGGTTGCTGAACAGCGGGCCCGCATGTGGGTCGCTGAGTCGGCGTCCGGCCTCATCCTTGTATAGCGCGCGGGCCAGCGACAGGCGCAGCAGGTTGCTTTCGGTACCGTTGGAAAAAACCACCCGCAAGCGCGCGTCTTTCTTGCCTTGCGGGGAGCTGAAATCCTCCCCGGCTTTGGCCACGTAGGCCATCTGCCCGCCGAGAATGAAGAAATTGCCTTCCTCGATGCTGGCGTCGCGGCCGAAACGAAGGGTTGTCCGCTGGTCATTTTCAAGTTCCCTGCCGGCTTGCTCGAACAGGGGCCGGAACCGGTCGAAATCCTTGCATGCCACACGATCGGCCACGGCCTCGGCGGCCTGTCTCCGGGCGTGCGATTTCACGTGTCGCAAGGTGGTGATGTCCTCGTCGCCACCCACGCCCAGCTCGGCCAGCAAGGCATCCTCGTCCAGTTGCCCGGGCGAGGGGCGTTGCGCTTGTCCGTCCTCGGCAAGCAGGCCCTGCCGGTCCATCGGTTCCAGCAGCTTGCGGGCCTCCGGCAGCTGGCGCAGGCGATCCAGGCGCACCGCATACAGGCGCTCGAAGATATCCAGATCCTCGCCATGCTGCGGCACGTGGCCATGCTCGTCGACGAAACGCTGGATGTCCTCGAAGCCGGCTATCAGGCGTTCTTCCTGGCGCGTGTACTGGCGCACTTCCTCGGGCGTGGTGTCCACGCCCAGGGCTTCCAGCATTTCGTCTTCGCGTGACCTGGCCATCGCTTACGCACCTGCCCTGGAGGTTTCGGCGGCCTTTTCCTGCCGCCGGTAGCGGGCCAGTGCCGCAACGCCTTCGGCCATGCGCCGTTCCCAGGGATCGTTGGCGTTGATGTCCGGCGCACGTCCCCGGTCCTGCTTGAACAGCATGGCACGCTGGGTCAGCTCCACGGCCTCGTCGCGGTCGATGCCCATGCGCTTGGCGGCGATGGCGGCCTGCACCTGCTTGAGCGTGCCCTCGTTCATGGCCCGGGCCAGCACCGCGTAGGCGGCGTCGAAGGGGTTGATGGCGTCGATCAGGTCGATGTCGAGGTCGCGCACGTTGACGAACTTGCGCACGCCGTGGATCAGCGCCAGGTTGCCCTTGTCCTCGCCGCCGTCCCTGTCGTCTTCGCGCAGCTTGTCCAGCTCGCGCTTGGCCTGCTGGGTGACGTTCAGGGCGGCCACGGCATGCTGGCGCACGGATTCCAGGTCGGCCTCGCTCAACTCGGGATAGCGGTCGCGCACGATCTTGCCCATGCGCTGGATGGTCAATTCCTCAGGCAGCGTGTTTTCCTGGTCGAACAGACCGTGTTCGAGCGCGGCCTTGTCCTGCACGAAGGCGGTGATGACCTCGTTCAAGTCCTCGCGGCAGATGCGGCCGGCTTCTTCGCTTTCCGGCTCCTTCAGACCCTTGATCTCCACGTGGTACTGGCCGGTGGCCTCGTTGACGCCGACATTGGATTTGCCTTCCTGATAACCGCCTTCATAGTCGAAGCCTTCCTGCGGGCCGGCGTTCTTGGGGGTGAACTCGAAACGCGGCGCCAGCACCTGCTCCATCAGCAGGCTGGCGGCGATGGCCTTCAGCGTGTCGTTGACGGCCTCGGTCACCTTCGACTCGTCCGCATCCGGCTCGGCAATCAGGTTGGTGAAGCGGGCATGGGTCTTGCCGGGCGCGTCGCGGGTGGCGCGGCCGATGATCTGCACGATCTCGGTCAGGCTGTTGC
>CAZMXV010000224.1:0-2918 GCA_964570295.1 uncultured Rhodanobacteraceae bacterium
ATGGTGCTGAGGGTCTTGTCCCAGTTGACCACCTTGACCGTGTTCAGCGAAATCTCCACCACGTCCCCGTCGACGTTGTCGTCGGGCAGCGCGATCCAGTCACCCACGCGCAGCATGTCGTAGGAGCCGATCTGCACACTGGCCACCACCGACATGATGGTGTCCTTGAAAATCAACAGGATCACCGCCGAAACGGCACCCAGCCCGGCCAGCAACGACAACGCCGAGCGGTCGACCAGCGTGGCGATGATGGCAATGACGCCGAACATCCACACGATGATCTTGCCCAGCTGGACGTAGCCCTTGATGGTGCGCTCGCGCCCGCGCGGACTGGCGTTGAAAAGGTCTTCTCCCGCGGACAGCGTGGCATTGACGGCCAGCACCACGAACAGCACGAGCAGCGCCATGGTGACCTTGGTCACGATCTGCTCGACCGCGGCGGGTACGCCCGGCACCACGCGCAGGCCGTAGTTGACCACCAGCATCGGCACCACCTGCGCCAGGCGCAGAAAGACGCCGCGGTTGATCATGGCATCGTCCCACTTCCAGCGGGTGCGCCTGCCGACCGCGTTCATCACCCGTATCAGCACGTGGCGCGCCAGCCATGAACTCAGCCACGCCAGCAGCAGCAGTACCGCGCAGCCCAGCAGGGTCTGCATCCAGGAATGGGCGAGAAGGGCGTCGAACTTGTCCATGGCGAACCGAAAAACGGAAACCCTTACCATAGCAACAATCATCCATGGCCGACGCCGCTATCATGGTCGCCGAGCCTGTTCCGGAGACTTCCGTGCCACCATCCGACCACGCCCCCGTCATCCTGGTCACCGGCGCGGCGCGGCGCATCGGGGCCGCCATCGCGCGTGCGCTGCACACGGCCGGCTGCAACCTGGCGCTGCATTTTCACCACAGCGACGCCGACATGCAGATGTTGCGCATGGAGCTGGAAACCGTGCGCGCCGATTCCACGCTGGCCCTGCAGGCCGACCTCACCGACGTCGCTTCGGCGCCGGCGCTGGTCGAAGCCGCGGTGGCCCGCTTCGGCCGCCTCGACGGGCTGGTCAACAATGCCGCCAGCTATTACGCCACGCCGCCGGCCGAGACCACGGTCGAACAATGGGACCACCTGTTGTCCACCAATGCGCGCGCGCCGTTCTTTCTCGCCCTGGCCGCCGCGAAGCATCTCGCCGCGAGCCGCGGCGCCATCGTCAACATCGCCGACATCTATGCGGAGCGTCCGCTGCCTGGCCACGCCGTCTACAGCATCAGCAAGGCCGCACTGGTGATGGCCACGCGCGCGCTGGCCGGCGAACTGGGTCCGCAGGTGCGCGTGAACGCGGTGGCACCGGGCAACGTGCTGTGGTCGACCAACCCGGTGAAGGCGGAAACACCGGACATGGTGGAAAAGCGCACGGCACTGGAGCGACAAGGCTCGCCCGAAGACATCGCCACCGCCGTGCTGTACCTGCTGCGCGACGCCACCTACACCACCGGCACGGTGCTGCCGGTGGACGGGGGGCGGCTGTTGCACATCTGATCCGCGGCGACCTGCAGCGGCATTGGCGTGAAAGGTACCGTCAGCCGCAGACCGCGGCGCCGCGCCGTGCGCAGGAACGACAGCATCAGCAACAGTGTCCAGCGCAGCCAGCGCGGGATGTAGACGACGGAACATTCCATGCCTGCTCCCCTCAGAGGATGTCCCGCGCCTCGATACCCGCCTCGCGCAGCAAGGCGATCACCGGCGCATGCGTGAATTCGCCCTTGTCCGCGGCGTACGGATCGGCCCGCCAGCGGCCTTCGGCATCGGCGCGGGCCAGGAGGTCGACGTCGATGTCCACGCGTACAGCGGCAGGATCCCGGCCCAGCATGCGCTCCAGCGCCTTGATGGAGGAAACCACCTCGCCACGCCCGGCCGGCATGTCCCATCGCGCCAGCACGTTGAAATAGGGGCCAGGCCGGCCCCCATAAGCCTTGAAGCGGCGGATATCCGTGAGTGCCTCGGCGGGCGCGATGGTATTCAAGCGGCGCAATGCCTCACGCACCACCCTGTCATGTTCGAGATTGGAGCCCAGCAGCAGCAGCCAACGGCATGACCCCGTCATCGACGACGCTCCCCGCGCTCGATGACCACCCCGACACAGGCGCCGTTGCCCAGTGCACCGGGTTTGCGAACGGTCAGACGCAGCCACGCGACCGAAAAATCAGCCTGCACGGCGGCCACGACGGCTTCGGCCAGAGCCTCGACCAGCTGGAAACGGCCCGACTGGACCACCCCGGTCACGCAGGCGGCCACGGCGGCATAATCGAGCGCGTCGGCCAGCATGTCGGAGGCACCGGCCGGCGCACAGTCGAACGCCATGTCCAGGTCCAGCGTCACATTGCGCCGCGCGGTACGCTCCCAGTCGTGCACGCCAAGCAGGGTGTCAATACTGAGCCCCTCGATGAAAACCGTGTCCATGCGAAATCCCGGATTGGATGGGGTACCTATGATGCCAGTGCCGGCAGGTCTTCGAGGCTCCAGCGGGGGCGCACGCGAATGTCGGGTCCGTCGACCTGGCCGGCGGCAAGGCGCAGCGCACCGGCCTGGGCGATCATGGCGCCGTTGTCGGTACAGAACTCCAGACGCGGGAAGTACACGCGAAAGCCGTCCGCCGCGCCGGCCTCGGCCAGACGCTCGCGCAGGCGGCGGTTGGCGCCCACGCCACCGGCCACCACCAGGCGCCGGGCACCGGTGGCCGCCAGCGCCCGCCGGCATTTGATGACCAGCGTGTCGACGATGGCCTCCTCGAAACCGCGCGCGATGTCGGCGCGCGTACGCTCGCCCTGGTCGCTCTTCTGCCAGGCCATCAGCACCTGGGTCTTCAAGCCGGAAAAGCTCATGTCCAGGCCGGGCCGGTCGGTCATCGGGCGCGCGAAGCGGA
>CAZMXV010000225.1:0-2911 GCA_964570295.1 uncultured Rhodanobacteraceae bacterium
AGCCAGTCGCCGATCACGTCCAGGCCCACGAAAAGCAGGCCGCGGCGGCGGATGTCGGGGGCGACCTGGGACACCAGCCAGCGGTCGCGTTCGCTCAGCGGCACGCCCTTGCCGCGGCCGCCGGCGGCCAGGTTGCCGCGGAACTCGCCCTCGCGCGGAATCCGCGCCAGTGCATACGGTATCGGTTCGCCGTCGATCAGGAGGATGCGCTTGTCGCCGGCGCTGATGGCCGGGATGAACTTCTGCGCCATCACGAAACGGTGCGCGTCGCCGAGCAGGGTCTCGAGCATGGAATTGATGTTGGTGTCGCCGCTGCGTACCCGGAAAATGCCGCGTCCGCCCATGCCGTCCAGCGGCTTGAACACCACTTCGCCGTGTTCCTCGGCAAAGTGGCGCAGGCGGGCGGCGTCGCGCGAGACCAGGGTGGGCGGAATGCACTGCGGGAACTGCATGGCGTACAGCTTCTCGTTGCAGTCGCGCAAGGCCTGCGGCGGGTTGACCAGCAGTGGCGGCCGGCGTCCCGGCGCGGCGTGGTGCCGGGCCAGTTCGAGTACGAGGGTGTCGTGCTGGTATTGCGCGTCCACCGGCGGGTCCTTGCGGTCCAGGATGACGTCGAGCGCCGACAGCGGCTGCCATGCGGCCTCGCCGGCCGTGAACCAGTCGTGCGGATCGTCGCGTACCTCCAGCGGGGCCAGCAGGCCCCAGGGCTCGCCGTCGCGCAGCTCCAGGTGTTCCTGGCGCAGATAGAAAAGGGTATGGCCACGGCGCCGGATTTCCAGCATCATGGCAAGGGTGGAGTCCTTGGCGACCTTGATGGCTTCGATGGGGTCCATCAGGACGGCGATGGCAAGGGTCATGCGTGGTCTCCGCGGGGCGGCTGCGAGGCTGGTCAGTATGACCCAGCCGCCATGGGGTGAGGCAACCTGCAAAAATGCAAGCCGATGCTTGACAGTTTTGATTAACAGGCGCTAAACCTCATATCATGATGCAGTAAGGGGGAATACAGCTTTGGCATATCAGAACGGGGTTCCCCGCCGGTGGTCGTGGGTGACGGGAGGATTGACATGAATTCCCTGTCTCTCGAGGCTGCCGCAAATCCAGAGGGGCGGTACGTGAACGACACTGAGAACAGCAACAGCCTGGCGGGGCTGCGCGTGATGGTCATCGACGATTCCAAGACCATCCGGCGCACGGCCGAGACACTGTTGAAGAAAGAGGGCTGCGAGGTGATCACCGCCGTCGACGGCTTCGAGGCACTGGCCAAGATCAGCGACCAGCGGCCGCAATTGATCTTCGTCGACATCATGATGCCGCGCCTGGACGGCTACCAGACCTGCGCGCTGATCAAGAACAACCAGCAGCTGCGCAACACCCCGGTGATCATGCTCAGTTCCAAGGACGGGCTTTTCGACAAGGCCCGCGGACGCATCGTGGGGGCCGAGCAGTACCTGACCAAACCATTCACCCGCGACGAACTGCTGGGGGCCATCCGCCAGTACGTGCGCGCGGCGTAAGACGATTTCGCGGATTACCATGGCGCATATTCTCATCATCGACGACTCGCCCACCGACGTGCGCGTGTTCACCACGCTGCTGGAGAAGGCGGGACACACCGTGTCCAGCGTGGGCAATGCCGAGGATGGCATCGAGCAGGTCCGCGCCAAGCGCCCGGACGCCATCATCATGGACGTCATCATGCCCGGCATGAACGGGTTTCAGGCCACGCGTACCCTCAGCCGCGACCCGGGAACCAGCGACGTGCCGATCCTGATCGTCACCACCAAGTCGATGGAAACCGACCGCGTGTGGGGGCTGCGCCAGGGCGCGCGCGACTTCATCACCAAGCCGATCAACGAGAAGGACTTCCTCGCGCGCATCGGCAAGTTGCTGGGCTGACACGCGATGCAAGGGGCCGACGCCATCATGGATATCCCGCCGACGACACCGTTCGAGATCCTGGCCGATTACGAACGGCGCAGTCTGGCGCACGAGGCCGGCGAGCCCGAGCAGATCGAGACGCCCGGCCTGTGGCGCGGCATCGGCTTCCGCGTCGGCGAGCGGCAACTGGCCACCAGCATCGACGAGATCAATGAACTGCTGATGCCGCAGCCGCTGACCACCGTGCCGGGCACGCAGACGTGGCTGCTGGGCATTTCCAATGTGCGCGGCAATCTGATGCCGGTGGTGGACCTGGGCTGTTTCCTGTTCGACGTGCGCACGCGCATGAGCGATCGCTGCCGCTGGCTGGTGATGCGCCAGCAGGGCAGCACCGTGGGCCTGCTGGTCGACGAGGTGGTGGGGCAACGAAATCTTGGCGACGAGCAGCGTGCCGCCGCCGAAGCGGAGGGGGACGAGCGCCTGACGCGCTTCGTCGACGAAGTAGTCACGCTGGACGGGCGCCAGATCGCCCTGTTCAGCATGAGCCGGCTGGCACGAGCACCGGATTTTCTGCAGGCGACGCTGTAACGCGTTGCCTGTGTCATTGGCGAGGTAGAAGGTATGAGCACGACATCGGGGGGCATCGGCAAGGAACGCGGCTATACATGGCTTGTGATCCTGCTGCTTTTGGCCATCGCGTTCGCGGTGGTGGACTTTTTCCTGCTCAACGCGAAAAACAACGAGGATCGCCAGGCCGTGGGCCTGACCACGCAGATCCAGGTGTTGTCGCAGCAGACCGCCAAGTTCGCGCTGGAGGCGGCCGCGGGCAACATCGACTCGTTCAAGGAGCTTTCCAGCACCCGCAACACCATTGATTCGGCGGTGACGCGCCTGACCAAGGGCGACACCAAGACCGGCATGCCGTCCTATGCCGGCAACCCGGTCACCGGCCCCGGCGTGAAGGCGCTCAATACGGCATGGAAGCAGCTCGATGACGACATCGGCAAGATCCTGTCCAACAAGAGCCTGGTCA
>CAZMXV010000226.1:0-2873 GCA_964570295.1 uncultured Rhodanobacteraceae bacterium
CCTTCACACGGCAGGTGTCACAAGTTCGACCCTTGTACCGCCCACCATATGCTTCAACGATGTGCGCCACCCTTTGCGGTGGCGCACATCGTTGTACGGCAGCATGTACGGAAAACGGCCGGCCTTTCGCCGGCCGTTTTCGTTTGTATCGCCTGTTTGCCTCCGAAAGCGACGCTCACTGGCAACAGGGAAGGACACAGGCCCGATCGGGCCCCCGCCGGCAGGGCGGAGGCCGATGCACGATGCGCAGGGGACGGTGCGAGGCCCGGCGTTCCTTCACCAGCATGTGCCGTTGCTGTTGGCCGAGGTGTCGTTGATGTCCGGCTGCTTGTCGCCCGTATTGTCAATGCTGAGGTTGCCGCAGGCGTCGCTGGCCTGGACGCCCTGGGGCGTGGCGGTAGCCGTGAACTGCTGATCCGTATCGGCGGTCTGGATGGCCACCGTGTAATACCCGTTTTCAGAGGTGGGCGTGCCGTCGTAGCCCAGTTCGGAAGGGGTGTCGGTGTACCGGTTGAAGGTGGAGTAGAAACGCTCCTGGGCCGTGGCGATATGCATCAGCAGATTCTGGGCCTCCGCGCGGCGCGCCCGAAAGGCGTAGCGCGCGTAGGACGGATAGGCGATGGCGGCAAGGATGGCGATGATGACCACCACCACCATCAGTTCCAGCAAGGTGAAACCTTGCGTGTTTTTCATGGCGGATCCCCTGTTCATGGCTGTATGTCGAGATTGGACCAGGACCGGCGACGCCAGACAGGCGAGTCGATCTGCATATTGTTGGGCGGGTCGTTGTCTTCGGCGCCCAGGATGGACATGCCCGGCAGGTACACCGTGCCGCCGCCCATGGAGCCGACCATCGGCAGCGAGCCGCCGGTACGCACATGCGACACGCGGGTGCCGACATAGGAGCCGCCGCCCAGGATCGACAGGCCGCCGTTGGGGCCGCCGCTGGTGGCATTCACGGACATGATGGCACCGGTCACGGAAGGATCGCAGTAGTTGTCGTTGCCCGGAATCAGGGTGCTGATGACGGCCGTGTTGGTGCTGAACAGGGCGCCCGCCGTCACCACCACGCGCTCACCGGCGTTGGTGACGGTGTTGCCGCTCTTGGTTTCCAGGTCGAAATACCAGCCCCCCGCCGAAGCGCTCAGCGAGTTGGCGGTAAGTGCGCGCCGGGTGGCACCCTTCAACTTGCCCTCGGAGATGATGTCCTCGGACAGGGTTTGTGCCTGCAGGTCGTCGTGGGTCACGGTGATGATCTTGCCGCTGCTGTCGACCAGGTCGCGGATGCCGTAGACCGACTGGGACGGAATGTCGGTGGTGTTGTCGCCGGCGCCCAGGTATTTGCCGGTGCCGAACACCACGATGAAGCGGTTGGTGAACGGGTCGGGGAACAGGCGCGGCATGACCGTGATCGGCTGGATGCCCTGCTTGTCGTCTTTCCCGGTCTTGCCCTTGTAGGCCAGGTCGACCTTCCAGCTCGAAGGACTGGTGCCGCCGAGGTCGAAGCGCCACAGGTTGCCCTGCAGGTCGCCGGCATAGGCGACATCGTCGATCTGGTCATTGTTGTAGTCGCCCAGCACCACCGAGCCGAGTCCGAAGCTGGTGACGCCGGTGATGTCGGTGGGGGTTTTCAGCTCGGCCAGCATTTCGCCGGTTTCGGCATCCAGCACGAACAGGGCGCTGTAGGGCTTGTCTTTTTCATCCTTCGGCGCCTGGCTGGCAATGGCCTTGCAGGCCAGTTTCTGGCCTTGCTCGGGTTCATGGGTGGGCGTGTCGGGCTGGGTGCAGTCGGGGAAGTAGCCGTTCGGCACCACAACCACCCAGCGCCCATTGGCCAGGCGCCCGATGTTCGGTTGCGAGACCGTGTAGCCGAGATCCGTGGCCTTGCATTCGCCGTAGTTGGCGTGGCAGGAAGATTTCACCGTCATGTCGGCATCGAATTCCCACATCACCAGGTCGTCCGCCACGAGGTTGCTCTTGTCCTGCCGGGTGATGTCCAGCGCATACACGCCGCGGCCGCCGAGGCCCACACCGCCGACCAGGATCGTGTGCCACTGCTTGGAGCGGAAGAAGATGTCGCGGCTGACCGGCGTGGCGTCGACCGTGGGGCGATACCTGAAATCGGTCTTGCTGGTCAGGTTGCCGAGGTTGGCGTAGACCGCGCGCGGAACGAAGGCCCAGCGTTCCTTGCCGCCGCTGCCGTAGTCGCAGCTGGTGCCGCCGGTCGTGGTGGTGCACTTGGGGGCCGGAGCCGAGAAGGCATGCAGCATGCCGTCGTTGGCGCCGATGTAGACCGTGCCTTCGCGGTCGGCATGGTCCACCCTGAACTTGCTGTAGCTCTTGTCCCAGTTGTTCTTGATGGCTTCGGCTTCCGGCGAACCGGCCGGCCAGGTGTCGTAGTAGCCGCTGGCGGGGTAGGACACGTAAAGCGGCTGCGAGTTGATGATGGCGCCCAGCCGGTGGTCGCGCTGGCGGTAGAGCGCCTGGTCGGCATCGTTGCCGAGCAGGTAGTCGATGCGCTTCTTGATGGTGTCGTCCGGTGAAGCGGGAGCGGGATCGCTCAACCCCGCCACCTGCACGCAGTCGAGCGCGCCGCTGTTGCCGGAGGAAAACGACAGGCCCTGGCTGAAGGTGCCGGTAGCCGTGGCCGGATCGGTGCACCCGCCCATGTCGTAGGTGGCCGTGAACACCTTGCGGCTGCTCCACGAACGGCTGTCCAACTGGGCGCCGGCATCCCACTTCACCTCGCCGGCGC
Source organism: uncultured Rhodanobacteraceae bacterium (assembly GCA_964570295.1). Lineage (GTDB taxonomy): Bacteria > Pseudomonadota > Gammaproteobacteria > Xanthomonadales > Rhodanobacteraceae > Oleiagrimonas. The sequence goes on from CAZMXV010000226.1 coordinate 2,756, forward strand.
CGGCATCCTCCTTCAGCTCGACCGCCTGGAATGAACCCACCCAGTTGCTGGTGTCGTAGCCGGTATTGAAGGTGAGGGCGCCGGACACGGCCACGCTGGCATTGGCCGAACTGGCCTG
>CAZMXV010000227.1:0-2831 GCA_964570295.1 uncultured Rhodanobacteraceae bacterium
AGGCAGCAGATAGCGTGGATCGCGACCGTCGGCGAGCAATTGGCGGATGCGGGTGGCGGAAACCTCCAGCGGCGTCACGTCCAGCTCAACGACATGGCCGGCGGGCCGGGCATGCAGCCGCGCGATGTCGCCGGTACGGCGTGGACCTGATTCATCGGCCAGCTCAGACGGCAGGTCGCTGTCGAATCCGGGACGTCTGAGGACGCCCACGTGCGCCAGCTGGAACAGTTCGCGCCAGCGATGCCATCCGGCCAGCCCCTTGAACGCATCCATGCCCAGCAACAGAACCAAGGGACGCTCTCCCTCTTCCCGGCGCAATCCGGCCAAGGTATCCACGCTGTAGGACGGGCCGTCACGGTCCAGCTCGCGGGTATCCAGGCGCAACCGGTCCTGACCGCGGAGGGCCGCACGCAGCATGGCCACGCGCTGGGCGGCGCTGGCGCGTGGTGGCGGGCGGTGTGGCGGCACGTTGGCGGGCACCAGACGGACCTCGGCATCCAGCATCTCGGAAGCCTCCCAGGCCACGCTGAGATGTCCCACGTGCACCGGGTCGAAGGTGCCACCGAAGATGGCCAGCGGCCTCATGCCAGGGCTCCGGCCCGGTGCGGATCGGCAATGGACACCACCAGCCGCTGCGCCTCGCGCCAGGGATCGCCCGCGGCGCGCCCCTTGGCCATGCGGTCGATCAGGGCGGCGCGGGCCAGGCAGCCCTGCCAGTGCCGCCGCGGCGCGCGACGCAGCGCCTGGCGGAACAGTTGCTGACGCGCCGGCCACAGGCGCTCGGCACGGGCCTGGGCGGCGAAATCCCGTGCCAGTGCCAGACGCAGGACCAGCTCCAGCTGATTGACCATCCAGCCCATCAGGGCGATCAGTTCCTCGCCTTCGGCCTGCAACCCCTCGATGATGCGCACCGCGCGCGCGGCGTCGCCGCCGAAGGCGGCATCGGCCAGCTTGAAGACGTCATAGCGCGAGCTGTCGGCGACCAGCGACTCCAGGGTGGCGGCATCGAGGCGGCCTTCGCCATGCAGCACGGCCAGCTTGTCCACCTCCTGCGCGGCGGCCAGCAGGTTGCCTTCCACGCGCTCGGCCAGGAGGGACACCGCCTCGGGCGTGGCCTTGACGCCGCGCGAGGCCAGCCGGGCGGCGATCCAGTCCGGCCATTCGTGCATTTTCGGGGCCCAGAACACCACCATGGAGCCCACCTTGTCCACGGCGCGGGTCCAGGCGCCCTCGTGTTTCTTCGACCACTCGGTGCAGGTGATCATCAGCAGCGTGTCCGGCGGCAGCTTGTCGCACCACGCGCTGATGGCGGCGCTGCCTTCGCGACCCGGACGTCCGTTGGGCAGGCGCAGGTCGATCACGCGGCGGCTGGCGAACAGCGACATGCCGGCACCGGCACGGGCCAGGCTGTCCCAGTCGAAACGCGCCTGCACGTCGATGACTTCACGCTCGTCGTAACCCCGCTCGCGGGCGCGGGCACGCAAGGCATCCGCGGCTTCCAGCACCAGCAGCTCGTCGCCGGCCAGCAGGTGCACGGGCTTGAGTTCCGTCGCGGCAAGCTGGCGCTGCCATTGGCCGGGATGAACGGGCATGCCGGCTCAGGGCTGGACGGAGGCGGCTTCGGCGGGCGCAACCGTCGAGGACGCCGCCACGGGATGCTCGGCAGCCGCCTGCAGGCGGAACATGATGGAGCTGACCATGTCCTTCAGCAGCGACTTCTGCAGCACCTCGATCTGCGCCGTGCGACCCACGGCCTGGCCCCGGTCGTAGGTGAATTCGCGCGACATGTCGACTTCCTGGTGCGGCACGATGACGTTGCCGCGGCCGTCCTGCACCTCGAACTCCACATGCAGGCGCACCGCATATTCACTGATACGGCCCTGCCCCGAGATGGTCAGGGCGTCGTTGCTGAAGCCGGCCCGCGTCACCCGCATCTCGGCCACGCCCGGGCCCGGCTGGTCGTGCAGGGTACTGCCCGCGGCCACCAGCGCGCGCGACAGCTCGCGCCGGAATTCGTTGTTGCCCGACACCGACAGCCGCACCTGCTGCATGCCGTCGGGCAGGTTGGCGCTGCGGCGCAGGTGGAAGCCGCAGGCGGCCAGGAGGAACGTGGCGGCGGCCACGGCGAGGAGGCGCGAAATCGGTTTCATGGGCATGTCATACCACGATGTTGACGATTTTGCCCGGCACGACGATGACCTTGCGCACCGCCTTGCCTTCCACGAACGGCTGCACGGCCGGCAATGCCATGGCCTGGCGCTCGGCCTCCTCCTTGCCGGCCGTTGCCGCCACTTCGATGGTGCCGCGCAGCTTGCCGTTGACCTGCACGGCCAGTTTCACCGCGTCGCGGGCCAGGGCCTTTTCATCCACTGCCGGCCAGGGCACGTCTTCCAGCAGGGTTTCAGCATGCCCCAGCGCCTGCCACAGGGCATGGCAGGCATGCGGCGTGACCGGATTGAGCATCAGCACCATGGCTTCCAGCGCCTCGTGGCGCACCGCCCTGCCCTGCGCGCTGGCGTCGTCGAATTTCGAGACGTGGTTGAGCAGTTCCATCAAGGCGGCGATGGCGGTGTTGAAGTTGTGACGCCGGCCGTAGTCGTCGCCGACCTTGCGGATGGTTTCGTGCAGCTGACGACGCAGGGTCTTCTGCCCGGCGTCGAGCGACGCGGGGTCGGGCGCCGGGTGTCCGGGCTGCCCGGCATGGGTGACCACCTCGCGCCAGAACCGGCGCAGGAACCGCGCCATGCCCTCGACACCGGCCTCGCTCCACTCCAGGGACTGGTCCGGCGGCGCGGCGAACATCGAGAACAGGCGCACGGTGTCGGCGCCGT
>CAZMXV010000228.1:0-2809 GCA_964570295.1 uncultured Rhodanobacteraceae bacterium
CTTTTGCCTGATACTCGTGGAAATTCATTCGCTACCTCGGCGACACGGAAAACGTGGGACGCCCGCACGCATGCCACGCCCGAAGGCGGCATCGCGGCGGCAACCGTGCGCGGATGCGCCTGGGCATGGCCCGGCGTCGAATCCGCGCAGCAAGGCCCGCCATTGTCTCGCAAGCACCGTCCGATGGAAACCCCGGCGCCCCGAAAGGCAACCCGCAAGGCGCGCCGGGCCGGCAAAAACTCCCGGACGGGAAGGCCATCGCAGGCGTCCGGAGCGTCCCGGTGCGCCGGGCGGGTCCGCGGGAGGAGCGCCTTTTCGAGGCCCCGCAGCCTCACGGCACCCGCCGCACGCCGCTTTTATATAATGCTCCGGGAAAAGCCGATCGACATCGGCAAGGAGCGTCCACAACGTGTCCAGCGCCACATCCACGGCCCGCGACAAGGTGCCGCCGGCGGGGGTCCGTCGCGAACTGTATTTCCTGCACGTGTTCCGCACCTGCCAGGCGCTGGTGTATATCCTGCTGATCTTCAGCCCGCTGCAGTTCAAGTGGCTGTCGCTGCAGTATCCCCTGCTGGGACACACCCTGGCGCCGGCGTACCTGCTGTTCGCGCTGCTCATGCTGCGCGCCACGCCCTTCTGGACCCGCCACCCCGGCGCCGGCGTGTGCCTGGGGCTGTGCGTCGACATCGGCGCGGCGGTGCTGGCCAGCCTGGCCATGCCGGAGGTGCGCCTGGGCGTGACCATGATGCTGGTGGTCAGCCTGGGTGCCGGCGGCCTGCTGCTGCCGCTGCGCCTGGCCCTGTTCTTTGCCGCCGTGGCCACGCTGAGCGTGCTGGCGCGCGGCGTGCTGGACACTTCCGCGGGCGTGGACCAGAGCTCCCGGCTGCTGGAGTCGGGGCTGTTCGGCCTGGCCTATTTCGCCTCCACCGGCCTGTGCCATGCCCTGGGACGGCAGATCCGCGCCAGCGAGGCGCTGGCCGAACAGCGCGGGCTGGACCTGGCCAACCTGGCCCAGGTCAACGAGCTGATCATCCGGCGCATGAAAACCGGCGTGCTGCTGGTGGACGATGCCAACCACGTGCACCAGCTCAACGAGTCGGCCTGGGTCCTGCTGGGCAACCCTCCATCGGACCAGCGCAACCTGGGCACGCTGGCCCCGGAGCTGTCACGCCGGCTGTATCACTGGCGTCATTTCGACAAGCAGGACGAAACGCCGGTGGAGCTGTCCGAAGGTACGCCCGAGGTGGTGCCACGATTTACCCGCCTGGCCGCCAACGACGATTCCCACGTGCTGATCTTTCTCGACGACACCTCGCTGGTGTCGCGCCGCGCCGAACAGCTCACGCTGGCCTCGCTGGGCCGGCTCTCGGCCTCGATCGCCCACGAGATCCGCAACCCGCTGGCCGCCATCCGCTATTCCGCCCAGCTGCTGGCCGAATCCGGCGACCTGCACGACGCGGACGCGCGCATGGTGGACATCATCAACAACCACTGCGGGCGCATGAACGAGATCATCGAGAATATCCTGCAACTTTCCCGCCGCGAACGCTCGCGTCCCGAAACGCTGGACCTCAACGCCTGGTCGCTGCGCTTCGTGGAGGAATACCGCGAGAGCAACGACCTCGGCAACGACTCGCTGCGCGTGCTCGTGCAGCCGCAGGCGGTGGAGGCCGTGGCCGACCCGCAGCACCTGCACCAGGTGGTATGGAACCTGGTGCAGAACGCCCTGCACTACGGCCGGCTTCCGGGCGAGCCGGCCCGGGTGATGTTGATCGTGCGCCGTTCCAGCGATGTCGGGCCGCCGCTGCTGGAGGTGGCCGACCGCGGCGCCGGCATTCCACCCAAGGTCGCGGCACGCATTTTCGAGCCGTTCTACACCACCCACGAATACGGCACCGGGCTCGGCCTGTACCTGGCGCGGCAGATGTGCGAGGCCAATCAGGGACAACTGGAATACGTGCCGGTGGCCGGCGGCGGCAGTTGCTTCCGCATTTCCCTGACTCCGCCCTCCCGGGTGGCGGCCGCCGCCCATGCCTGAGCCTTGGCCACGGCTTGCGGCACCCAAGCCGGCACGCTGGGGCGGACAGGCAGTTTGCCGCCCGCCGCAAGCGCGTTACCATGGAAAATGAACGAAACTTCAATGGCAGCAGGCAATCCATGAGTACCCAAAGCGTTCTCGTCGTCGATGACGAGCGCGACATCCGCGAACTGCTCACCATCACCCTGGGCCGCATGAACCTGGATGTGGACGCGGCCGCCAGTGTCGCCGATGCGCGCCGCATGCTTTCCGAACGCCGCTACGACCTGTGCTTCACCGACATGCGCCTGCCCGACGGTTCCGGCCAGGAACTGATCGAACTGATCGCCGAGGAATATCCCGACACGCCGGTGGCCATGATCACCGCCTACGGCAATGTCGACGCCGCCGTGGATGCCCTGAAGGCGGGTGCTTTCGATTTCGTGTCCAAGCCCGTGGACATCCAGATGCTGCGCCAACTGGTGCAGACCGCCCTGAAGCTGTCGGCCGACAGCGCCTCGCGTACGGAGGCCGCGCCCGGCCCCGGCGACGGACGGCAGCCGCCTTCCGGTCCCGCCCATCGCCTGGTCGGCGACTCGGCGCCCATGCAGAAGGTACGCACCACCATCGCCAAGCTGGCGCGCAACCAGGCGCCGGTGTACATCAGCGGTGAATCCGGCGTGGGCAAGGAACTGGTGGCCCGGCTCATCCACGAGCAGGGGCCGCGCGCGGCCGGGCCGTTCGTGCCGGTCAACTGCGGCGCCATTCCCACCGAGCTGATGGAAAGCGAGT
>CAZMXV010000229.1:0-2754 GCA_964570295.1 uncultured Rhodanobacteraceae bacterium
TGTTCGATCACGATCACCGAATGGCCGGCATCGACCAGGCCGTGGAGCTGACGCAGCAGGCGGTCGGCATCGGCCGGGTGCAGGCCGGTGGTCGGTTCGTCGAGCACGTACAGGGTGTGGCCACGATGCTGGCGCTGCAGTTCGGTGGCCAGTTTGATGCGTTGCGCCTCGCCGCCGGACAGCTCGGTGGCCGGCTGGCCCAGGCGCAGGTAACCCAGACCGACTTCGCGCAGCGTGGCCAGGGCTCGCGCCAGCGCGGGTACTTCATCGCCGAAAAAGTCGGCGGCGGCATCCACGCTCAATGCCAGGACCTGGGCGATGTCGCGTCCCTGCCAGGTGACTTCCAGTGTGGCGTCGTTGTAGCGCGCCCCATGGCAATCCGGGCAGGGTGCGTAGACCGAAGGCAAAAACAGCAGACCGACCGACACGAAGCCCTCGCCCTCGCAGGCGGCGCAGCGGCCCTTTTTCACGTTGAAGGAAAAGCGTCCCGCGTCGAAGCGCCGTTCGCGGGCGGCGGGCGTGCCCGCGAACAGCTTGCGCACATGGTCGAAAAGACCCGTATAGGTGGCCAGATTGGAACGCGGCGTGCGTCCGATCGGCTTCTGGTCCACCTGGATCAGCCGGGCCACCCGTTCCATGCCCGCGGTGATGTGTCCGCCCCGGGTGGTCGGCGTGTCGGCGGCCGGCCATTCATCGGTGTCGTCGTCGGCATCGGGTGCGGTGCCCAGGCGGGCGGTGACCCGTTCCACCAACGCCTGGCTGACCAGACTGGATTTGCCGGCGCCGGAGACGCCGGTCACGGTGGTCAGCACGCCCAGGGGAAACGCCACATCCAGGGCCTTGACGTTGTTGCGTGAGACGCCTTCCAGGCGCAGCCAGGCCGCGGGCCGACGCGGTTCGCGGGGGGCGGTCGGCGTGGCGTCGAACAGATAGCGTCGGGTATGCGAATCGGCACAGCCGCGCAGGCCGTCCGGCGGACCGTTGTAGAGGACCCGGCCGCCCTGCTCGCCGGCATCGGGGCCGATGTCGACCAGCCAGTCCGCACGGCCGATCACGTCCAGATCATGCTCGACCACAAACAGGGAATTGCCACCGGCCTTGAGGTGGTCCAGCGCCTGCAACAGGGCCTCGGTGTCGGCCGGGTGCAGGCCCGCCGAGGGCTCGTCCAGTACATAGGCCACGCCGAACAGTTGCGAGCGCAACTGGGTGGCCAGACGCAGACGTTGCAGTTCCCCCGGTGACAGCGTCGGCGTGCGCCGGTCCAGCGACAGGTAGTCCAGGCCGAGTTGCGCCAGCGTGTCGATGCGTGCGCACAGATCCCGGCTGATGCGTTGCGCCACCAGTGCCTTCTCCGGATGGTCGCCGGCCGCGTCCGGCGGCGGCTGCGTAAACGGGCGCAGGTGCTCGGCCAGCGTCCGGATCGGCAGTCGCGATGCGCGGGCGATGTCCATGCCGGCGAATTGCACCGCCAGTGCCTCGCGGCGCAGCCGATTGCCGGCGCAGGCCGGGCATGCCGTGGCCACCATGTAGCGTGCCACGCGTTTCTTGATGCCGTCACTCGGCGAGCTCGAGAACGCGTGCATGACGTAGGCGCGGGCACTGACGTAGGTGCCCTTGTAATTGCCGGCCTCGCCGCGCGCATAGGCGGCGCGCGCCTCGGCGCCGGACACGTCGCGGAACACCGGCACGGTCGGTTGCTCGTCGGTGAACAGGATCCAGTCGCGCTGTTCGCGCGGCAAATCGCGCCAGGGCACATCCACGTCGTAACCCAGCGTCATCAGGATTTCGCGATAGTTTTTGCCCTGCCAGCCGCGCGGCCAGGCCGCAATGGCGCGCTCGCGGATGCTCAGTGACGGATCGGGCACCATCGAGTCTTCGGTGGCATCGAAGACCTTGCCCAGTCCGTGACAGGTCGGACAGGCGCCGGCCGGCGTATTGGGCGAGAACGCATCCGACTCCAGCCTTTCCATGCCGTCGGGGTAGCTGCCGGCCCGCGAGTACAGCATGCGCAGGGCGTTGGAGAGCGTGGTCAGGCTGCCGACCGAGGAACGCGAACTGGAACCGCCGCGGCGTTGCTGCAAGGCCACCGCCGGCGGCAATCCGTCGATGTGGTCCACGTCCGGCACGCCGGCCTGTTCGATCAGGCGCCGCGCATAGGGGGCCACCGACTCGAAATAGCGTCGCTGGGCCTCGGCATACAGGGTGCCGAAGGCCAGCGACGATTTGCCGGATCCGGACACCCCGGTGAACACCACCAGGGCGTCACGTGGCAGGTCGAGGTCCACATCGCGCAGGTTGTTCTGGCGCGCACCGCGCACCCGCACACAGTCGTGTGGTGTGGACGAAGCCGTGGCGGTCGGGCGGGACGGGGGCGTGGCGGACATCGGGGAATCCAGCAGGTTGACGTGCACGTGGCGACGGTACGGCCACGACCAACGGACATGGTAGAGCCGACCCACTCGCCATGCGAGGCTGCCTCGTGTTCCCGCTGGCCGGTCGGCTCGTGGGAGCGGGCGCGTGTTTCGCGTTGCGCGCCGATCGGTGCACAATGGAAGGCCGTCCCTGCGAGGAGAGTCCGCATGAACCGTTCCGCCACGGCCTTCCTGTTCGATCTCGACGGCACCCTGGTCGACAGCGTGTACCAGCATGTGCTGGCCTGGAAAGCGGCGCTGGACCAGGAAGGCATCGAATTGTCGGTGTGGCGCATCCACCGCAAGATCGGCATGAGCGGCGGCCTGTTCACCAACATCCTGC
>CAZMXV010000230.1:0-2751 GCA_964570295.1 uncultured Rhodanobacteraceae bacterium
CGCAGCCCGGCCTTGAGGCGGGCCCCCCGTGCTCGGGTGGCCCACGGCTTGACCCCGGAGGCGTCCACGCCGGCCTCCAGGCCGTTGACGCGGTCCATCTCCTCGCCGCGCGCGGTCAGCATGATGATGGGGACGTCGCGGGTGATGTCCTCGCGGGTCAGGCGCCGTGCCAGTTCCAGGCCGCTCATGCCGGGCAGCATCCAGTCCAGGAGGATGAGGTCGGGTACAGCTTCGGCAATGGCCAGCTGCGCGGCGTGGGCATCCTCGGCGTGCACCGGCAGCATGTCGGCCCGGCGCAGGGCGAAGGCCACCATCTCGCGGATCGAGGCTTCGTCTTCGACGATCAATATGCGCTTTTGCATCGTGGTTTCACTGGTGCGGGTCTTTATGGCACCGCAAGGATGTTACACGGTGATGACAGCGCTCAGTCCACGCTCAGTCCCTTGTGCACGCGCTCGGCATCCTGCAGGGTTTTCCAGCGGTTGACGATGGTGCAGAAAAGCTGCGCCGTGCGCTCGGTGTCGTAGATCGCCGAGTGGGCCTCGTCGCAGTTGAAGTCCAGGCCCGCCGCGACCACGGCCTTGCTGAGCACGGTTTGCCCGTAGGCGAGACCGGCCAGGGTGGCGGTGTCGAAACAGCTGAAAGGGTGGAACGGGTTGCGCTTGTGGCCACAGCGCCGCACCGCGGCATTGAGGAAGGACAGGTCGAAGGCGGCGTTGTGCCCGACCAGCACCGCGCGCTGGCAGCCGGCGGCCTTGACGGCCTTGCGCACCGGCGCGAACACGTGGTTGAGGGCCGCGCGCTCGGGCAGGGCACCGCGCAGGGGGTTGTCGGGATCAATGCCGGTCACCTCCAGTGAGCGCGGGTCGAGCTGCGCGCCCTCGAAGGCTTCCACCTGGGTCGACACCAGGGGGGACGGATGCACCCAGCCGTCGCCATCCATGCGGATGGGACAGACGGCGATTTCCAGCAGCGCATGGCGCAGGGGGTCGAAACCCCCGGTTTCCACGTCCACCACCACGGGCAGGAAGCCGCGGAAGCGTTCGGCCATGTGTACGGGCATCACGGTGTCGATCATGCGGGAAGGATACAGGACGCGTATCCGTGCAGGGGCGGGAAGCCTACAGCCTGGCCGCCCCGAACGTGTCGCACGAACCCATGTCGCCGCTGCGGAAGCCGGTGCTGAACCAGCGCACCCGTTCGGCGGACGTGCCGTGGGTGAACGAGTCGGGCATCACCGTGCCGCGGGCTTCGCGCTGCAGCGTGTCGTCACCGATGGCATGGGCGGCGTCGAGCGCGGCTTCGATGTCGCCGGGCTGCAGCCAGTCGAGGCGTTTCTGGGCCTGTGCGGCCCAGACGCCGGCAAAGCAGTCGGCCTGCAGTTCCTGACGTACGGACAAGCCTTCGGCGCCTTCCAGAGGGGCTCCCTGCCGGCGCGCCTGGCCGACCTTGGCGCTGACGCCAATGAGGTTCTGCACGTGGTGGCCGACTTCGTGCGCGATGACGTAGGCGCGCGCGAAATCGGCGGTGGAAGCGTGCAGCTGGTGCTGCATGGTGTCGAAGAAGTCCAGGTCCAGGTAGATGCGCTCGTCGCCCGGGCAGTAGAAGGGGCCGACGGCCGAGGTGGCCGAGCCGCAGGCCGTATCCACCGCGCCGCGGAACAGCACCAGTTTGGGTTCGCCGTAGCGCATGCCGTGCTGCTGGAAAATCGCGCTCCAGCCGTCCTCGGTGCTGCCCAGCACGTGGCGCACGAACTGGACCTGGGGATCGTTGTCGTCGACCGGGCGGGTGCTTTGCTGGCCTGGCGCGACGCCCGGCATGTCGGTCAGCCCGAGCAGCCCGAACAGGTTGCGGTGAAAGACGAGGCTGAGAATGGCGATGATGACCAGTCCGCCGAGGCTGACATGCCGTCCCCGCACGGGTCCGAGGGCACGGCGGCCGCTTCCGGCCCGGATCACGTTGTTGCTTGCCCTGCTTTTGCGCCAGCGCATGGCGTCTCTCCCCATGGTGCCGCCGTGGCACCCCGTGCCGAATTTACCGCATCCGGGGCATGCCCGGCGACACCGTTCCTGAACGGGAATCGCACATGGGAATGGCATCAGCCCGGGGGCAGGGTCTTGTGCTTGTAGCGGCACAGGTCGGCGATGATGCACTCCGGACAATGCGGCTTGCGCGCCGTGCATACATAGCGTCCGTGCAGGATCAGCCAGTGATGGGCGTCTTTTTTGAATTCGGTCGGCACCACCTTGAGCAGCTTGTCCTCGACCGCGCGCACGGTCTTGCCGGGAGCAAGGCCGGTGCGGTTGGAGACACGGAAGATGTGGGTGTCCACCGCAATGGTGGGTTCGCCGAAGGCGGTGTTGAGGACGACGTTGGCGGTTTTGCGACCGACGCCCGGCAGGGCTTCCAGCGCTTCGCGCGAATGTGGCACCTCGCCATCGTATTGCTCGACCAGGATGCGGCAGGTGGCGATGACGTTCTTGGCCTTGCCGTTGTACAGGCCGATGGTGTTGATGTAGCCCTTGAGCCCGTCCACGCCCAGGTCGAGGATGGTCCGGGCCGTGCCGGCCACCGGAAACAGCTTGCGCGTGGCCTTGTTGACACCGACGTCGGTGGCCTGCGCCGACAGGATCACCGCAACCAGCAGCTGGAACGGCGTGGCGTACTCCAGCTCGGTGGTCGGGTGCGGGTTGAATTCGCGCAGGCGCGTGAACATGTCCACGACGTCGGCTTTCTTCATGAAGTGTGATT
>CAZMXV010000231.1:0-2721 GCA_964570295.1 uncultured Rhodanobacteraceae bacterium
TGGTGGGGGAATGGGAAGGCGACGTGGGCGTCGATCTTTCCTATCACAACAAGGACGACGAGACGGCCGAAACCAGCTATTTCGAAAAAGCCTGGTTCAAGCCCATTCCGATCCAGGAAAACGGGCAGCAGGCCATCGAGGGCCTGAGCTACAAGATGACGGCCTGGCGTCACGGCGAGGAAGCCATGGACCCCTTCCACGACGAGGTGGGCTACCTGCTGTGGGACAAGGCGCACGGCCAGGTGATGCGCAGCGTGGTGTTCGGACGCGGCATCGCCATCCTGGCCGGCAGCGACGCCGGGCCGCGCGATACCGTCCTGCGTTTCAACGCCCTGCCGGGCGAACCCTGCTACGGCATCCTGCAGAACAAGTACCTGCTGGAGCGTGCCGAGCTGAAGGGTTTCGAGAGCACCTTCACCATCAACGACGACGGCACGCTCAGCTACACCTCGGACCTGATCCTGAAGCTGGCGGCGATCGGCAAGGAAATGCACCACACCGACAGGAACACGCTGCATCGCGTCAAGCGCTTCCACCCGAGTGCCGAGGCCGGCTGACCGGCCGTTTCACGGCAGCAGCGATAGCCGGGGACACCCCGAAAGCCGCCTCGTGTCCATGGGGGCATCCATCTTCCTCGCGGGAGCGGCTTCATGCCCGGCGGGAGGCGGCCGGCACCCCGGAAAGCCGCGGCCGTCGCGGCTGAAACCGTCATGAAGGATCCTCGGGCCATGGTTTCGCGGGGTGTCCGGGCGGAAGGCCGGGGCCTGCCATCGCGGGACGCCCCCCCCGCGGGAGCCGTGCGCCGGCTTTCGCGAAACCCGGAGTACCCAAATCGGCGTTCCGGACACACTATATGAACGAGGAGCCGTATTTTTGGGTCATGGGCGCACGGATGCCCCGCTCGACGGGTTCGACAGACAGGAGACGGGAGCTTTTTGCATGGGAACGCCTGCATGGTGAAAAACCCGGAGCCGACGCCACAGGCGCGGGAATTCGCGGTTTCGGCCGTGACCAACTACGGACTGCAGCTGCACCATTTCCTGCGGCGCCGGGTACGCCACGTGGAGGATCTGGACGACATGGTGCAGGAGGTGTACCTGCGTCTGCTGCGCGTGAAGAACGGCGAAGCCCGTCACCGGTGCGCCACCCGCTGACACCTGCCCGCACGGTGCTTCCGCGGTGCCTGTGGCGCCGGCTGCATCCGTGACGGCGAATGGCCAGGGCGGAGGCGGGGACGGAAGGGCGATTCCCGGCGAGGGGGCTTTCGTCACCGGTGTGTCGACACCGGTCAAGCGCACCTATTCCAACACCAGTCGTCAGGCCCGCATCGCATGGAAGCCGGTCAAGGATCTGCGCATCCGTGCCACCTGGGGCGAGTCATTCCTGACGCCGCAGGTGCAACAGCAGTTCGGCCTGGTCTACATCGATGACCGCACCTTTTCGGTGGGCTACTACGGCGGCACCCTGCCGGAAGGGGTGGACTACATGAGTGCCCTGCATGGCTCCAACCCGAACCTGAAGCCGCAGGTGGCGACCGTGAAAACGCTCGGTTTTGACTACATGCCGTCTTTCGATCCGAACCTGTCATTCTCCGTCACCTACAACGACACCCGCTTCCAGAACTACATCGGCGACCCGCTGGCCGGGCTCAGTTACCAGGCCATTTTCTCCGACATCAGCAAGATGCCGGCGGAAACGTTCACCATGGACGACAACGGCGTGATGCTGTGGGACTCCCGGCAGATCAACTTCCTGGGTCACCGTTCGCGCAGCCTGGACACGAACCTCAGCTGCTTTTTCGGCAACCGCCTGGGCAGTTGGCGCGTGGAGCTGAATGCGGTGCGCACCCTCGAGCTTCAGGCGCAGACACTGGCCTCGCAGCAGCCGGTGGTTTTTTCCGACAGCGAGTACGGCCCCAGCAAATGGGCGGTCGACCTGTACCTCGGTTGGGAAAACGGGAATTACTTCGCGTCCGGCGGCGCGCACTGCACCTCGGGCCATCGGGTGATGGATCCGTTCTCCGCCACCGGTTCCATCTACAACGATTTCGTGCCCAATCCGCACCCGCGCCGGCATGCCGGCTCCTATACCACGGTGGATTTCCAGGTGGGCTACCGCTGGCTGGGCAATGCGGGATGGCTCGGTGGAACCACGTTGCGCCTCGGTGTCCAGAACGCGTTCGACCGCGCCTTCCCGTTCGTGGACAACCGGTACGGGTTCATATCCAACCGGGTCAACGTACGTGGCCGGGTGGTCTATCTGGACCTGAAGAAGGAATTCTGACGGCGGCATGCCGGGAGGCCGCCGTGGCACCGGTTCGCCGTGATGACGGCGTGATCAGGTGGCCGGGGCCTTGCTTCCACGCCGCGGCGAGGCCACGCTGTGGGCATCCAGGAGTGCCGGCGGCAACTGTTTCAGGACGTCGGCGACCTGCGCCAGGAACTCGGACATGGCCGAGCTCTTGCGCCACAGCAGGGCGATGCGCCGGTGCGGCGGATGCCCGCGAAACTCCACCAGATGCACGTTGGGTGCCTGCGCCACCGGCGGCATCACCGCCAGGACCGGCAACAGCGTGATGCCGACATCGGCGGCCACCATCTGGCGCAGGGTTTCCAGGCTGGTGGCGCGAAAGCCGCTCTTTTCTCCGGCACCGGCCATGTGGCAGACCTCCAGTGCCTGGTCGCGCAGGCAGTGGCCATCCTCCAGCAGCAGCAGGTTCTG
>CAZMXV010000232.1:0-2718 GCA_964570295.1 uncultured Rhodanobacteraceae bacterium
TGGATATGTCACCCAGCATCAGTTGGTCCTGGCTGCCCGCAGTGGCATCCACGATGCCGTGGATGACCGAGCCGTCCTGCAGCCACAGTCCATTGGTGCCGCCGGTGAAGGTGATGGCGTTGACGCGGGTGCTGCCGTCGTCGGACAACCCGCCTTCGATCGTGCCGCTGTTGATAACGGTGAGATTCGAGCCGACGATGCCAACACCGCCAGCGCCGGGATCACCGTCGGACGCGGTCTGGCTGTCACCACCGGCTCCACCGGCGCCACCCGTGATTTGGCCATAGTTGACAAGCGTAAAGCTGGTGCCGAAGGCGCCGGCCCCACCATTGCCGCCCCGCCCGCCAACGACAGCAGCGGTGTCGCCACCATTGCCGCCCGAACCGCCGGCGACGGTCCCGTGGTTGGTGACGCTGCCGCCTGCTGTCAGGACGATGCCCGCACCGCCATCACCGCCATCGCCGGCGTAGCTCAAAGCCATATCACCGCGGCCGGCGTTGCCACCTCGACCACCCGCGACCACGCTGGTTGCGGAAAGGTTCAAGGCACCATCTCCCGTCAGCAGGACACCGCCACCGCCTTGCCCACCGCCACCACCGCCGCCAGTACCGCCGCCACCGTCCATCCCGCCGTTACCGCCCGCACCGCCGGTTATCGTGGCAATACTGCCGTACGATCCCGAGCCGTGGACAACCCAGCCGAAACCGCCACCACCGCCGCCGCCGCCACCACTGGAGGGCGCGCCGCTGCCATTGGTGCCGTCGTTCCCGGACTCGCCGGTCCAATTCGCCGTGTTGGCCGCGGTCGATGTCGTCGTCGTCTTGGCCGGCGTACCGCCAACGCCGCCAGCCCCGCCCGGACTGCCTGAATTACCACCATCGCCGCCCGTGCCGCCCATACCTGTAACTCGGCTGACACTCCCGCCGCCGCCGCCGCTGCTGGAGCCGGGGACACCGTTCTGGCCATCGGGATGGGCAGGTGTACCACCCGCGCCACCGCTCGCTGGACTGCCGAAACCGCCACCACCGACGCCGCCACCGGTAGCATGATCAACGGTTTGCGCGATCGCGGGGGATACCGCCCACAACGATGACGTCGCGACTACCGCGCCCAGCGCCACCAGACAAGCCAGCGCCAGCGGATGGCGACGCGGCGACACGGCCGTGGCCGTCGTGCCACGGGCACCCTGTCCCTGCGTCAATTCCGAAGCCACCTGCCATACGCGACGCGCGCGATTGAAGACCAGACGGTACACACGGTTCATGACTTGAGCCCCTGCCGCTGCGCACAAGCGCCCGATCGCTGATCGTGCCGACATGCCATCACGGCACGTGGCAACCCACGCGTTCTCGCGCCTGCACGATGATCTCGATCAATATGCCCACAGCCTGCCCGCCATCGGCTGAGCGGCTGCCCCAGGATGCAGTCGGCATTGGTCATGACCGACTGGATCAAACACTCTCAAGTGTGGTGGCCGCAACGCGGGCCACCGAAGCAGTATGCCGGGTCCATGCATGAGCTTGGGTAATATGTTGTTGCATGTCGCGCATACTTGAGGTGTCCCCATGTGGCAGATACAACAGCTCGAACAATTCCGCTCGGTGTACGAACACGGCAACCTGTCGGCCGCCGCGCGCGCGCTGGGCGTGACGCAGTCCGCCGTCAGCCGCGGTTTGCAGAAGCTGGAGAAGACCCTTGACATCACGCTGTTCCAGCGCCACACGCGCCGCATGCATCCCACCGATTTCGCGCATGCGCTGTACAAGCAGATACGCACGGTATTGCACGAAACCGCCGGCCTGGACCACCTCGTGGAGCGCTTCCACGCCGGACGCGAGGGCACCGTGCGCCTCGGCTGCGGACCGTTCGTGCCGGATCTTCTGGCCAATCATCTCTCCGCCGGCATCAAGGACGACACGCTACACATCCACCTGGACTTGCAGAGCGACCACATCGACGCGTTGTGCGAAGGGCTGTACCGCTACCGCTTCGATTTCCTGATCTACGATCAGCGCCACGACCCCGTTTTCCCGGACGATGGCGACATTGTCGAACAGCCACTGTTCCACGTGCCGCTGAAAATCATCGCGCCGCAAAGCTGGCTGCGCGGTACCGACGACCCGGCACTGCACGAGGAAGCGGCCGCGCGCAGGCTGATCGGCGCCCATGCATGGGCCATGCCGCGCGTGGCACCGCATTACGTCAACGAGACCGCCGCCTGGTTCCGCGACATGCTGCACGCCCGGCGGGGGGTGGAATTCGTGATGCCCACCATCGGCACCTGCCTGGCCCTGTGCCGCACCGGTCGCGCGCTGACGGTGGCTCCGGAGTCGCTGGTCGAAACCGATGTCGCCGGCGGCACCCTCGTCGTGCTGCCGCTGGACATCGGCGCCAACATCCAGACCAACATCTACCGGCTGCGTTCACGCCCGCTGTCCGAGGCGGCCATGCGGATCTGGAACATGCTGGCCATGTGACAGGGGAAGGCCGGCCCATGGATCCGCCGGACCTCCCCAGGTCCGGCACGCGAAGGTCAGGCCTCCTCGTCCTCCAGATCTTCCTCGAACCGCAGGTGCTTGACGCTGCGGCCATGGCGGCGCACCAGCTTCAGGGCCTCGATGCCGATCTGGATATGGGCCTGGACGTAGTTCTCGGTGACCTGTCGGTCGCTGGCGGCGGTCTTGACGCCCTCGGGAATCATCGGCTGGTCGGACACCA
>CAZMXV010000233.1:0-2672 GCA_964570295.1 uncultured Rhodanobacteraceae bacterium
CCACCCGCCAGGGCGCCTACATCCACATCGAAGGCGGCCACATCACCTTCGGCGCTCCGGGCAAGCTCAGCGTCAAGGCAGGCAATCACAAGCTGGTGGGTGGCACCCATTTGTCGCGGGAGATGAATTCGTGGGGTGAGTCCCATTTCAACGACAAGTTCCAGGTCCGTTATCCGGACGGAAGCCCGGCCAAGAACCGCGCTTACGAACTGACGCGATCGGATGGGGCAACGATTCGTGGAATGACGGACGGAGATGGCATGGTTCATCTGCAAAATGGTGTGGGGCCGGAGGGTCTCCAGCTTCGCTTTCTTGATGAGGCGGCACAGGGAGATGCCACATGAGCGTCAATGCCTCGGATGGAGCCCGTTATGCGCCCGGTGGCGTGGCTCGCGACGGGTCGCATCAGTTCTATTGGAACCTGACCAGCAAAGACTTGAGTGATCCGGTTCAGCTGGTTTTGCCACCCAAGCATGTGTTGCCGGTGGTGTTTGTGCCCGGAATCATGGGGTCTAATCTCCGCAAGACATCCGACCATAAAACCCCCGTGTGGCGTCTGGATGAAATGCATGGTTGGAAGCGTGCACTATTCAATCGCGGTCCGCTTAAGAACAAGCCAGTAGGGCTGGCCATAGACATGGCGGGGATGAAGCCGGGAGAGCGGCAGAAGTTGATGCATCCCGATCGCGTCGAAGTCGACCCGTCTGGACATGTACCTGACAAGCCCGTCGGCTCCATCACTGATCCAGAGGACTTCATTAATCGCGGCTGGGGCGAGGTGGGCGAATCAAGTTACATGGCCTACTTGCTATGGTTGGAAGAACGCCTTAATGGTCAAGGCTACAATCCGGCGACATGGCAGGACTTTTACTACACTGCTGTCAGTGCCACACCCAAGCCGGGCGAACTGCCGCCTGCTCCCAGACTTGTTCCCGGTATCCAGATGAGTATGCGCGGCTTGCCCAAGAGGGCGGAAATCGGCGACATCCCTGCTCCCGTGACATCGGATGAACTGCTCAAGCGTGCCGGGTTTCGCATGCCGGTGTATGCCTGTGGCTACAATTGGTTGGCAAATAATTTACTTTCAGCGGCACATCTGCAACAGCGTATCAACCAGATCATTGCTGAGAATAACGGTCCACACAGCAATTGTTCTCAGGTCATTGTAGTCACGCACTCGATGGGTGGCCTGGTGGCTCGTGCTTGCCAGAAACTGCAAGGCATGCAGGACAAGATCGCCGGCATCGTCCATGGCGTGATGCCGACCACCGGTGCCGCCGTTGCCTATCGGCGCTGCAAGGTGGGCATGAGAGACGAAGACTTTGCCGCCGGACTTGCGATCGGAGAAACCGGTCAAGCCGTCACGGCGGTCTTTGCCCAAGCGCCGGGAGCATTGGAGTTGTTGCCGATGATGCAGTACGAGCCGGCTTGGCTGACATTCGGTGGGAAGGTTGCCGGAACCATTGCAACTGCACAACCCGTGACGGGCGATCCGTACCGCGACATCTACTTGCGCAAGGATCGCTGGTGGGGACTGGTACGGCCCGAGTGGCTACGCCCGCAAGGAGGTATGCCCATTACATGGAGTGTTTACCGCGCGAATATAACCAAGGCAAAGCGATTTACCAACTCCATTAAAGATAAAAATAAGGACGCGTTTCATCCAGTGACATACGTGTTTTATGGCAATGATTCGTCACAGAAAAGTTTTGCCGGCATCCATTGGAGGGTGGCTAAGGGGGCTATGGCACCACACCAGGGCAGTCGTCCTGAACTTGATCAGGTGCCCGAGATGTCTTTCGATCAAGTTCGGGCCAATGGCAACAATCCCATTCACGTTGGTGGCAAGCATGTGCAAATATCTGCATATGGCGCATATGGCATGCCGACCAGCTACGAGACAAGCTATTGGGATATTCAGTGCGGCAAGCAGGACAGCGGCGGTGATGGCACAGTGCCGATCATGTCCGGGTCCGCACCCAAACAAGTGGGCGGCAGTGCTATCAAGCAGCAGTTTGGATTAACAGGTTTTGCTCACGAAGGTGCTTATCGCAATCCGACAGCCCAAATTGTCAGCCTCTATGGCATCGTCAAGATTGCAGCTGAAGCCAAGGTGCCGGCTTGAAACATCTTGCATGCATTGTGCTTGTTGCGCTGGCGATCATCCTTGTGGCGGGCTGCCATCATGGCCCCACGGAACAGGAAAAACAGGTTATGAGTCAACTGACTGCATCCATGGAAACCCAATGTATCGGTCGCTATTTAGCGGAGTTGCCTAAGAATTTTCATTGGATGAATCCCAGTCTGACACTTTATTACGGCACTGACGAGAATTTTAAGACACTTGAGGTCCAGGTTCCGGAGCAGCATACAACGATAGAGGCATTCTCCAGGCGTGTGGATGACATAAAGAACGATATTTCTCGAAATTTTTTGTTTGAGAATCAGTCCAAGTCGGTTTTGATTGGCGTAAAAAAAGAAAATATACACCATGGCGTTATGATCAACTATTACAGTGATCCGTCAGGAATTGGCGTTGATCACCAGTTGCACTTTCTCATCGGCCATACACACGTGCTGATCAAAGGTTCGTCGTTTGAAGGGTCGAGCACCAATTCGGATGAGATGTCGCCTGCCGTCGAAGCGCGTATGCTTGAGCTTGCAGAGCACAT
>CAZMXV010000234.1:0-2666 GCA_964570295.1 uncultured Rhodanobacteraceae bacterium
CTTGCCGCGTGCCAGCCAACCCGGCCAAAGCCAATTGATAGCCTCGGGGGTGATATCGCTGGCCTGTATCAAGTTCACATACGGAATGATTGAAGCAGGTTCATCACGTAGTGCCAGTGCATGCACGTCGGCGACGGTTTCGGCGCGGGTCGGCATGTTGGAGGCAGCCCGTTTTAGTGCAGCTAGGTCACGCTCGGCGCGTTCCTCGATACCGGCGGAGTAGCTTTCGACGCTCATGTCAGCACCCCGCGCGCGGTATGAATACGTTCGCAGGCCGTCAACAGGCGGGCATGGTCAGCATCGGGAAGCGTGATACCGCTGACCATGTCATGGGCCGCAATTTCCACCACGATGGCCTCACGCGCCAGCACACCCAAGGCAGCCGTCCATGAGTGACGTTTGAACGCTTCGCGGGCAGCCTTCCGACCTTCCGGTGACGGGTCTTTGATGCGTTCCGGGTACAGGTCGGCCAGCTCCAACCCCAGCGCGACCAGAATGCCGCGTGTGTCGTTGCAGGCAAAACAATGCAGCAGGATGCGCCCATCATCGGCTTCCATGATGGACAATGAGCCGCGCGCCTTGGTGTGGCCGTTCGGGCAGTCCGCGCGCCAGCCGTTGCCATACTTGCGTACACGATCAAGGCGGGATAGCAGCAAGGGGGCATTCATTGCCCACCTCCCGGCACACCCAGTACCAGACAGAAAAACAGCATGACAGCGCCCACCATGGCGAGCGTGCCGGCCACAATGCCCGCGTATTGCAGGATGATGGGCAGGCGGTAAAATGACCACTGAATGAAGTGCAGTACCTTGCCGCCTCGACGTTGCCGCGTTGGGGCGGCGCTGTTTCTGATAGGCATCACGCCACCTCCCGCGCTTGGGTGCGGCGCTCGATCAGCTTGGCAACCAGCGCGCGCGTTTCATCGGGATCAAGCCCGGCGATACGCGCGGCTATGAGTTCATCGACTTCATAGTTAGGCCAGCCGACAGCCCGGCGCATGGGATCGGGTGACAACTTGACGGGCGGCGGGATGAAGCCATCGACAATGGCACGGTCAAGGGCGGAATCACTCAGGCCCATGCCACGCAGGATTTCAGGGCGGCGGATGATTTGAAGCATGTTGAATCCTCTATCGGGTTAGTGGGGTTTGCCCTTCCGATAGTGGATTTCATGCTTGCCGTATTCAGGACAACAGGTGCCCTCAATTTCAGAGGCTGTTGTCCCCTTCATCAATCAGATTTTCATCCATCCATGCCCAGCGTTTGCGTTCACTGCGCAAGTAGTTTTTGATGGCGCGGTCTATATCGCTGGTCGGGTATCCAGCGGCCTGATAGCAGATGCTCACAATTTCTTGGAATGCTCCACTGTTGCGCGGTGCGAATGGGTAGTCGGGGATTGGCGGATAGTTCCCGCTTCGCAGATCATCATCAGAAAGGTGTGCCGTGTGGGTCTGGTTCCAGCCTTGCAGCAGTGCATCATCAATCCACGAAACCGGCAACAGACTCCCCTTTTTTCCACGTGTCTGCCGCAATGGCTTGATTGCAGCATCGGCGATGCCTTCCAAGCGCTCGACTTCGACGCGCAAAGCTTGCGGGTCTGGGTTGTCTGGGTAATGGGCTTGGAGCGGATCGGCAAGATGGTCTGTTGCCAACTGGTCGCTATGTGCTTCATCCAGTCGCCATGCCGCTGCACTGTCGGCGGGGTCGGTGCCGTGGTCCAATCGCTTGATGGCGATGGCCAGGGCATGGGCGGCATCGGCAACATTCTGCAACCGCTCACGCACGTCAGGCATGGGAACCGATTGCGAGAACGAGCGAAGATGTGGCAGCACCTTTTCCAGCGCCTCGATTTGCTCGGCGGTCACGTCCTGATTGCGGAGTTGCCGCTTGAGTTCTTTCGTGAAGCTTGGTCGCATGCGCACTTTCCCGCGCCCTTCGATGGATCGCCACGGCAACGGGTGAAGGTGTCCCGCGTTCGGCTGGCCGGCCTAGCCGTGGCGTAACAGAATTGCCCTACAAGGCAAGCCCGGCGAGTGCGTCGCGTGCCACGTCCTGCCGTAGCTTGCCGTAGTGCTTGGCAATCATTTGCAGGCTGGTGCCGCTGATAGTGGCCACGGTATTCAGGTCGACACCGGCCATCACCAAGTCGGCGATGGCGCAATGCCTCAACGTGTACGCCACCACGTCGCGCGACAGGTCGGCAGCTTCGGCAGCATTGCGCACGGCATCCTTCCATGTGGTCGCTGTCCACGGCTCACCATCCCAGCGGGAAAACAGCGGAGCCGTGGGCAATTTGCCGCGCGCCGCATCCTTGATTACCTCGACGGCGGAAGGCGGCAGCGGAATGGTTCGACCTGCCCCGGCCTTGTCCTTGCGGATGGTCAGCAGCTTGTTGCGCTTGTCATAGTCACCCACGCACAAGGCCGCGACGGCACCCACACGCAATGGCAGTTCGGCCAGTGCGCGCAGGAAGGGTTGTGCATCCTCGCGGGCATGCTCGATCAGTGCTTGCCGTTCCTCGCGCGACAGATAGCGTTCACGCCGACCTGAAACACCCTTGATTGGCTTCAAGGGTTGTAGCCATGCTTGATCGGTTGTCACGTAGCCATCGGCTTGCGCCAGCCGCAATGCCGCGCGCAGGAACACCATGTTCCGATTGATGGATGC
>CAZMXV010000235.1:0-2657 GCA_964570295.1 uncultured Rhodanobacteraceae bacterium
TCGATCACCCGCACGCGCAACACCGCGCGCGTGCCGTCCGCCTCGATGCGCTGCACCGGCACGCCGTTGCGCAGCCAGTCGTAAACCTCCTTGTTGCCGTCCACCAGCGACTGCGCGCCGTAGCCGGACAGCTTGTCCGCGGCCTCGTCGATTTCCGCCGCCGTCAGGCCCGGATTCAGTCGCCGCACCGCCTCGCGCAGGCGTTCTGCCAGCACCACGTCCGCGTAGCGCTCACGCGCCGACTGGCCACCGTCCGGCGACACCTCGTCGCCATGCAGACAGGTCCAGCCCAACTGCGCCAACCAGTCCATGCACGCGGATTCGAGATGGTCTTCCTTCATGGCTTTCCCCTGTGTGACACGTGCGCGCCGTGCAGATATTCCAATACGTCTTGAAGCTTGCGCTGATCGGCTGCGCGCTTCGCATTGGAACGCTTGCCCAGATTATCCAATTTGCGACGAACCGCCGGCAACGTTGCCGCCTGCGGCATGCCGATCAGGTCGAAGTCAGGCTTCTCGAATTCGATCGACATGAGAAACCGGCAACTGGCTTCGTCCAGCAAATCCCGCATGCGCCGCAACAATCGGCCACGGATCGCGAGCAAAGCCTCGATGCTGGTGGGTTCCACTGTCATACCCTCGAAGTGACCGGCAAAAATTCCCGCGAAGTCACGCGGCTGCGCCGGAGCCAGCATGTCTGCAGCAGGTTTGGGGCTGCAGGTCAGGTAGATCAGAAAAGTTCGCCAAAGCGTGGCGTCAAATCGCTCCTGCTCAAGCACCCGCCCCATGTCGAACAGGTCACGAGGATGCTGACGCGACAATGCAGCAGCAAGTTTCCCGGCATACAAATCCGCAAAATGCAGCACCTGCGCCTGCGCGAATCCGAACGTCGCCTCCACCGCCGGCTGCACGGTCATGCTGCGGGTTGGGTGCACGGTGCCGCGCATGACCGGCGAAGTCTCGATTTTCACCCGTGCCCGATCGCGGCTGGCAATGAGGCGGTTGACCGCTGCGCCCTGGTTCGCCGAGGCTTGCACGCGCAAGCGCATCGGGCCGGAGTGAAGTGTTTCGCCCAGTGCCACCAGGCTGTCGGCAATCAGCGCACTGTCCTTGGCAAAGTCAGCAACGGGAAGCCAGGTCAGGTCAATGTCGACCGATAGCCGGGGCAACTCATGCTCGAACAGATTGATTGCCGTGCCCCCCTTGAGCGCAAATCGGGGTTCACCGGCCAGCACCGGCAAAATGTCCACCAGCAATTTCACCTGTTCGATGTAGCGCTTATCCCAATTGCTCATCGAGATCCGCCGGCAGAGTTATCTGGAATCGGGGATGCAGGCGCCCGCCAGGCACCAGCACGCGCTTGCCACTGCCCAGATCGATTTCGTCGAGATTCAAATGTTCCCACCAGGCATGGTGATGACGCTCCCCCAGCGCAAGAAACAAGCGCTTGGCCTTGATACTGCGGCACTGCACCAGCAGCCCGCCAAGCAAGCGCGGCCTCAGCGTGGCAAGCCCTTGCATGATGGCGTCAGCCTCATATATCAGAGTGGCGGAAGGCGGTTGGTCGCACAATTCCAGCATCGCGCGCTCGGGCATGGCCAGAACCAACGGTTGGGTACCGGTATCCATCGCCATGCGCGTCAAACCGCAAGCCCGCAGGGCCTCATCCGAAGCTGCCGCGAAATCCAGCAGCACCGGATCGAAGGGGCCGCGCCCACGATAGTCAAAGCGCTCGGGCAGCGTCAGTTTGTGGGCCCAGCCAGGCACCCTTGCCGCACCATAGAGCGTGACTGTCGTCGTCCCGCCAAGCCGGAGAAAATGCTCATGCCCCTGCAACGCGAGAGCGAACCGACCGCCGACATGCAGGGCCAGCGCCTCGGACAATTGCAACGTGTTCAACACGCCTTCCCAACGCAGCACGCCGCCCGAGCGCTGGTAGACCCCGCGAGCCGGCGAGACCAGCCAACCACTGGCTACATAACGCGCTATCAAGCCACGACCATAACCGTGAGCCTGCAACCAGCGGCTGGTAACCACGCGGGTGTCTCCCAGAGAGCCCATCAGATGGTTTAACTTTTTTATATTTTGCTCACTCATGGTGATCAAAATAGTCATTTCGCAAACCCGGCACAAGTCAATGGTTCATCAATTTCCAAAATTGCTCACTGAAAGTGAGCAATTTCTGGCATCCGCAAACCTTCGTTGCTTACGCGGAGTCGGTCAGAGAACCACTTGGACTGCAACGCCTCGAGCACTGGCGACGGGCATGCAAGTCGGCGGCTTATCCGCCCGACGTGGCCTGGTGTACGTACCGGCACAGGCGACAGACGCCGTTCATGCAAACAAAAAGATACGAATCGTATATTTAGTACTTATTGGACAATTGATCTATAATTGATCCATCTACACTGGTATCTCGCCATGATCCGCAACACGAGCAAGTCATCGAAGAAGGCAGGTTCCGGCAAGAACACCCCATCGCCCGATCAACCGCCCGCCCGCAGCCGCAGCCCGCGTACAGGGCGGAAGCCACGTCGCGGCGACGCTTCGGTCGCAAGTGTCAGCAGCACGAAGGCCAAGGCATCCTTCCGTGAACTGATCCAAAGGACCAAGCGCGGCCCCGTGTTCGTGACCGTCCACAAAAAGCGCGAGGCCGTG
>CAZMXV010000236.1:0-2652 GCA_964570295.1 uncultured Rhodanobacteraceae bacterium
CACTCCGCGGGCACTCGCGCGGATGTGGCGGGCACCGGCTTCGGTATGGGCCGGATTGGCACTCGAATAAGCGTATGTGAACCCGACCCCTTCCTTGATGCGTGGTTCCTGTGAGAATGGATGGTCCGGCTTTTATTTCACATGGGTGGCATGTGTCCGCTCATCTGGAGAGGCTGCCAATTTGCACCGGTAATACCGTCCGACCTGATCCAGCGCGTGCATGACCCAGTCCTCCCTGTTGTTCAGCACCCTTGTGGATGCCGAGGTCTGGATGGGGTGCACGTAAATGCCTTGTTTGCAGGCAGGTGTTCCTGCAGCAGCGAGAATTTTTTTCGAGCGATCGGTTACATGCGATGCGAAATCGGCATAGGCCAGGTAGATGGAAAAAGCCATGGGAATAGACAGTATGGCGACCACCGCAGCAAGGCTTTTGAAACGGCGTGTCCGGGTGCAAATCAGCATGATCCCGCGCAGGCTGACGCACAGCATGATGGACCAGGGGAGCACGAAAGCCCGAGGGTCAGTATAAGGGGCAAGAATCGTGCCGCCCACGACCAGCAGGGCGGGCAAAAGCAGCAGCACAAGGTCACCATGATCCTGTCGATCCTCCTTGTGCCGCCATATCCCGAGCAGGCCGATTGCGGTAAGCAGCACGAGCGGCCATGCCACGGACAGGAAAACGCCAACTACATTGGCCATGCGATGCACGATACGGTGCCATGACCAGGGCGGGACGTGCAACGCCTGTTGATAAAACACCATGCGATGGTGTGTGGAGGGAGTCAGCATCAGCCCCAGCCAGCCAATGCCGATGAAAAAGGCAATGGCCAGTGTCAGCTGCCATCCGGGTTGGTTTGCGCGATTCGCCATCCAGGCAGCAGCCAGCATATAGAGCACCAACGCCGGCCCTACATTTTCGAATGAGAAACCCACAGCAAGTGCCAGCATGCCCATGCCGGCAGAGCGCAGTGGTGAATGTTGGATGCGGTCTCGGCGCTGCGGGTCGGCAAGCAGCCATATCAGCCACAAGGCTGCGACCAGCGGTTGCAAATAACCGGCGCCGACAGTGGCCCAGAAAAATATCTCGAGTCGCGGCCATGCAAGATACGTGATGGCCAGTGCCAATACACAGATGTAGCCGGTGGCGCCGTATTCTTTATGTTGACCCCGGGCCAATAGGGAGATAAGCAAGATAAAGGCCATGGCGGCCATTCCCTGGATGCTGGCATAGGCGGCATGAGGCATGGCCAACTCAATGATGGCCAGCATTTCACCCAAACGGGCATTCCAGTCCATTGCATGGAACCAGAGGAAACTTCCCACCTTTTCCAGATGGACGGGCAAGGATGCATGCGGCAGGGCCAGTGACAGCCCGTAGTCTTCACCATTCATGGGTGCAACCACGATGGTTGCAAGAAGGGCGAAAAGCAGTATGAGGCCAGCCGTGGTAGTGGATATCCGAATAAAGGCAGGCAAGCGAAGGTTCTCAGGCATGGATTGGAATCATTTCCTTGAGTGCATGGAAGGAACCAGAGACGGGACCTGGAGTCGATCGGGCTTACTTCGCGGGTGTGCTTGCGGGGCGGCGCCTGATGCGGGCCCCGGTGTTCTCTGTTTCAGGTGGGGCAGATGGCAGCGCGATCATCATGATGTCATGGCGCGCCAATCTCGTCTGGACCTTCCGCATATCTCCAGCATGTTGTTCCGCGCGGCAACAACCGCCTGTCTTGCCTTCTCGATGATGAAGACCGGATTCGCTGTGCGCAAGCGCCCAGGGAGGTGCTGCTGAGACCCGATGCGTGCCCAGCGGATGGGTCAGGGGCGCAGGGTCACGGGCTATCGGCGGGATGACTGCGGCCATGGGATGCTCCTGCAACATGAAAAAGGCGGGCCCTGGGGCCCGCCTTTTTCATGTGTCACCGCTACTGGATCAGGCGGCTTTTTTCTTGGCCAGGCGCAGCCAGGTGTCGATGACGGTGTCGGGGTTGAGGGACACCGATTCGATGCCTTGTTCCATCAGCCACTCGGCGAGATCCGCATGGTCCGACGGGCCCTGGCCGCAGATGCCGACGTATTTGCCTTTGGCGCGGGCGGTCTTGATGGCCATGGCCAGCAGTTTCTTGACCGCCGGATTGCGCTCGTCGAAGCTCTTGGCGACGATCGAGGAGTCGCGGTCCAGGCCCAGGGTGAGCTGGGTGAGGTCGTTGGAGCCGATGGAGAAGCCGTCGAAGATGTCGAGGAATTCGTCGGCCAGCAGGGCGTTGGAGGGGACCTCGCACATCATGATGACCTTGAGGTCGTTTTCGCCTTGCTTGAGGCCGTTGGCGGCGAGTACGTCGATGACCCCGCGGCCTTCCTCGAGGGTGCGGATGAAGGGGATCATGACTTCGACGTTGGTCAGGCCCATCTGTTCGCGCACTTTCTTGATGGCCCGGCATTCCAGGCCGAAGGCGTCCTTGAAGTTGTCGTCGACGTAGCGGCTGGCGCCGCGGAAGCCGAGCATGGGGTTTTCCTCGTGCGGCTCGTACTGGCTGCCGCCGAGCAGGTTGGCGTATTCGTTGGACTTGAAATCGCTCATGCGCACGATGACCGGCTTGGGGTACACCGAGGCGGCGATGGTGGCGATGCCTTCGGCCAGGCGGTCGACGTAGA
>CAZMXV010000237.1:0-2567 GCA_964570295.1 uncultured Rhodanobacteraceae bacterium
GCGGCATGAAGCTGGCCGAAGGCGAGGGCGTGGTGTCGCTGATCGTGGTCAACGACGAGACCGACGACCGCGACGTGCTGCTGGCCACCGAGCGCGGCTACGGCAAGCGTACCGCCGTGTCCGAATTTCCGAAGAAGGGCCGCGGCACGCAGGGCGTGATCGGCATCAAGTGCTCCGAGCGCAACGGTGAGCTGGTCGCCGCGCGCCGCGTGGCCGAGGAGGACGAGTTGATGCTCATCTCCGATCAGGGCACTCTGGTCCGCACGCGTGTGGCCGAAGTCTCGCGGCTGGGCCGCAATACCCAGGGCGTCACCCTGATCCGACTGGCGGAGACCGAAAAGCTGGTCGGCGTGGTGCGCCTCGACGCCGAAGAAGCCGAGGGTGCCGAGGCCGACAGCGCCACCGGGGGTGATGGCCCCGCAGACGAAGGCGACTGATCCACCGATCCGGTTCGCGGCCCGTGGCCGCGATGGCGTGATTCCGCCTCAGCCCGCCTCCACGCCGGATTCGTCCAGCGCCTGAAGCATGGCTTCGGCGCTGGACACCCGGTATTCGCCGGGGGCTTCCACGTTGAGGATCTTCACCACGCCGTCCTCGGCGTACAGCGCGAAGCGTTTCGCGCGACGCCCCATGCCGAAGCCGCTGCCGTCCATGTCCATGCCCAGGGCGCGGGTGAACGTGCCGTTGCCGTCCGAAAGCATGGCCAGGGCGTTCGGGACCCGCTGCGATTCGGCCCAGGCCTGCATCACGAACACGTCATTGACGGCCATGCAGGCGACCTTGATGCCGCGTTGGTCGAAATCCTCCAGGCGCGCCACATAGCCCGGCAGGTGGTGGTGGGAGCATGTCGGGGTGAAGGCTCCCGGTACCGCGAACAGCAGTACCTTGCGTTCGGCGAAGAATTGCTGGGTGGATACCGGCTCGATGCCGTCGTTGAGCATGTTCACCATGCCTGCGGGAATGCGGTCGCCGACCTTGATCGCCATGGTTCTGGTGCCTGTGCGGAATGTCCCGATCATAACCCCCGTGCCACCGGCCGTGCCATGCTTGAATACGGGGCAACAGGTCTTATCTTCTGGAGATCAAGCCCGTTTTCCGCACCGTCGAACTCTTGTGGAGAGTGCATGCAATTCAAGGACTACTACGAGATCCTGGGTGTCAAGCCCGATGCCAGCGATGCCGACATCAAGGCGGCCTACCGCAAACTGGCACGCAAGTACCACCCGGACAAGAACAAGGATGCCGACGCCGAGGAAAAGTTCAAGGCCGTCAACGAAGCCCACGAAGCGCTCAAGGATCCGGAAAAGCGCCGCGCCTATGATCAGCTGCGCGCCGGCGGCTACCGTGCCGGCGACCAGTTTCGTCCGCCGCCGGGCTGGGGCGGGGCGGGTGGTGCGCAGGGTTTCCACTTTGGCGACGGCGCCGGCTTTGGCGGTGCCGATTTCAGTGACTTCTTCGAGAGCCTGTTCGGCCAGGCCGCGGCCGCGCGCGGGGGCGCTCGTCCGCATGCCCAGCGTGGCGGCGACGTCAAGGCGCGCATCGACGTGGATCTGGCCACGGCCTATGAGGGCGGCAAGACCCGCGTCAGCCTCAACGACGGCGCCGGGGGCGAAAAGGTGCTGGAAGTGAGGATTCCCGCCGGCATCCTGCCCGGCCAGGTGATCCGCCTGGGCGGCCAGGGCCGGCCGGGCATGGGCGCGGGCAAGGCCGGCGACCTGCTGCTGGAAATCGGCATCCGTCCGGATCCGCGTTTCCGGCTCGACGAACACCACGTGCTTTCCACGCTTGCCATCGCGCCATGGGAAGCCGCGCAGGGTGCCACGGTGGACGTGCCGACCCTCGGCGGTACCGTGCAACTGCGCGTGCCGCCGGGCTCGCAATCGGGACGCAAGCTGCGCCTCAAGGGACGCGGCATGCCGGGCAAGCATCCCGGCGACCACCTGGTGACGCTGGAGATCCACACGCCCCCGGCCGACAGTGATGAAGCCAAGGCAGCCTACGAGGCCTTCCAGTCGGCATTCGCCGGTTTTCGGCCGCCCGGCCGCTGACGCGCGGCCTCGCTTCCCGGGCCGAAGGCGCCAGTCGCGACGGCGCGGACACATGCCGGTGGTGCGGGGGCATGGCCGCTTTTGGTAAGCTTTGCGCCCTCGCTCATTCCTCGCCCGGGTGGCGGAACTGGTAGACGCAGCGGACTTAAAATCCGCAGGCCGAGAGGTCGTGCGGGTTCGATTCCCGCCCCGGGCACCATCATGTCTTCATGAAAATGTCTCTCTGGCGTCTGCCTTTTCGCACCCGGGGTATGGGTCGCGTGCTGCAGTCCGACGGGGATATTTTCCGGGCTGCCGAGGCAGCTATGCAGCGTCCTCGTGCCGTGGGGCCCTGTTTGCTGTCGCCGGAAATGAGACCGCACCATGCCAGGGTTGGATGGAAAATGGCATGAACAGGACAAACAGGGTGACCACGTCTGCAATGCCGGATTGCCTGCGTGTTCTTGGCGGCGAGCTCGACCGTCTGCACGGGCAGATGCACGAGCGCATGCGTACGGAAAAAGGGGAGCGGTCCGGGCG
>CAZMXV010000238.1:0-2512 GCA_964570295.1 uncultured Rhodanobacteraceae bacterium
CCTCGAACCCCACGGCGCCGTCGTAGCCGCCATCGGAGGCACGCAACAGCCATGTCATACCCGGGCGCGGATTACGGGGGAGTTTGACCCATTGCCCGCTGTGCTTGCTGTCACCCAGAGTGTCCCAGGACCACGCTTCGGTGCCTTTGCGTTTAGTGAAGGCCGTGATTTGGCCCATGGAAACCGGACACAGTTCTTCGCGTGCGGGCTTGCCTTCAGGCTTGTCACCCTCGGCGGAGGTGTTGGGGTCGTCCTTGAAGTCGCGCCAGAAGACCTGTACGCCGGGCGTATCGCTGTCGCGGATATAGTCGGAGACATCCACGTCGAAGCCGGACAGGTCCGGATCGGTATTGAACAGTTCAAGCAGGTCCTTGCGCCGCAATACGGTCGTGAGTGGGCGTGCCTGGTCGACGGCGGGAAGATCCCGTGGGCTGGCGCTTGCAAGGTCGGTGAGTTTGTCGCGCGAGGCGGCCAATGCTTCGACGGTGTAGGGAAGCGGGTCGGCGTCGTTTTCGATGTTGATCCAGTGGATCCGTGCGCCTACGGTGTTGTATTCGCCATAGCGGTTGCAGCGTCCGAAACGTTGCACCATGGAGGCCCACGGGGCGAGCTCGGTGATGAGCGTTCGCGAGGAAATGTCCACCCCGGCCTCGATGGCCTGGGTGGCGATGACGATGCGATCGGTGACGCCCTTTTGCCGCAATTGGCGGGCTTGCTCGCGGCGTTCTTGGGCGCGGAAACGTGCATGAATCAGCAGATCAGGTTTGTCCGCACGTTGTTCGTGTTTGCGCAACAAACGAAACAGCTCCTGCGCACGCTCGACGCGATTCACGATCACCAGGGTCTGTGACTGCGCATCATGCAGTTCGAGCACATGCCCGGCCAGTTCTTCGAGATAGGCTTTGGCCTTCTGCTTGCCGTTGTCCCTGGTGAGGCAAACCGGCGCCTTTTGCAGTGCCTTGACAGCTTTCAGCCGGTCGCCTGCCTGCTGGTGATCGGTTTCGTTGATGGTGTGTGCAACCAAGGCGTCGAGGTGGGGACGCATGTCCACCGTATTGAGCCAGTCACGTCGCAAGGTGGCGGAAATCCACACTGTGCGACTGTTTTTGGCTAGCGGGAAGTTGCGTCGGAAGGCTTCCAGTTGGGCCGAAGTGGCCAGCCCCGCGCCCATCAGCTGTATTTCATCCAATGCCCACAAGCAGTCGTTATGCAACAAGGCGAAGTGGACGGGCCATTGATACCGGCTCATGCCGTAGCCGCGCATCAGGGCACGGGAGAGCAGCATGTCCTGCGTGCCAATGAGGATCATGTCCTCCTCGGGGTATTCGGCCCAGCTTTTCAGGTCGTCCGCGCCGCCCATCAACACATGTACTGAAACTTTGTCCTCGCCGGCATTGCCGAGAATGCCAAGGTTGCTCAGCCACTGCCGGATGTTCTCCTCGGTTTGCTCCACCAGCACGCGCATGGGCAAACACCAGATCAGGCGGCGCGGAGTGCCGGTGTCAGGTGTTTCGCTGCGCGTCGTATCGCGCCAGCCGCGTTTCCATAGCCATGGCAAGGTCATGGCCGCCGTTTTGCCCATGCCCGTAGGCACATCGAGCAAGTCGGGCCATGTCTGGTCTTTGTCCGCACCAAAACTTGTACCTGCTAATTGACGCTGATAGTCAAAAGGGGCGAATGATGGGTCGTCGGCCTTGCCGAAGGCCTTGCGGAAGAAGGCGTCAAATTCCATGCTGGTTCCTTCTAAGTGTCGTGGTGGTCCACACGCGCAGTCGCACCGGCTCCCATGCGTTTTCCGGGGCGTCGGTGGCGAGAGTGCAGGCGTGAAGGGTGCAGCCGCGGTCGGCCAGGGAGGCAGTCGTGGTGTCCTCCAGCTGAGGTGGTTGGCCGGGCTTTTGCTTGCGCCAAAAAACTTCGATAGCGCGTGTGTCACGGGGTGTGTTCGGTTGCCGGCGCTGGCTCAGGCTCAGGCAATCGCTGGAGCACAAGCGCTTCAGGAACTTATGGCAATCGCAATAATGGCTGTCGGCGGTGCAGCTGTCCTGCAGATGCGATGATTTTGCCGCATGAGTACTAAAAGCCCTCGGCAGGGTGGCCATAGTCAACAGGCTGCCAGTGACGGCAGTCAGCGTCTGGAGAAAACGACGCTGTACCCGGAAGCCGTCTCGTATCGTCCCGGTATGTGCTGGATTGGCTTGCTTGTCCATGCAAATCCCCCCTGTAACATAAAGCCTACGTCACCATTCGCACGGTGGCAAACGGGCCTGCGAGCGTGTTATGACATGTGCGGGTCTCAAAACCTGCGACAGTCCCGATGGCCATGCCTTCATGTCCACGCATGCTTGGCGTCAGCTCCCAAAGCCGCAACAACGGGCGTCTTTCCCGCGTACGCGATGAGACTTCCATGTCCGATACTCCCAAGACCATCTATACGCTGACCGACGAAGCGTCGTTCCGGGCGGTCTGGTCGCAGCTGTCCATCATCGACGCCGTCGCCGATGCAGAGGGTGTG
>CAZMXV010000239.1:0-2488 GCA_964570295.1 uncultured Rhodanobacteraceae bacterium
TGCGAGTTCTTGGTTTCCAGGTGACTGCCCGAGACCGAGGCGTACACCGAGCGGATATCGCAGCCGGCCATCAGCTCGGCCTCCTCCACCGCCCGCTGGATGGAATGCACGGTCGACTCGATGTCCACCACCGAGCCGCGCTTCAGCCCGCGCGAAACGTGCGAGCCCACGCCGATCACCTCGACCGGTTCGCCGTCGGCGTACTCGCCCACGATGGCGACCACCTTGGAGGTACCGATGTCCAGGCCGACGACCAGCTGTTTTTCATTCTTGCGATTCATGTGCGTGAAGCTCCTGCGGGGGCACTGGCCGCCGTGGCCGGTTCGGGCCAGCGCACCGCGAAACCGTTGGTGTAGCGAAGGTCGGCATAGAGAAAGGGTTCTTCGTGGGTCCCGGCCAGTTCGGGATACACGCTGATGAAACGGGCCAGGCGCTGGTCCGGCTGCTCGCGGCCGATGACCAGGTGTGCGCCGCCGGCCAGGTCCAGGCGCCAGCCGCCGCGATTGTCCAGGTGCGCGCCCACCACCCCCAGCCCCACCTTGCCGAGGCGGTCGCGGACATGCGTGTAGAACCGCACCACCTCCTGCATGTGCCCTTTCGGGCCGCTCAGGTGCGGCAGACCCTTCACCGCGGCGGCGGCGGGCACGCGGAAACGCCGGCCGTGGCGGTCGATCAGTTCATCCGCGTTCCAGTGCGCGAACGGGTGGCGCTCGCGGACCGTGATCAGCAGGGTGTCCGGCCAGCGCTTGCGCGCCGACGCCGAGCTCACCCACGGCAAGGCGTCCAGCGATTCGCGGACGTTGTCGAGCCGGGTGGCGAAAAAGCCTTTGCGGATGTGCGGCACCACGGCGGCGCGGATCGCGTCGGCACTGACATGGTCGTAGTCGGCTTCCACGGTCAGCGTGCGGATAGGCCAGCTCTCGGATGCGAACCAGCCCTGCAGCAGGCCCACCACCGGCAGCGCCAGCAGCGCCAGCGCCACCAGCCAGCCGATCAGGCGTACGGGAACACGTCCGCTCACGCGTCACCTCCCGCCGCCACAGCGGTGCCTTCCCGGCCCCCGTCAAAACTGGTTTCCAGGATGCGCCAGCACAGCTCGGCGTAGCCGATACCGGCCTCGGCCGCGGCCTTGGGCACCAGCGAGTGCGAGGTCATGCCGGGAGCGGTGTTCACTTCCAGCAGCCAGTTGCGGCCCTCGCGGTCGCGCATCACGTCGACGCGCCCCCAGCCGCTGCAGCCCAGCGCCCCGAAGGCCAGGTACGCCAGTTCGCGCAGGGTGGCCTCGGAGGCGCCATCCAGTCCGGGACAGATGTAGCGCGTGTCCTCGGCCTGGTATTTGGCCTCGTAGTCGTAGTATTCGCCCGCAGGCACGATGTGGATGGACGGCAGCACCTCGTCACCGAGGATGCCCACGGTCAGTTCCTCGCCCTCGATCAGGCGCTCGACCAGAAGGTCACCGGGGTAGCGTTCGGCCAGCGCCTGCGCCTGCCCCAGGTCGCTCTCCTCGAACACCCGCGTCACGCCGACGCTGGAGCCCTCGCAGGCCGGCTTGACGATGACCGGCAGGCCCAGCTCGCGCGCCGCGGCATGCACGTCACCGCCGCGTGGCAGCGCCACGAAGGCCGGCGTGGGCAGGCCCATCGACTGCCACACGCGCTTGGCGCGCACCTTGTCCATCGACAGTGCCGAACCCAGCACGCCGGAGCCGGTATAGGGCACATGCAGCGATTCCAGCGCCCCCTGCAGTACCCCGTCCTCGCCACCACCGTGCTGGCCGTGCAGGATGTTGAACACGCGCGCGAAATGGCCCGCGCGCAGCGCGTCCAGCAGGGCCGGAATGCCGTCGATGGCATGCGCGTCCACGCCGCGCTCCTTCAGCGCCTCCAGTACGTTGCGGCCGGAATCGAGCGAGACCTCGCGCTCGGCGGAACTGCCGCCCATGACCACGGCGACGCGACCGAAAGCGGAGGGGGTGGAGGCGCGATTTTTGCTGGTTGATGGCACGTTGGCAGGCGTCGGATGGTTGGTGTGGCCGGGACCGGGGACCGGGGACCGGGGACCGGGGGAGGCCGCAGACAAATCGCTTTGCATGGCGGGGATGCCCCTCGCCCCTGCGTCCTCGACAAAGTCATGTTCCGAAGCGGTGGGACAAGACCGGCCCCCGGTCCCCGGTCCCCGGTCCCGGCCGAATTTGCTCTGCGGGCATGCATGCAAGCTCATGCCTTCCCCTCCCCTCGCAAATGGCCACGCTCGGCCAAACGCGCGGCCTCGGTGCCGATGTCGCCGGCGCCCAGCAGCAGCAGCAGGTCGCCGTCGCGCAGCAGATTGGGCAGGGCGGTCTCGAAATCGCGCGGGTGCTCGACCAGCACCGGATCGACTTTCCCGCGCGCACGCACGGCACGGGCCAGGGCGTGGCCGTCGGCCCCGGCGATGGGTGCCTCGCCGGCCGGGTAGACGTCGGTCAGCACCAGCACGTCGGCATCGGCCA
>CAZMXV010000240.1:0-2477 GCA_964570295.1 uncultured Rhodanobacteraceae bacterium
ATTGGCCGGATCGCCCGGCACAGGCAAGACCACCATTGCCATGCAATGGGCCGCGTGTGTATCTGCGGGGCAGCCGTTCCCGTCCGGCTGGAAACCGGACACGGGTCATGTGCTGGTATGGAGCGGCGAGGATGACCCCAAGGACACACTTGTCCCACGACTGACGGCGGCAGGAGCCGACCTTGCGCGCGTTCACTTTGTGGGTGACGTGCGGGAAGGCCCCGACACCTTCCCCTTTGATCCTGCGCGCGATGTTCCGGCACTGGCCGCCACGGCGGCACGGCTGAATGGCGTGGCATTGATCGTAGTTGATCCGCTGGTGTCTGCCGTGTCTGCCGACAGCCACAAAAATGCCGAGGTACGCCGAGGGCTTGCCCCGCTGGTTGATCTTGCCGGGCGACTGGGTGCGGCACTGATCGGCATCACGCACTTCACCAAAGGCACCAGCGGGCGTGACCCCTTGGAGCGCGTCACCGGCAGTCTGGCTTTTGGGGCACTGGCACGGCTGGTGTATGGCACCTGCAAGCAAAAAGCCGAGGAAGGCGAATCGCAACGCATGACGTTGGCGCGGGCAAAAAGCAATATCGGCCCCGATGGTGGCGGTTTCGGCTACACCTTCGAGCAAATCGATCTGCCAGCCTATCCCGGCCTGACGGCAAGCCGGATCGTGTGGGGCGAAGCCATCGAAGGCACAGCGCGCGACCTGTTGGCCGATCCTGACGCCGATGATGAAGGGCAGGATGCCGCATCATTCTTGCGTGATCTGCTGGCCGATGGCCCGATGCCGACAAAAGACGTAAAGCGACAGGCCGATGACAACGGGTTTGCATGGCGAACCGTTCAGCGCGCTATGAAACGGGCTGGCGTCGTGTCGGAACGTGGCGGATTCGGGCAGCCCGCCAAGTGGTCATTGAAACCCAGCCGCGCCACAGTCGCGCCAGTTACGCCACATTCTGAGAGTGGCGCGAATGGCGCGACTGGGGGAAAAGTGGCGCAACTGGCCGGCACCGACAGCGACATGGAGGCCTTCGACCTATGAACGCTGCCGCCCTGATTCAGCGATGCGCTGATACCGGCATTCGCCTATCCGTGGATGGCGACCGCCTGCATGTGGAAGCTGAGCCGGGCACGATGACTACTGAGCTTCGCGCGTTGCTGACGAACCGCAAGGCCGACCTGCTGACCTCCCTGTCCGGCACCCGTGGTCACCTGCTGGCCTTGGCCAAAGCCGAAGGCATGGATGCCGGGCTGGTGCATGGACTGCCTGAGGCTGACGTGGATGCTTGCGCGGGATTGCCCGACGCCACGTTACGCGCGTATCTGACAGCGATGCAGGACACCGCCGACAGGATGGACGGGCGAATCCCTACAGGCGAAACCGCCCCGATCCTGTGCATTCACTGCGGGCCTGTCTGGTCGCATCACGAAGTGGCCGCCGTACTGCCCATGGTGGATGGCTGGCCGCGCGCACTGGGCTGCCCATGGTGTCACGTGCGCAAGGCGCTGAAGGCAATCCCACGGCCACCGATTACCTGCACCACCTGTCAGCACTACAGCCCGGACACCATCAACCCCAAGGCCGGCATGGGTGAGTGCATGGACGGTCACGGCCACCACTACCCGATGCAGCGGCACTGTTGCGGTCAGTACCTACCTAGAGGAAACCAGCCATGACATGGCAACCTGGACAACCTGTTATCACCTCTGACGACATGGCCGACTGGGAGGCATGGAAACGCGCGCGCAAGCTGGAACAGCAACGCCAGCGCCGGCACGCGCTTGCCCGTATCGACTACTACCCGAGCAAGGACGCCATGGCGGCTATCATGGCGCGTACCGGCCCGTTTGCCGGGGGCGACTATTCAAGCGTGATTGATGACCTTGTACTGACAGCAGCGGGCAGCCTTCCGGAATAAACAAATCCGATCTGGAAGTCGAACCATCGCAAAGTGCGATCAAGTGCGATGGTCACTCTTCCGGAATTACCCGCGCATTTCGCGCGCACGCGAACAACTTTGGGCCGCACGATGACGAAACATCACTATGAACCGCCCCTGCCAGCATGGGCACCTGCCTACCTTGCTCGTTGCAAAGCCCGCCAATCACGTAAACGGGTTCCTTGTGGTGCTCGCCGTCGCCGTGACGGCAAACCGTGCGAGGCCATGAGCGTGCCGGGTAAGCGCCGCTGCAAGTGGCACGGCGGCATGAGTACCGGCCCAAGGACTGCCGAAGGCAAGAACAAGGTCACCCGCAACCTGCCGACGCGGAACCCAAGCTGATTCGCCGCCGACATCGCGCGTGTACGCGCATGCGCAAATAAGTTTGGCCGTCCACAAGACCCCGACCATTTGACCCAGTTTAGGCAATCTGTAGGCAATGGATACGAAAACGCCACCGCAAGGGTGGCGTAAGTCGTTGATATATATGGTGGGCGGTACAAGGGTCGAACTTGTGACACCTGCCGTGTGAAGGCAGTG
>CAZMXV010000241.1:0-2437 GCA_964570295.1 uncultured Rhodanobacteraceae bacterium
AGCCGTAGCTGTTGAAGTTGGCGGGCTTGACGCCGCGCTCGATCAGGAAGCGGCCCGCGGGCGAGTCCTTCTTGATGGCGCCGGCCGGCGAGATGTGGTCGGTGGTGACCGAATCACCAAGCAGCGCCAGGCAGTGCGCGCCGGCAACGTCGTCGGCCGGAGGCACGTCCATGGTCATGCCGTCGAAGTAGGGCGGATTCTTGATGTAGGTGGATTTTTCATCCCACGCGTACAGGTCGCTGTCCGGCGACTGGATGGCGTTCCAGCGTTCGTCGCCCTTGAACACGTCGGCGTAGTTGTTCTTGAACATGTCGGCGCTGACGGTGCTGGCGATCAGGTCGCCGATTTCCTTGTTGGTCGGCCAGATGTCCTTCAGGAAGACGTCGTTGCCGTCGGCGTCCTGGCCCAGCGGCTCGCTGGTCAGGTCCACGTCCAGGGAACCGGCGATGGCGTAGGCGACCACCAGCGGCGGCGAGGCCAGGTAGTTCATCTTCACTTCCTGGTGCACGCGGCCCTCGAAGTTGCGGTTGCCCGAGAGCACCGAAGCCACGCACAGGTCGCCGTCGGCGATGCCGGCGCTGATTTCCTCGGGCAGCGGGCCGGAGTTGCCGATGCAGGTGGTGCAGCCGTAGCCGACCAGCCAGAAGCCCATGTCGTCCAGGTCCTTCATCAGGCCGCTCTTTTCGAGGTAGTCGGTGACCACCTTGGAGCCGGGCGCCAGCGAGGTCTTCACCCACGGCTTGGCCTTCAGCCCCTTCTCGCGCGCCTTGCGGGCCACCAGGCCGGCGGCCAGCATCACGGCGGGGTTGGAGGTGTTGGTGCACGAAGTGATGGCGGCGATCACCACGCTGCCGTCGCGCAGCTTGAAGTCCTGGCCGTTCATTTCCACGCGGACCGCGCCGTTGAGGACGGTGTTGGCGGCGTTGCCGATGGCCGTGGCGCCGCCCTCGTTGGCGAACTCGGCGGTGTCCTGGCTTTCCTTGGCGCGATGGGCGGTGAGGTTCTTGATGACCTCCTTCGCGTTGGACTTCACGTCCGTCAGCAGCACGCGGTCCTGCGGGCGCTTGGGGCCGGCCATGGACGGTTTGACGTCGGCCAGGTCCAGTTCCAGCACGGCGCTGTACTCGGCTTCCGGCGTGGTCTCGTCGTGCCACAGGCCCTGCGCCTTGGCATAGGCCTCGACCAGCGCGACCTGCTCGTCGCTGCGGCCGGACAGGCGCAGGTACTTCAGCGCCTCGGCGTCGACCGGGAAGATGCCGCAGGTGGCGCCATACTCGGGGGCCATGTTGCCGATGGTGGCACGGTCGGCCAGGGCCAGATGCGCCAGGCCGGGGCCGAAGAATTCGACGAACTTGCCGACCACGCCATGCTTGCGCAGCATCTGGGTCACGGTCAGCACCAGGTCGGTGGCGGTGGCGCCTTCGGGCAGCTTGCCCTTCAGCTTGAAACCGACGACCTGCGGAATCAGCATCGAGGACGGCTGGCCCAGCATGGCGGCCTCGGCCTCGATGCCGCCCACGCCCCAGCCCAGCACGCCCAGGCCGTTGATCATGGTGGTGTGCGAGTCGGTGCCGAACAGGGTGTCCGGGTAGGCCCACAGTTCGCCATCGACCTCGTTGCCCATCACCACGCGGCCCAGGTATTCAAGGTTCACCTGGTGCACGATGCCGGTGGACGGCGGCACCACCTTGAAGTCGGTGAAGGCCTTCTGGCCCCAGTGCAGAAAGCTGTAGCGTTCCTGGTTGCGCTCGAATTCGATCCTGGTGTTCATGGCCAGCGCATCGGCGCTGCCGAACACGTCGACCTGCACCGAGTGGTCGATGACCAGCTCCACCGGCGACAGCGGGTTGATCTTGTTGGGGTCGCCGCCCAGCGACTTCATGGCGTCGCGCATGGCGGCAAGGTCCACCACGCAGGGCACGCCGGTGAAGTCCTGCAGCACCACGCGTGCCGGCATGAAGGCGATTTCGGTGCTCGGCTCGGCCTTGGGATCCCAGGTGGCCACGGCCTTGATGGAGTCGGCGCTGACGTCGCTGCCGTCCTCGCGTCGGGCCAGGTTCTCCAGCAGGATCTTCATGGAGTAGGGCAGGCGCTTGATGTCGAAGTGCCGGCCCAGCTTGGGCAGGCTGGCGTAGGCATAGGTCTTGCCGTTGACTTCAAGGCTGTCGCGGATGGAATACGAGTCTTTCATGGCTGCTCCTGGCTGGATCGACTGCGAAGCCGGGTTCGTGGCTGGGCCGCGTACCGGTAATGGTGAAACGCCCATTATCGCGCAAACCGGCTGAATGACGCGAATGGGCGGCACGGCGGAGGCGCAACGCTACAATGGCTGCGGGCCCACCATGATGCCCGTGTGGCCGCCACCTGACCAACGGATTTCCACGCATGCAGCGTTCGATGATTTCGATGGGCCTTGCCGCCGTGTCCCTGCGCGACC
>CAZMXV010000242.1:0-2435 GCA_964570295.1 uncultured Rhodanobacteraceae bacterium
TGAACGGCACGCCGTCGGCGGTGGACTGGCGGATGGTCTCGTCGTACAGGATGGCACCGGAAATGTGCTCGGCCAGGCCCGGCGCGGTCAGCAGCATCTCGCGGTAGGCGCGGCGATTTTCCTCGGTGCTTTCCACACCCACCGCGTCGAAGCGTTTCTTGATGGTGCCGGTCGATTCATCGATGGCGATGATGCCCTTGCCGGGCGCAACCATGGCCTGGGCCACGCTTTCCAGATCTTCAATACTCATGACGACTCCGTCGGTACGTCGGCAGAACAGCCACGCGGACGCTGTGGCAGCGAGGCGCGCATTATAGGCCAGATCGGCATAACGCGCGCGAACGCCCCGGCGCGGGGCGGATCAGTCGCCGTAACCGGGCAGACGGCAGGAATCGAGCACCTTCTGCATGGTGGCCGCATCGCCCTCGGGAACGTTGAAGGGCACGATGAAGTAGGTCTGCACCGGTTCGTCGGTGTCGTTGTCCTGGGACGGACGGTACTGGAAGCCCTTGACCAGGCTGGAGGCGGTGACCTGGAAGTCGCTGGTGGAAGGAATCACCTTCTCCACCTTGATGTGGCGGGTCTTGCCGTCGGTGCCGATGGTGTAGCTGACACTGGCGCAGCCGACCTTGTCCAGGCCACGGCCGCTGTTGGGAGCGTCGGCATAGACATGCGTGTTCACGCGCACCCAGTAGTCGGTGAGATTCTCGGGCGACACCTTGCGCGCGTGGTTCTGGGCCAGTGCCGGGCCGGCCGCGACAAGCAGGAGACCGGCCAGGGCGAGCGTACTGTGGCGGATCATGGCAATAACTCCATTCCGGTGACCGGTCCAGTGTAACGCGCGTCAGTAGCCCGGGGATGACTGGCGGGTGCCCCGCGACGTCGGATCATCGCGGCCACGGGCCGCTCCCGCCAAAGTCCCGCGGGATTCCGGGCAAGCGCTGTGGGAGCGGCCCATGGCCGCGATGGCTGCCGCCGCTCAGCCGTTGTCGCTGCCGGCGGCACGGACGCGGATCTGCGCCTCGACGCAGGCGATGGCCGTCATGTTGACCACGCGACGCACGGTGGCCTGCGGGGTGAGGATGTGGGCCGGACGCGCCGGCCCCATCAGGATGGGCCCGATGGACACGCCCTCGGCCAGCATGCGCGTCATGTTGTAGGCGATGTTGGCCGCGTCCATGTTGGGAAACACGAACACGTTGGCCTTGCCGGTCAGGTGCGAGTGCGGGAAGTGGCGTGCCAGCAGCTCGGGATCAAGCGCCAGGTCGGCCTGCATCTCGCCTTCCACCTCCAGCTTGGGCGCACGCTCCAGGATCAATTGCAGCGCACGGCGCATCTTGCGCGCCCCCGGGGTGTCGGAACTGCCGAAGTTGGACTGCGACACCAG
Organism: uncultured Rhodanobacteraceae bacterium; assembly: GCA_964570295.1. Classification (GTDB taxonomy): domain Bacteria; phylum Pseudomonadota; class Gammaproteobacteria; order Xanthomonadales; family Rhodanobacteraceae; genus Oleiagrimonas. Next base: position 1,388 of record CAZMXV010000242.1, read on the forward strand.
CGCCACGCGCGGGTGCACGCCGAACAACTTCAGGCGGATCGCCGCCTGCAGCGTGGCCTCGGCGATCTGCTCGGCGGTGGGATCGTCCTGGACGTGGGTATCCACGAAGAAGAACAGGCCCTTTTCGGTGGCCACGGCGGTCATGGACGAGGTCGCTTCCACTCCCGCGTCCATGCCGATGATGTTCTCGATGTACTTCAGCTTCTTGTGGAACTGGCCGACCAGACCACAGATCATGCCGTCGGCCTCGCCGCGCGCCACCATCACCGCGGCGATGGCGCTGGCCCGCGAGCGCATCACCGCCTTGGCCATGGACGGATTGACGCCCTTGCGCTCCATGGCACGGTGGTAGTGCTGCCAGTATTCCTCGAAACGCGGATCGGACAGGATATTGCACAGCTCGAAATCGCGCCCTTCCCGCAGGCGCAGGCCGGCGCGCTCGATGCGCTCGGCGATGACCTCGGGACGGCCGATCAGGATGGGCCGGGCCAGGCTTTCGTCGACCACGGTCTGCACGGCGCGCAACGTGGTTTCCTCCTCGCCCTCGGCATACACCACGCGGCGCGGATCAGCCTTGGCGCGCTCGTACACCGGCTTCATCACCAGGCCGGTGCGGAACACGAACGCGGTGAGCTTGTCGTGGTAGGCCTCGAAATCCTCGATGGGACGGCGCGCCACGCCCGAGTCCATGGCCGCCTTGGCCACGGCCGGCGGCAGCTGCACCACCAGGCGCGGGTCGAACGGCTGCGGAATGAGATAGTCGGGACCGAAATGCGGCGGCTTGCTGCCGTAGGCGCGCGCGGCGACGTCCGAGGCCTCGCGCCGGGCCAGCTCGGCGATGGCATGCACGCAGGCCACCTTCATCTCCTCGTTGATGCCGGTGGCGCCGACGTCCAGCGCGCCGCGGAAGATGTAGGGGAAGCACAGCGCGTTGTTGACCTGGTTGGGATAGTCCGAACGGCCGGTGGCGATGATGCAGTCCGGGCGCACGGTCTTGGCCTCTTCGGGCAGGATCTCCGGCGACGGGTTGGCCAGTGCCAGGATGATC
>CAZMXV010000243.1:0-2430 GCA_964570295.1 uncultured Rhodanobacteraceae bacterium
CGAAGAACGGGCGCTCGCGATGCACGGCGTAGAAGCCTTCGGCCTCTTCCTTGCCAAGGTGCTTCATCCTGGCGGCCACGACCTTCAGGCCGGCTTTTTCGAAGCGGGAATAGATTTCGCCGATCACGTTCTTGGCGACGGCATCGGGTTTGATGATGGACAGGGTGCGCTCCAGCGCCATGGATCAGCTCCGGTAAGGTGAAAGTGTGGAGGAAATGTCAACCATGCCTCGTTGGCCCGTCATGGACACGTCGCTGCCGCTTCCCGCGGGTGGCGTGCCTGCCTGCGGGTCAACCCCGCCGGGCACGCGCCAAACCGCTTCTCCCTGCCATCCATGCACCGTCAACGACGCGCCCGCAGCCACGGGCATCGGAAACATTTGCCGGCCCTTTCCCCCTCCTTCGGGCCAACGTTACGCCAAAACCGCCATCGATAACGGGTTTGGCTCACAAAATGGTGACAGAATCCGCTGAAATTGCAAGGGCGGACAGCCGCTTGCAATCCCTTTCTCACGCTCGTCGGCGTGCCGTGTTTGACCCGCCGCACGGGCGGGCCTATGCTCAAACGATCGTTTGATACGCATCCGCACGCCACCTACGGAACCGTCTCGTGCCCAGTTCACCCTTTTCGACCAAGGAACGCATCCTCGATGCCGCCGAGCAGCTGTTCGCCCGGCACGGCTTCGCCGGAGCCTCCCTGCGCCAGGTAACCTCCAGCGCCGGCGTCAATCTCGCCGCCGTCAACTACCACTTCGGCTCCAAGGACAAGCTGCACGAGGAGGTGTTCCGCCGCCGCCTCGACATCCTCAACGGACGCCGCAACGAAGCCCTGGACGCGCTGGCCGACGCGGCCTCCCTCGAGGACGTGCTGACCGCCTTCATCCACCCCGCGCTGGAACTGTCGCGCGAGGCCGAGGGCGGCGACGCCTTCGTGCGCATGCTGGCCCGCGCCTACGCCGAGCACGACCAGAAGCTGCGCGACTTCCTGTCCGAAAACTACGGCGACGTGCTGAAGCGCTTCGCCGCCGAGCTGGCCGCGCGCCTGCCGGCCCTGGACAAGCAGGAACTGTACTGGCGGCTGGACATCGTTACCGGCGCGCTGACCTACGCCATGGCCAACTTCGGCATCATCCGCCGCCGCGGCGACATCAGCGAAGAACAACACCGCATCGAGGCCGAACGCCACCTGGTGCACTTCGCCGCTGCCGGCCTGCGCTCGGCATGACTCTTGCACCTGCCCGGCATCATGGATGCCGGGCGCATTCCATTACCCCCTACCCGACGGAGACTGGCATGACTGACTCCCTGAAAATCCGCAAGGCCGCCGTGCTCGGTGCCGGCGTCATGGGCGCGCAAATCGCCGCGCACCTGACCAATGCCGGCATCGAGACGCTGCTGTTCGACCTGCCCGCCAAGGAAGGGCCGAAGAGCGGCATCGCGCTCAAGGCCATCAAGCACCTGGGCAAGCTGAAACCTGCCCCGCTGGGAATCAAGTCACTGGCAAATGCCATCATTCCAGCCAATTACGACGAAAACCTCGATGCACTCAAGGAGTGCGACCTGATCATCGAGGCCATCGCCGAACGCATGGACTGGAAGCTGGACCTGTACCGCAAGGTGGCCGGTCACCTGCCCGACCACGCCGTCATTGCCTCCAACACCTCCGGCCTGTCCATCAACACCCTGGCCGAGGCGCTGCCGGAAAATCTGCGTCACCGTTACTGCGGCGTGCACTTCTTCAACCCGCCGCGCTACATGCACCTGGTCGAGGTGATTCCGGCCCGAACCACCGACGCCAAGGTGCTGGACGGCCTGGAAGCGTTTCTCACCACCCACCTCGGCAAGGGCGTGGTGTTCGCGCGCGACACGCCCAACTTCATCGGCAACCGCATCGGCGTGTTCTCGATCCTCTCGACCATGCACCACACCGCCGCCTTCGGCCTCGGCTTCGACGCGGTCGACGCGCTGACCGGCCCGGCCATCGGCCGTCCCAAGAGCGCCACCTACCGCACCGCCGACGTGGTCGGCCTGGACACCATGGCGCACGTCATCCAGACCATGGCCGACACCCTGCCCGACGACCCGTGGCACAAGTACTTCAAGACGCCGGACTGGCTCGCCACGCTGATCGACAAGGGCGCGCTGGGCCAGAAGACCCGCGCCGGCGTGTACCGCAAGGACGGCAAGCAGATCCATGTGCTGGACCTGGAAAAACAGGATTACCGCCCGTCCGAGCAGAAGGCCTCGGACGACGTCGCGGCCATCCTCGCCATCAAGGATCCGGCCGAAAAATTCGGCAAGCTGCGCGAAAGTACCGACCCGCAGGCGCAGTTCCTGTGGGCGACCTTTCGCGACCTGTTCCATTACAGCGCGTACCACCTGGCCGACATCGCCGAGACCGCGCGCGACGTCGATTTCGCCATCCGCTGGG
>CAZMXV010000244.1:0-2421 GCA_964570295.1 uncultured Rhodanobacteraceae bacterium
GCGCCCGCGCCTGCCGCACAGCCTGCCCAAGGCGCTGGCCGAGCGCGAGGTGGAGGCCTTGTTGCGGGCGCCGGACGTGGCGACGCCGCTGGGGCTGCGCGACCGTGCCATGCTGGAGCTGATGTATGCCAGCGGCCTGCGCGTGTCGGAGTTGGTGACCCTGCCGCTGGGCGGCCTCAACCGCCGCCAGGGCGTGCTGCGCGTGACCGGCAAGGGTGGCAAGGAGCGCCTGGTGCCGGTGGGTGAGGAGGCCCTGGACTGGATCGAGCGCTACCTGGACGATTCGCGCCCGTTGCAGGCCCGCGGGCGGCTGGCCGAGGCGCTGTTCCTGTCCAATCGTGGCGCCGGCATGAGCCGGCAGATGTTCTGGACCCTCGTCAAACGCCATGCAAAAAGCGTGGGCATCGACGCCGGGCGGATTTCGCCGCACGTGCTGCGTCATTCCTTCGCCACGCACCTGCTCAACCACGGCGCCGACCTGCGTTCGCTGCAGATGCTGCTGGGTCACAGTTCGCTCAGCACCACGCAAATCTACACCCTGGTGGCACGCGAAGGCCTGAAGCGGCTGCATGCGGCGCATCATCCGCGGGGGTAGCGCCGGTGCCGCGGGGCAACGGAACGGTACCGCAGGAGGCAGCTTTCATGATCGTCGGTTTTCGAGGCTCTGGCGGGAATATCCCGTGCCCGGTCTCGGGCGTTTCCGGGGGATGGCACGATCTCTCGGCAGGATTTGATCGCGGCCCGTCGCCGTGGTGACCGAGGCGGTCGGGAAACCGGTGGTTGGTGGGTGGCCGGTGGCGTGCAAAAATGCGGCACGTCTTCCCCGGATCCATGCCCATGCGTCGAATCATGCTGTGTCTTGCCTTCATGGGCCTTGCCGCGACAGCCGCGGCCGGGACCGGGCCGGCCGCGGTGAAGGCGGCGCTCAAGCGCATGGCGCCGGGGGCGACGGTGGCGGATGTGGCGAAAGCGCCGTTGCCGGGGTTCTACCAGGCCCTGGTGGGTGGGCGCATGGTGTACGTCAGCGCCGACGGAAACTGGATCATGGACGGCAAGCTCTACGATGCCGACAGGCGCGTCAACCTGACCGAAAGCAGCATGCGTCAGGTGCGTCGCCAGGCACTGGCCAGGGTGCCCGCCGCCAGGCGCATCATCTACGCCCCCGATCATCCGGACTACACGGTGACCGTGTTCACCGATCTCGACTGCAGCTTCTGCCGTGCCTTCCACCGCCACATCAAGGCGATCAACGCCGAGGGCATCGCCGTGGAGTACCTGTTGTGGCCGCGTACCGGCATCAAGGCCCATCCCAGCGGCAGGCCGACGCCCTCGTACCTGAAGGCGGTGTCGGTGTGGTGTGCCGACGACCGCAAGGCGGCCTTCGACGCGGCCAAGGCCGGAAAGGCGGTGCCGGCGGCCGGCGATTGCCCCAATCCTGTCGCCGATGAATATCACCTGGGCGAACGCATCGGCATCAGCGGCACGCCCACGGTGATTGCCGCCGACGGCTCGATACTGGGCGGCTACATGACGCCGCAGCAGTTGCTGACGGCATTGAAACTCAACGCGAAGCATTCGACCGGCAAGCGCTAGGCAAACACGATGGCGGCCATGGGCCGCTCCCATAAAAAGCCTTGAAGAATCGGATTTTTCGCAGGAACGGCTTCAGCCGCGATGGTTTGTGCCGCCGAAAACTTCCCGACAATCACGGCCGGCGCTCCCCCGGATGGGCTAAAATGGCGGTTCTCCCTTCGCAGCGCAGCGCACCATGATCGTTCTCGACGGACAGGCCGCCCTTTCCGCGTTTCGCCTGGATCGCCTCAATGCCCAGCTTGCCGACCTGCACCCCGGCGTGCGCGTGCAGGGTACCTGGCAGGTGTACTTCATCGACGCCGACCGGCACTTGCCGGCGCAGGAGCATGCGCGCCTGCTGGAGGTGCTGCAGGCGCGCGACGGCGAGCCGCATCCGGCATCGCTGTGGGTGGTGCCGCGTCTGGGCACCATTTCACCATGGTCGAGCAAGGCCACGGACATCCTGCACATGGCCAGCCTCGACGTCACGCGCGTGGAGTGTGGCACGGCCTGGCACATCGACGGGCTGGACGACATTCCCGCGTCGCTGCGGACGACGATCCTGGCCGAGCTGCACGACCCGATGACGCAGTCGCTGCTGACGGACCTGGGCCAGGCGCGCGGTCTGTTTCTGCACGGCACGCCCGGCGCCTTGTCGCGCGTGGCGCTGGGTGACGATCCACGGGCCGCGCTGGAAGCGGCCAACCGCGAACTGGGCCTGGCCCTGGCGGCGGACGAGATCGACTACCTGGCCGAACGCTATGCCGAGCTGGGGCGCGATCCCAGCGACGCCGAGTTGATGATGTTCGCCCAGGCCAACTCCGAGCACTGCCGGCACAAGGTCTTCAA
>CAZMXV010000245.1:0-2411 GCA_964570295.1 uncultured Rhodanobacteraceae bacterium
CGGGCATCGTGTTCCTGTCCGGCGGCCAGTCCGACCACGACGCCACCGCGCACCTGAACGCCATGAACAAGCTGGGCCCGCACCCGTGGCCGCTGTCGTTCTCCTATGGCCGCGCCATGCAGCAGGCGGGCCTGAAGCTGTGGGGCGAGGACATGAAGGGCAACTACGTCGAAGCCCAGAAGACCGTCGCCGCCCGCGCCCGCGACAATGGCCTGGCCGCGCTGGGCCAGTGGAAGCATGCCGGCTGATTGCCTGCCCGGCATCCATGAAAAAACGGGCGCCTCCGGGCGCCCGTTTTTCGTACCTGCCTGCCGCGCTCAGAAGCGGTATTCGAAATTGACGGTCCAGACCTTGCTGTCGATCGTGGTCGAATAGCCTTCGATGGCCTTGTCGATCTTGTAGAAATCGAAGTTGATGCCCAGGCTCATGTGGCGGTTGAAGTCCACGCCCGTGCCCACGCCGGCATACCAGTCGGCCGACTGGCGGTTTTCCCGCAGGCGCAGCGGTTCACCGTCCAGCGGCGTGGCATGGATTTCGCCGTGCAACTTCCACAGGAACAGGCCGCCGCGTGCGGAGATGTACCACTTGTCGGTGGGGTTGAAGTGGCCGTTCAGGCCCACCGTCCAGCCATCGCCGGACAGTTTGGCGCGCAGGTCGCTCACGTCGGTGCCGATCAGGGCCTCCGCCGGGGCACGGCGCTCCACCTTGCCGAGACGCACGTAACCGGCTTCCACGCCGATGAACTGCGAGCGCCAGCCCGCGGTGATCTGGGCGCTGGTGTCCGATTCGGTGCCCATGCCGGTGCCTTCCACTTCGGCGCTGTAATGGGCCGTGCCCACGCCGCCGTTGACGAACCAGCCGGTGAGGTCTTTGGCTTGCACGGTCGAAGCGGCCAGGCCGAAAGCGCAGGCCAGTGCCAGGGTGGTGGTCTTGTTCATGCTGCAACTCCTTGAATAGTTGTCCTTTCGGGTTCCCCCGAAGGCGCCCGCGAGTGTGGCGCGGCGCGCAGCATAACAAAACATTCACAAAACGGGGTGACGTGCGTCATCACCTGCAGGCAAAAGATCATGCGCCATGGCGCAGACGCCAAAAAAACGGGCGCCCGCGGGCGCCCGTTCTGTCGTTCCGTGACGGGAGGGAATCAGAAGCGATACTCGGCGCCAACGGAAATCATGTCGGTGCTGAGGTCCACGTGATCCTTCTTGGCGTGGTAGTAGTCGTAGTTGAGGCCCAGGCTGACGTTGTTGGCGAAGTCGTAGCCGAAGCCCACGCCGCCGTACCAGTCGGTCTTGTCCAGGCTGGTGCGCACGATCGGGGTCTCGTTGTTGCTCATGCCGTGGCCTTTCCAGGCGTACAGGCCGGCACGGGCACTGACGTACCAGTTGGGGTTGATGTTGAAGTGGCCATTGGCACCCAGCATCCAGCCACGCAGCTTGGAACGTCGGGTGTCGTACACGTCGCCGCTGTGGAAGGCCTTGCTGGCCTTGATGTTGCCGAGGTCGTTGTAGCCACCTTCGATACCCAGCAGGGCCGACGGGCTCAGCGCCCAGCGGTAGCCGCCGGTGAGCTGGTAGCCGGTGTCATGGCCGTCGTAGGCGCCCTTGTCCAGCTGGGCACTGCCGACCTGGCCGTTGACGAACCAGCCGTCATGCTGTCCGGCCGAGGGGACCGACTGCGCGAAGGCGGCGGGAGCGGCAGCCATGCCGAGAGCGGCAGTGATGGCGAGAGCGGCAATGGTCTTTTTCATGGGGGAGTCTCCTTCAACTTTTTTATGTAATGGCCTTGGGGATGGCCATGCAGCAACTGCAGTGGCGCGGTCGTTCTTCGACCGCTGCCAGACCATTAGATAGGGTTTGATCCAAATAATTCCAGAACCGCATAGTCCATTATTAAGGTATCGTTAACCCATGTGAAAACCGGCTGTCCTGCCGCCTGTGCCGGGGCGACATCCGCAGGGCGATGCGCGACAATGGGTATTTCCGCCCTCTTTTCCGGAGCCAGACCGATGCCCAGTCGCCGTGAACTCGCCAACGCCATTCGCGCCCTTGCCATGGATGCCGTCGAAAAGGCCAATTCCGGCCATCCCGGCATGCCGATGGGCATGGCCGACATCGCCGAGGTGCTGTGGAACGACTTTTACCGCCACAACCCCGGCAACCCGGACTGGTTCAACCGCGATCGCTTCCTGCTCTCCAACGGCCACGGCTCCATGCTGCAGTACGCGCTGCTGCACCTGGCCGGCTACGACCTGTCGATGGACGACATCAAGCAGTTCCGCCAGTGGCACTCCAAGACGCCGGGCCATCCCGAGGCCGCCGACACGCCCGGGGTGGAAACCACCACCGGGCCGCTGGGGCAGGGCATCGCCAACGGCGTCGGCTTCGCGCTGGCCGAAAAAGTGCTGGCCGAAC
>CAZMXV010000246.1:0-2368 GCA_964570295.1 uncultured Rhodanobacteraceae bacterium
GAAATGGCGGCGGCCCTGCCAGCCACACCCCGGCACCCGAGTCTTCCACTACCGTTGCTTCCTTCCGGACCTGGCGGGGTTTGCGGATTATCGTCGCGGGGGGACCAACAGGGCCACCATAAACAAAATCTGGCGGAGAGAGAGGGATTGCTCGGCCCATCCTGGGCCTCGCCCCTTCGTGCTGCGCACTGCGGGGCCGCCTTCGGCGTCCGAATTCGTTCCCGACGAATTCGTCGAACCACGAGGGCTCTCACCCTCTCTCTGTCGCATGTTCCTTCACCTTGTACGGTAACGCCAATCCCTGCGCTACCTGAAAAAATCTGGCGGAGAGAGAGGGATTCGAACCCTCGATACGGGTATAAGCCGTATACACACTTTCCAGGCGTGCTCCTTCAACCACTCGGACACCTCTCCGGGATGTCGACAGCCGTCCGGGCCGCCCGCAGCGGGGCTGGATCGCCACGATGCAGCGCGTCAGAATACCTGCAGCGGCTGAATTGTTCAAGATACCGACGCGTCGGCTGACTTGGGGCCGCGGTCTTGGCACAATCGTCCTTCGTCCCAAGGTATGTCGGCATGTCCTATCAGGTACTCGCACGCAAATGGCGGCCGCGGCGGTTCGCCGAGCTGGTTGGCCAGGAGCACGTGGTGCGCGCGCTGTCCAACGCCCTCGACAGTGGCCGCACCCATCATGCGTACCTGTTCACCGGCACCCGCGGCGTGGGCAAGACCACCATCGCGCGCATCTTCGCCAAGTCGCTCAACTGCGAGCGCGGGCAGTCGGCCGAGCCGTGCGGCGAATGCGCGGTGTGCCAGGCGGTGGATGCCGGCCGCTTCGTCGACCTGCTGGAGATCGACGCGGCCAGCAACACCGGCGTCGACGACGTGCGCGAGGTCATCGAGAACGCGCAGTACGCTCCCACGAGCGGGCGCTACAAGGTCTATCTCGTGGACGAGGTGCACATGCTTTCGCGCAGCGCCTTCAACGCCTTGCTGAAGACGCTGGAAGAGCCGCCGCCGCACGTGAAGTTCCTGCTCGCCACCACCGACCCGCAGCGGCTGCCGGCCACGGTGCTGTCGCGCTGCCTGAAATTCAACCTGAAACGCCTGCTGCCGGACCAGATCAGCGGCCAGATCCGCCACATCCTCGATGCCGAGGGCATCGGCTACGACGAGGACGCCGTGGCCGAACTGGCCCGCGCCGCCGACGGATCCCTGCGCGACGGCCTGTCGCTGCTGGACCAGGCCATTGCCTACGGCAACGGCGGTCTGGAAGCCGGCGAAGTACGGTCGATGCTGGGCACGCTGGAGCGCAGCCAGCTGGTCGGCCTGCTGGACACGCTGGCCGTCGGCGACGGCAAGGCCCTGGTGGACGCCTGCGACCACATGGCCGGTTTTTCCCCCGATTTCGCCGGCGTGCTGGACGAACTGGCCATGCTGCTGCATCGCATCCAGTTGCACCAGCTGGTGCCCGGCTACCACGACGAACGCACCGACGCGGCGGACGTGGCGCATTTGGCCGAAATCCTCTCCGCGGAGGACGTGCAGCTCTATTACCAGCTGGCCCTGACCGGCCAGCGCGAACTGGGGCTGGCACCGGATGCGCGTACCGGTTTCGAGATGACCCTGCTGCGCATGCTGGCGTTCCGCCCCGCGACGGCCGATGCCGCGCCGCATGCGCCATCGGGCCAGGCACGCGCGCCTGCGCCGGCACGCCGACCGGCACCGTCAGCCCCACGAGCCGCGCCGAAGCCGGCATCCATGCCGTCCCGGGCCACGTCTCCCGAGACGGCTTCCCCGGCGCCGCCCACGCCCGCGGCCGAACCCCCGTCGTCACCCGCCGGGCCGCCGCCGTCCGCGCCGCCGCCGCCAGCGGCCGTACAGGCCCCGTCGCCGGGCACCACCGGCACGCCCGACTGGGAAACCCTGATCGACCGCGCCGGCCTGCAGGGCCCGCTGCGCGAACTGGCGGTCAACGCCTCGTTGCAGGGCATCGAAGACCAGCAGGTCACGCTGGCGCTGCCGGCCTCCCATGCCGGCCTGATGGTGGAGCCCATGGCCGGCCAGCTGCAGGAAAAGATCGGCATGGCCCTGGGGCGTCCGGTCCGGCTGCATGTCGTGCATACCGACGATGCCGGCGAGACCCCCGCCGCCCGTGCCCGTGCCGTGCGCGACGAGCGCCAGGCCGAGGCCGAACGTGCCATCGAGGAAGATCCCTTCGTGCAGGCCATGAAGCGCGACTTCGGCGCCACGGTGGTGCCCGAGTCGGTGCGCCCCCACACCCCTCAAACTCCTTTGGAGCCCAACCCATGAAAGGCCAGATCGGACAATTGATGCAGCAGGCGCAGAAGATGCAGGAGCAGATGAA
>CAZMXV010000247.1:0-2361 GCA_964570295.1 uncultured Rhodanobacteraceae bacterium
GCTGCCGGCATGATGAAAACACTTGGCGCCACCCGGCGACGCTGCTATCATGCCCCGCTCGCGTGGGGCGGTAGCTCAGCTGGGAGAGCGTCGCGTTCGCAATGCGAAGGTCGGGAGTTCGATCCTCCTCCGCTCCACCAACAGATTCAACGACTTGGGCCGCTTTTTGAAGCGGCCTTCTTCGTTTGGAGAAGATCCCGGCACAGGCCGTGCCCGCCATGCATTGAGTTGTTGCGCCACCGCCTCGATGTGTACGTGTATTCCCCGCCTACCGTGCATCCATGGCCATGATTCCCTTCTCCGTCCTCGATCTCGCCCCCATCACCGAGGAAGGCTCGGCGACTGCGTCGTTCGCCCGCAGCGTCGACCTGGCGCAACACGCCGAGCGCTGGGGCTTCAAACGTTTCTGGATGGCCGAGCACCACGGCATGCCGGGCATTGCCAGTGCGGCCACGGCGGTGCTGATCGGTCACGTGGCCGGGGCCACGTCGCGTATCCGGGTGGGCGCCGGCGGCATCATGTTGCCGAACCATTCGCCGCTGGTGATCGCCGAACAGTTCGGCACGCTGGACGCGCTGTACCCCGGACGCATCGACCTGGGCCTGGGCCGGGCACCCGGTTCCGACCAGGCCACGGCCCGGGCATTGCGGCGGAACCTGGATTCGGACCCGGACGCCTTTCCCCGCGACGTGCAGGAACTGGCCGGTTATTTCGAAGGCCGGAACCGCATCCACGCCATTCCCGGCCACGGTCGCGAAGTGCCCCTCTGGATACTGGGCTCCAGCCTGTTCGGCGCCCAACTGGCGGCCATGCTGGGACGACCCTACGCCTTCGCCTCGCATTTCGCTCCGGCCCAGCTGGCGGATGCCGTGGCCGTGTACCGTTCACAATTCCGGCCGTCGCGCCACCTGGACGCGCCCCGCGTCATGCTGGGCTACAACGTGTTCGCCGCGGATACCGACGAGGAAGCGCGCTATCTGGCCACCTCCTGGCAGCAGTCGTTCGTGAACCTGCGCTCCGGGCACCCCGGCCGCCTGCCACCACCGGTGGAGGGCTATGCCGAATCGCTGCCGGCGCAGGCGCGCCGGTTGCTGGACCATGTGTTGTCATGCACCGCCATCGGCTCCCCGGCCACGGTAGCCCGCGACATCCGCGCCTTCATCGAAAGGACGCATCCGGACGAGCTCATCATCACCAGCAACATGTACGACCATGCCGCGCGCCTGCGCTCGCATGAAATCGTGGCCGGGATGATGGGGTAGGCGCCTGCCGCGCCCGCGGCGCGGAAGACATCGCGGCCGCAGTTGCCGGCATCACTCTCCGGCGCTCGACCCGTCCCCGTTGCAAGGCGGCACCGGCAGCGGACCGTACACGGTGGTGCGCCCTGCGATGCCGCCCTGCTGCACCACATACGCCTTCCCGGCGGCCTGGTCCACGTAGAGGGTATGCCGGTAGCCGTCGGCCACGCGTCCCGTGTCCGAAAGCGGCAGCCCGGCGCGGTCCTTGAACCGTGCCGGAAGTTCCGGCAGCACGGGCCAGTCGGCGTGAATGCCGGTTGGCCCCACGAAGGCCCGGAAATAGTGCGCCGTACATGTTTTCATGCCCGTGACTCCGTTTTCATCCGCCGCCGGCAGCGTCGCCAGCACCTCCCGTACCCGCGGCTCCAGGCTGGTCAGGCCGGCCGACCGGCCATAGGCGAGAGCCGCGCCGACATCCAGCCCACGGCGCGCGGCGGCGTCGATCGCCAGCAGGGCTCCCACCCGGTTGCCGGACGCGCAATGCACCAGCACCCTGCCGGATGCGTTCGCCAGGATGCGGTGCAGGCGTGCGGCATGGGCGGCGTCCACATCCGCCGCGCCCGCGACCGGCAGATGCACGTAGGTCATGCCGGCGGCCCCCACGCGCTCCGCCTCGTCGCTGCCATGCATCTCCTCGTCGCTGCGCAGGTTGACGACCATGGTCACCCCCTGCGCCTTCAGCCGCTCCCAGGCCCCGTCGTCCGGCTGTCCGCCGGTGTACAGGCCTGTCGACGGTTGCGCCAGATGCGGCACGTGCGCCGCCAGCGGCGTGGCGGCACTGGTGGCGGGCGCGGGCTGTGCGCAGCCCGGCAACGGCACCCATGAGGCAAGCCCCAGGGCGGCAATCACGAGCAGATGCTTGAACGGCATGGTCGCGTTACTCCGTCGGTGACCGGCCCAAGATAACGCCTGGGCCTCCTGCCCGCACCTCCGGCGCCCGTTCATCCACCCTGCCGTTTCCCCTGGCGCGCATGCGGCCGGGCCTCTGCTAGTTTAAGAAGCCTTTTCATCCGTTACCGGAAACACGAGCACGCACCATGGCCAACTCCGACTCCCGCTTCCT
>CAZMXV010000248.1:0-2347 GCA_964570295.1 uncultured Rhodanobacteraceae bacterium
GGCCAGGTCGACCGCATCGCCAAGCTGATCCCGGCACGCCCGCTCGACCTCACTCTCGCCGACGCGCTGGGCCGCTCGAAGAAGTCGCAGGAGGACAAGGAGCGCATCGTCAAGGAGTTTTGCGAACTCTACGACACGGACGACGAGGCGCGCCCGCTGATCGACCTGGCGTTGAAACTGGAGGGTCTGACCCGCAATGCCGGCAAGCACGCCGGCGGCGTGGTGATCGGCCCCCGGCCATTGACCGAGTTCTCGCCGCTTTACTGTGAACCGGGTGGCGAAGGCGTGGTCACCCAGTTCGACAAGAACGACGTCGAAGCCGTCGGTCTGGTGAAGTTCGATTTCCTCGGCCTGCGCACGCTGACCATCATCGACTGGGCGGTGAAAGCCATCAACGCGCGCCGTGCCGACACCGGCGAGGAAGCGCTGGACATCGCCAAGATCCCGCTCGACGACCGCAAGGTGTACGAGCTGCTGAAACAGGCCCGCACCGTGGCCGTGTTCCAGCTCGAGTCCGGCGGCATGCAGCGCATGATCAAGGACGCCAGGCCGGACCGCTTCGAGGACATCATCGCGCTGGTGTCGCTGTACCGCCCCGGCCCGATGGACCTGATTCCCAGCTTCATCCGCCGCAAGCACGGCCTGGAAGACGTCGAGTACCCCGACCCGCGCGTCGAACCGGTCCTGAAAGAGACCTACGGCATCATGGTCTACCAGGAGCAGGTCATGCAGATGGCGCAGATCGTCGGCGGCTACACGCTCGGCGGCGCCGACCTGCTGCGCCGCGCGATGGGCAAGAAAAAGGTCGCGGAGATGGTCAAGCACCGCGCCATCTTCGCCGAGGGCGCCGCGAAGAACGGCCTGTCGCAGCACAAGGCCGACGCCATCTTCGACCTGATGGAAAAGTTCGCCGGCTACGGCTTCAACAAGTCGCATGCCGCCGCCTACGCCCTGGTCAGTTACCAGACCGCATGGCTGAAGACGCACTACCCGGCCGAGTTCATGGCCGCGACCATCTCCTCGGACATGGACAACACCGACAAGGTGGTGACCTTCCTGGAAGAGTCGAAAGCCATCGGCCTGGACATCCTGACGCCGGACGTCAATGCCTCGACCTGGATGTTCGAGGCGGTGCGCCCCGACGCCATCCGCTACGGCCTGGGAGCCATCAAGGGCGTCGGTCGCGGCGTGTGCGAGGCCATCGCCAGCGAGCGCGACGCGCACGGCCCCTACCGCGACCTCGCCGACTTCTGCCTGCGCGTGCACGCCAGCGGCCTCAACAAGCGCGTGCTGGAAGCCCTGATCCTCTCCGGTGCCCTGGACGCCCTGGCACCCAACCGTGCCAGCCTCATCGCGCAGCTTCCCGGCGCGGTGAAGGCGGCCGAACAACACCAGCGCAACGCCAGCGCCGGCCAGAACGACATGTTCGGCGCGTTGTCCGGCGATCAGCAGGGCCGCATCGAAGTCGAACTCCCCGAGGTTCCCGCATGGCCGCTGGAACAGGTCCTGGCCGGCGAACGCGACACCCTGGGCCATTACCTTTCGGGACATCCGACCCAGCCCTGGCGCGACGTCATGGCGCAACTGGCCACCTGCCCCATGGGTGAAATCATCGAGCGCTACCAGCCACCGGCACTGCGCGGCGGCGGCGACGACGACAACCACCGTTTCCGGCGCGCCCCGGAAACGCCGTGGACCGTCGCCGGCATGGTGGTGGCCGTGCGCCGGCGTGGCGACACGGCCGCCTTCGCGCGCCTTGAGGACGAAACCGGCAGCATCGAGGTCAGCTTCTTCCGCGAAGCGTTCGACGAATACGCCCCGCTGCTGGTCCAGGATGCCTTGCTGGTGGTCGAGGGCGGCCTCGGCATCGACAGCTTCTCCGGCGGCTACCAGGTACGCGCCAGGCGCGTGTTCACGCTGGACGATGCCTGCGAAAAGTTGGCGCGGCTGCTGAAAATCCGCCTCAACGGCATCGGCGCGGACTTCCTGCCGCGCCTGCGCCAGGTCCTGGACGGCTTCCGCGGCGGTTCCACACCGTTGCGCCTCAGCGGCTACCACAACCATGCCGCACGCGCCGACATCGACCTCGGCGACGCCTGGCGCGTGCATGCGCGTCCGGAATTGCTGCGGACCCTGCGCGGCCTGCCCGGCGTGGCGGATGCGCAGTTGCGCCTCGCACGTCCCAATTGACACCCCCCGCTGGGCTATAATCGACGCCTTTCATGCCTTGTAAACGCACGCAATGAATCCCAATTTCCTCGACTTCGAACAACCCATTGCCGAGCTGTCAGCAAAAATCGACGAGCTGCGCAATGCCAGCGACGGGCAGGCGTTCGACATCGACGAG
>CAZMXV010000249.1:0-2293 GCA_964570295.1 uncultured Rhodanobacteraceae bacterium
TCCTCCACGAAGGTGTAGCCAAGCCCTTCCTCGGCCAGCAGGCGCTCCACGAAATTCCGGTCCGATTCACGGTACTGCACGGCGTAGCTGCGCGGACGCACCGCAGCCAGCCATTGGCGGGCATCAGGGGTGATCTTCCAGGCGGCATGCGCGGCATAGGCCTCGAACACCGCCTCCACGATATCCAGCACCGTCTTGTTCTGGAAAACGCGACTGTGACGGCCTTCACCCAGTACCCACAGCCAAGGGACGAGGTTCAGGCGGTAGCGGGCCAGCGAACCGTCGGCCCCCAGCAGGCGCGCCTCGCGCACGAGCCCCGTGCGGCGACTGCGACCTCCGTCGGCCTGGGTGGTGCACAGCGATACCGCCTGCCCGAGCATGGCATCCAGCGGCAGTCCGGCATCATGGCACAGGGCATCGACCGTCAATTCGCCGCAATGCGACAGGGCGGCCTCGCCCTGCCAGCGTTCGACATGCAGTGCCGACACCGGGGCCGGCCCCTCCAGGGCATACAGCCTTCCCGCATCGGAAAGCGCGGCCGGTGCGAGGGGGGCGGCCAGGGTTGATAGTGACGTCGTATCCACGCAACTCTCCTCCGTGATGAGTGTTTTCGCGGTATGCAAGCCTCCGTGAGCCTAGCATGTGGAAAACATGCCGGGCGAAAACATCCTGCGGGTCGTGACCGGGATCACGCGCGGAGGCCGGACCGCCATCGGGTCATTTTCTCCGAAAATCCGTTGAAATTTCGTGATGAACAGCTTGCCGGGCCCACCCGTGCGCGGCCCGGACGGACACGCTCAGCCCGGCGGCCACTGCATGGGACGGCCGCCCAGCAGGTGGAAGTGCAGGTGGTAGACGGTCTGGCCGCCGTCCTCGTTGCAGTTGATGACCACGCGGTAGCCTTTTTCCGCCAGGCCCTGTTCGCGCGCGTGGGCGGCGGCGGCCAGCAGCAGGCGGCCCAGCAGTTCGGCCTGGGCGGGAGTGGCGTCGTCCAGGGTGGGGATCGGTTCGCGTGGCACGAACAATACGTGGGTGGGCGCCTGCGGGTTGACGTCGGTGAACCCCACGACGTGCTCGTCCTCGTACACGATGTCGGCGGGAATGTCGTGGCGGATGATCTTGGCGAAGATGGTGTCGGGCATGGTGGTCCATCCAGGGAGGGTTCCGCGCCACAGCCTAGCATGGGCGCGGCGGGCAACCCGCCCTCTTCCGGCACCGCCGCCGGCAATCCGCGGTTCTTTGAAAACCGCACTTTTTTGCGGAGCGGCCTGCCGCAGGGCAGGCGGCAAGGGAAGGTTTTCGAGGTTCCCTACTGGGACTGCCGGCTGCCGAAGGCGTGGGCCAGGGTGGAGCGGTCGACGTATTCCAGTTCGCCACCCAGCGGGACGCCGTGTGCCAGATGGGTGGCGCGCACGCCGGCGGCTTCGGCCAGCCGCGAGAGGTAGTGGGCGGTGGCCTGACCTTCCACGGTGGGGTTGGTGGCGATGATCATTTCCCCGATTTCCTCTTCGCCCAGGCGCCGGGCCAGCAGATCCAGCCCCAGTTCCTCCGGCCCCAGCCCGTCCAGCGGCGACAGACGACCCAACAGCACGAAATACTGCCCGCGGTAGTCGGTGGCCTGCTCGATGGCGGCCAGGTCGGCCGGGCTTTCCACCACGCACAATACGTGCCGGTCGCGACTGGCATTGGCGCACAGGACGCACACCTCGTCTTCGCTGAAGTTGCGGCAGCGCGAACAGTTGCCGATGTGCTGCATGGCGGCCTCCAGCGCGGCGGCCAGCTTGCGCCCGCCGCCGCGTTCGCGCTCCAGAAGATGGAACGCCATGCGCTGCGCGCTCTTGTTGCCTACGCCGGGAAGGCAGCGCAGGGCGTCGATGAGCTCGGCGAGGAGGCGGGAACCGGTGGTCATGGCTGGCGGGAAGCGGGAGGACAAGGGAAGGGGCCGGGAGCCGCGGGCGCTCGCCCCCTCTTCGTCAAAATGGCAGTTTCATGCCCGGCGGCAGGTTGAGGCCGGCGGTGGCGCCGCCCATCTTGTCCTTGGTGGCCTGGGCGACCTTGTTGACGGCGTCGTTGACCGCGGCGGCGACCAGGTCCTCGGTCATTTCCGGATCGTCGGCCAGCATCTTGCGGTCGATGTCCACGCGGCGGACCTCGTGCGCGCCGGTCATGGTGACGTTGACCATGCCGCCGCCGGCACTGCCGGTAACCACCATCTGCGCGATTTCTTCCTGGGCGCGTTTCATCTGCTCCTGCATCTTCTGCGCCTGCTGCATCAATTGTCCGATCTGGCCTT
>CAZMXV010000250.1:0-2289 GCA_964570295.1 uncultured Rhodanobacteraceae bacterium
ACAACCGTTGGGATGCCGGGCAACAGTTGGCCGCGCTGGCCTACGACGCGGTGCGCGACGGCGAGACCGCGCCGGCCGCGTTGAGCGCCTGGTGCGGAGCCTTGGGCCGGCTGTTTGCCGACACCGCGTTCGACGGCGCGCTGCTGGCCACGTTGCTGGCGCCTCCCGGCGAGGTGGTGCTGGCCGAGCGCCATGAGCAGAACGATCCCGCCGCCGTGCACGCGGCGCGCGAGCATCTGCTGACGGCCCTGGCGCGGCACCTGGGTGGCGACGCCATCGTCACGCGCTACCGTGCGCTGCACCAGCCGGGGGATGCGTCCATGGCGTCGGAAAGCCAGTCCCGGCGCAGTCTGAAACAACGCCTGCTGGACCTGCTGGCACGCATCGACATCACGCGCGCCACCGAGCTGGCACGCGCCCAGTACGCCGACGCCGCCACCATGACCGAGCGTCTGGGTGCGCTGGAAACCCTGCTTTGGCTGGGCACCGGCGAGTCCGAGTCGGCCGGCTTCCGGCAGCGCTTCGCGAACCGCCCCCTGGTACTCAACAAATGGTTCTCGGCGCACGCGCGCGTGCCCGGCGAGGGCGCGCTGGCACGCGTCGAGACGCTGCTGGCGGACCCCGATTTCACCCTGCGCAACCCCAACCGCGCGCGTGCCGTGCTGGGGGTGTGGACCCAGGCCAATCCCAGCGGCTTCCACCGCCCCGACGGCGCGGGCTATCGCCTGCTGGCCACGCAGCTGGCCGCCATGGACGCACTCAACCCGCAGCTGGCCGCGCGCGTGGCCACGGCCTTCAACGGCTGGAAGCAGCTGGAGCCGGTGCGCCGCGAGGCCGCGCATGCCGCCCTGGCCGGGCTGCTGGCCGGCGGCAGGTTGTCGGAAAACCTGGGCGACATCGTGCAACGCGCCCTGCAGGGCGCCTGAACGCCCGCGGCCGCCGGGTCAACGCGGCGGCCGCATGATACGTTGAAACCTGTGTGCCCGCCCGTTTTCGCGGCGGGCCAGCGAGGTGAAACCATGAAACGTCTGTCCATCATGTTGGCGGCCCTGTCCGCCCTGCTCCTGCTGGGAGGCTGCGCACTCGGGCCCACCTACCGCTACAGCGGCGGCGGCAGTGGCGGCTACTACTACGGCCAGTCCGCCTACGGGAACGCCGACACCGTGGTCTACGGCACCTCCTACGCCGATCCCTGGGCATGGGACCCCTGGTACGGCGGCTATTACGGCCCGGGCTGGGGCCGGGTCGGGCTGGGGGTGACCTATATCGACACCCACCGTCATTACCGGCCACGGCACAACCACCGCCGACCCGCCCATCACCGGCCGCACACGAAAAAGCCCTCGCAGCACAAGCGCCCGGCCAACCGGCCACCGCCGGTACGGGCCATGCGCAAGGCACCCCCGGCCACTCCGCGCCGTCTGCCCCAGGCCCAGCCGCGGCAGCATCGCTCGGTGGCCCCTCCGACGCGGGTGAAACGCATCGGCCCGGTGCGCACGAAATCCGTCCAGCGGAAACGCTGACCGGCGCGCGCCGGCACCCCCGCCCCGTGTCGGTCCGCCACAAGCACGGTGCGCGCGGACAACTGCCGCAAAAGTGTGAGGCACGTCACGAATATCGCGCCCTTCGGGCGGCCAAGCGCAAAAACTGACATTTTGCGTCGCAAATTGCCGCACCAAGTCACGTCATGTTCACGAAACTTTTGGCAGGATAGCTCCACGCCAACGCAAAAAGGCCAGCATGGCTGGCCTCGAAGCAGCGGTTGGCACCTGTCAGCAAGTTTCTGGCGCCCGGCACACGGTCATCCTGGATTCCCCCTGTTCCTGAGACCGCCGGGCGCCAGATTCCTTTCCCCTGCTTGCTTTGGCCACGCCTCGCGCGGCCCGCTTCCCCTTCCCGGCGCGTGGCCGGTCCCTGTTCATACCAGCCTGGGCGGCGCCTGTTCGGCGGCACGCCTGCCCGGGAAGGGTGCCTGAAACAGGAAGCAGGTTTCGTGCCATGACGGCCTTGACCGGCAATTGGCGTAAAATCCCCTCTCCTGAACACGCGGCCGGACCCTCGCGTCAAGCAGGTCCGGCGGGAATCCGAACATGTTCCATCCCGTGACATACGACGTGGTGGTGGTCGGCGGCGGCCACGCCGGCACCGAAGCCGCCCTGGCCGCGGCGCGTGCCGGCGCGCGCACGCTGCTGGTCACCCACAACATCGAGACCATTGGCCAGATGAGCTGCAATCCGGCCATCGGCGGCATCGGCAAGGGCCACCTGGTCAAGGAGATCGACGCGCTGG
>CAZMXV010000251.1:0-2264 GCA_964570295.1 uncultured Rhodanobacteraceae bacterium
GGCGGTCTGGTCGCAGCTGTCCATCATCGACGCCGTCGCCGATGCAGAGGGTGTGGCTGTGGAGATGCGCGACGTTTCGCTTGCCGGGCGTATCGCTTCGCCGTTTCGGGATGACTTGGCGGAGCCGTTCGTGAACTCTGGGGCAAGCCGTGTGCGCGTTACGAGCGACGTTGATCGTCGCGTTTCGGATGGTTGTTGCGTGCGTTGTTGCTTTTGCAATCCTCGGCCACAATCGGCACGAACGCGGCAACATGGCTTCGCGCCGCTTTGGTTTCGCGCGGAAACTGTTGCAATGCGTCGATGGCGGCCAGACGATGCTTGAGCTCGACGGCGAACCGACAGGGCTTGTCCACGAGTTTCCACGGCTGGGTTCTGGCGATGCTGCCGATCAGATCGCTGTCCAGTTGGTGGTCGTGCATGGCTT
This sequence comes from uncultured Rhodanobacteraceae bacterium, assembly GCA_964570295.1. Classification (GTDB taxonomy): domain Bacteria; phylum Pseudomonadota; class Gammaproteobacteria; order Xanthomonadales; family Rhodanobacteraceae; genus Oleiagrimonas. Next base: position 425 of record CAZMXV010000251.1, read on the forward strand.
TGAAAACGGCCGCCGGTTGGCGGGCGATGAGGCGGCCCAGCGCGACATCCACGCGCTCGGCGTGTGAGCCGTCGTAGCAAGCCATAAGGCCGACGGCCTGATCGATGGCGCGGGTCCGGCCGTGTTCGAGCGCGACCATGACGCCTTCGGCCTGCGCGCAGGACGGTGCGGAATCAGCGGTTCGGATGGCATCGTTTTGCGTGCACGCGCTCATGGGCAGACACGCGGCGCCGAGTACCATCGCCGTGGCGAGCGCGGTGATTTTCATGGGGCGGTGTTGCTCCCTTCGACCTGGACCGTGATGACGCCGCTGCCGTCCGCGTTGACGATGGCTTTTATCTGACGCAGCGCCGCAGCGCTGTGGCCGACCGCGTTGCTGGTTTTTGTTTCGCCTGGCAGAAAGCATCCGTGCGAGTCGTCGGGGTAATTGCCGATATGCATTTCGATATGCGCATGCCCCGGTACATGAAGCAGCTCGATGCGCCAGCCGAGCGGTCCGTCGGTGCGGACTTTCGCCGTGTAGGTACCGGGCGGGGTGGGCGTTTTCCGGTAGTGCGATCCGGCCCGGGCGTTTTCCAGCGCGTAGCCGACGAAGCTCAGGCTGCTGTCGGTGCTCGATACCCGCAATGCGGAGATGATCGCTTGCTGTGTATAGGTTTGCCGCTTGATGTCGATGCTGACCATGGGCCGTTCCTTGAGGTTTGTCGCCTTCCTTGAGAGGCACTGTGCAACAGCATAGTTGATGCGCTGGGCATTGAAAACTTTCCGCGCCACATATTGTTTACGTCGCCTTGGGCACGCCGTGGCGCCCGCCAGGATTCATCCGATCAGCCGGGTGCCCGTCGGCAGGCAGAGCGCCGGTGCTTTTGCCCGGCCGTGGGCCGCGCAACGCTTGGCGTTCACGCCCAAAGTCGCGACAATGGTCGTCTTTCCCGCGTACGCGACGAGGTTTCCATGTCCGACTCCCCCAAGATCATTTACACGCTGACCGACGAGGCGCCGTTCCTGGCGACGGGGTCGCTGTTGCCCATCATCGATGCGTTCACCGATGCCGCGGGTGTGGCGGTGGAGACGCGCGACATTTCGCTGGCCGGGCGCATTCTGGCGCAGTTTCCGGATGTGCTGGAGGGCGGGCAGAAGGTGGCGGACGATCTGGCCGAGCTGGGCCGGCTGGCGCTGGACGCGTCGGCCAACATCATCAAGCTGCCCAACATTTCCGCTTCGCTGCCGCAGCTGAAGGCGGCGATCAAGGAGCTGCAGGGCAAGGGTTTCGCCATTCCCGATTACCCGGACGAGCCGTCCACGGACGCCGAGCGCGACACGCGCGCGCGTTACGACAAGGTCAAGGGCAGCGCGGTCAATCCGGTGCTGCGCCAGGGCAATTCGGACCGCCGCGCACCGGCGTCGGTGAAGGATTACGCGCGCAAGCATCCGCACCGCATGGGCGAGTGGAACGCGGTGTCGAAGACGCACGTGGCGCACATGGACGCGCATGATTTCTACGGCTCGGAAAAGTCCGCCACGCTGGGCAAGGCCGGCAGCCTGCGGATTGCGCTGGAAACGGCCGACGGCAAGACCACGGTGCTGAAGGAATCGGTGAAGGTCGAGGCCGGCGAGATCGTCGACGCGGCAGTGATGTCGCGCCGCGCGCTGGCCGCCTTCATCGACGCGCAGATCGCCGATGCGCGCGAGCAGGACATCCTGTTCTCGGTGCACTTCAAGGCCACCATGATGAAGGTGTCCGACCCGATCATGTTCGGCGTGGTGGTCAGCGAGTTTTATCGCGACGTGCTGGAAAAACACGGCGAGGCGCTGAAGCAGGCGGGCTTCAACCCCAACA
>CAZMXV010000252.1:0-2237 GCA_964570295.1 uncultured Rhodanobacteraceae bacterium
CGTGACCGACAGCGTGTTCTACCGCGTCATGTCGCAGTCGTTCTATTTCTTCCCGGTCCTGGGACTGGCGGTGTTCGTTGGGACACGCCGGGCATGGGCGTAGCGGCACGGATGAAGCCTCCGCGATGATTTCACGGCCCCTGCGGGAAGAGCCTCGGCTCCGCCAGCCGGGCGCCAACGCTCAGGGGCGCTGGCCGTGCTGCAGCAGCCACAGCTTCACGAACTTGCGCCGTACATACTCGACACGCACCAGGGCATACAGCAGGCCGCGCCAGCCATCGAGGAAACCGCCGCGCAGAAGGTAGCCACGCACGAAACGCCAGCACGGGCTGAGCAGGATGCGTCCCAGCGTGGCACGCTTGCCATGGGCATGCAGGTGTTCGGCCATCATGTGCGCATATTTTTCCTGCTTGGCCATCTGCTCCGACAGCGACCGGTACGGATGGTGTTCCAGATGCCCCGGCAGAAGCGTCACCGGACCGTCCACGCTCACTGCCTCGTGGATCTCGCGCTCGCCGCGCCAACCGCCGCGGCGACGGTCGAACAGGCGCAGCACGCGATCCGGATAGGCATTGCCGTGCCGCAGAAAGGCCCCGAAATACTCGGAAAGGCGGGCAAAACGGTATCCTGCCGCTCCCTCGAAGCCGTCGGCACGCGCCGCCTCGATGGCCCGCCGCAAGGGAGCATCCACACGCTCGTCGGCGTCCAGGCACAACACCCAGTCGTGGCGCGCCTGCGCGACGGCAAAGGCCTTCTGGCTGCGGTAGCCATCGAACGGCCGCACCAGCACGCGTGCGCCATGCGCCTCGGCCCGCTCGCGGGTATCGTCGCCGGAGCCGGAATCGACCACCACGACCTCGTCACAAAAGGCCAGCGATGCCAGGCAGTCGTCGATGCGGTCGGCTTCGTTGTAGGTGATGATGCAGGCGGAAAGGGGAATCGTGCTCATCGGGCTGCGGGGTTGGTGTCCGGTCACGCATAATGCCATTTCCGCGACGCCTCCACCGTATCCGCCCATGAAAGCCTGCCTGCTGTTCGCCACCGAGCTGTACGCCCTGCCCATCCTGCGCCCGCTGGCACGGGCGGCGGCACGGTCCGGCATCGCCACCGCCTGGGTGGTGCCCGATGCGGTGGCAGCGCACCTGGAGCACGCCGAACGGCGCCTGGTGTCGCGCCGCGAGGTTGCCCGCTTCAACGCCGACGCGACATGGTGCGCGGCCAACTGGATCCCACCCTCCTTCCCCGGCGCCAAGGTACAGGTGTTCCATGGATTCAATGCGGAAAAGCGCGACCCCGGCCGCGGCCATTTCCGCCTGCGCGGCTTTTTCGACCTGTATTGCACCCAGGGTCCGGCCACCACCGGGCCGTTTCGCGAACTGGCGCGGCAACACGGCTATTTCGCGGTGGAGGAAACCGGCTGGCCCAAGCTGGACCCGCTGTTCGCCCCTCCTGCGGATGCGCCGGACCTGCGCCCCGGAGACGGCCGCCCGGTGGCGATGTACGCCGCCACCTTCACCGAATCGCTCAGCTCGGCACGCGCGATGCTGGACACCCTGCGCGACCTGACCGCACGCGGCGACCGCCACTGGCTGTTGACGCTGCATCCCAAGTGCGACCCGGCCCTGATGACGCAATACCGCGCGCTGGAAGGTCCTCATGCCCGCTTCCTGCCCTCGGACCACCTGCTGGACATGCTGCGCTGTGCCGACGTGCTGGTATGCGACACCTCTTCGGTCATCGACGAATTCGCGGTCCAGCTCAAACCCGTGGTGACCCTGCGCAACCGGCGCCCCAAGCCCTTCATGCTGGACGTCGACACACCGGCCGAGGTGGATGCCGCCATCGACGCCGCCCTGCGGGGTTTGCCCGGGCAGCGGGCCGCCCTGGAAGCGCATGCCCAGGCCATCCACCCGAGCCGCGACGGCCACGCCAGCGAGCGCGTCCTGGCCGCCACGCGGAAACTGCTGGAGGGCGGCTACGGGCCACGGCCACGCAAGCCGCTCAACCTGTGGCGCCGCTGGCAGACATCACGCGACATCCGGCGCCTGCTCCCTGGCTGAACCACCCGCCGGCCCGCGCACGAGGCCACCACCGAAGCGTGCACGGCGGTTACACTGGAGCCACCCTCCAGCCATCCCCCGACCGTGCCAGCACACGCCTCCTTCCGCACCGATTCGTTGCACGCCCTGTGGCCCTGGCTGCCACTGTGGCTGCTGGTGGCCCTGGTGGCCATTTTT
>CAZMXV010000253.1:0-2232 GCA_964570295.1 uncultured Rhodanobacteraceae bacterium
TTCGCCGCAAGTTCCGATTGGAAATCGGCGTATTCCTCGTCTGTCAGCAGCTCCAGCACCTGGCGCGTGAAGACGCTGGTCTCGATGAAGATCATGAACCGGATGGTACGCCATTGACGTATGTGCGTCAATGACGTACAAGTTGTGGCCCCGCCCCTTGATCAGTTGATCCGACTGAGCTCGGGAATCCGGACCAACGGTCTTGGAAGCAGGACTGAATGACGCCCGCAGACCGCGCTACGGCGCGGGTTTCTGGGTGCTGGATTCGCGCCAGGGACTGCCTTCAGGGACGTTCGTCATGGAGGGCAGCCGCGGCCAATATGCGATCATCGTGCCTTCCGCGAACGTCATCGTCGTGCGGCGCGGCTTCGATCCCCTGGATGCGCGTTTCGATATTGACTGGTTCACGCACGATGCGCTGGGTGTGTTGAAGGGGGATGGTCGCCAATGAGCGAGCTTCTGCGCGAGGCTTGCGCGGGGCATGACACAGATCGTTCGCCCGGGTCACGACGGCGTCGCAGTTCGAATAGAACAACCCGTAAAATGCACTCTGACCCAGGTTTGCAGGACATCGTCAAGCCCGTGATCTACTGGGTGCCGGTGATCGCGCCCGGCAACCTGATGTTCTACAAGGGCCACCTCTTCCCGCACTGGAACGGCAGCGCCCTGATCAGCGGCCTGGCCAGCGAATCCATCGTCCGCGTCACGTTCGATGGCAAAGGCGGCGCCAAAGCGGTGCAGCGCTGGAACATGGGCATGCGCGTCCGCGACATCGAAGAGGCGCCGGATGGTTCGCTGTGGATGCTGGAAGATGCCTCTCCTGGCGGCCTGTACCACCTCATGCCGAAATGATCGATGAGGCAAGAATAAAGCTTGGTTCACTTACCGCTTGTGGGGAAAGTGAACCTGACCCTGAGCAATCCCCAAGACTTGTCAGGCTTCAAATACGACCAGTCCACGACGATCACCGGTTGCTTGCTGCGCAGCAGCCACCGCGCCATATCGGCGTAGATGTGCTCACGTTCAGCGTGCAAATGCGGGTTGCCAAGGAGCCGATCAAATGCCTTGAGTGGAGCACGAACCCGCTCGGCACCCGGCCAGCTTCGCGCCACATCCATGAGCGTCAAACGACGGCCGCGGATGACCGATTCCACCGCTTGCAGCAGCACGCGCAAGCGCATCTGATGCATCGCGCTCAGTGAACCCGGGAGACACTTTTGCAATACTCGACTGGCACGCATGGGTCGGCACTCATCTTCGGCTTGGACACCTTGATGACTGCGCCATGCGTGCTTTGGTTCAGCCAAGCAATTGATTTGGCTATTTGTTTTGTGGGGAAACCTCAGTACCCAGTTCGGATTGCTCGAACTCGCTGGGGAACAGGGCGGCGGTGGCGGCGTCCATGGCTTCGGGGGCGCCTTCCGTTCCGGCTCCTGCCTCCGCTTCAGGCCGGGGCAAGTCGGAAGCCTGCGGCTTCCTTGGTTGCCCGCTGCGCTCGCCATCCTGGCGTACTCGCCCTTCGGCCTTGGCGTGGACGGGGTCGAAGTCCACGAACCAGGACTTGAACAGGGCTTGGGCGATGGCTTCGAGGGTGGTGTTGGTTTGGCGGAGGATCTGCAGACGATCGTTCAACGCGCCGAGAATTTGCGTCACCTCTTCTTGAATGGAGAGCGGTGGCAAGCTGATAGGCAGTCTTCCGAGGATTCCCGTGTTGAGGTTCGGCATCGTCGCACCAACTGCGTGGCGGATAAGCCATTCCTTGGAATCGGGTGAGGCCAAAGCTGCAGCGATGAAATTTGCTGTTGCGAGAGTCGGCTCGCCTGTCGACACTTTTAGGCAGCCGGTGCCACATAGCCACCCACGTTCCCGCTCAGTAATCAGGGCGAATCTCGTTACATCTCCACGCCGGCTGAAAACGATATCGCCGGGTATCAGACAGTGCCGTGAGAGTCGCTCGACATGCTTGGATGCGACACGTGCTATCCCGGATCACGAGATTGAGCGGCATTACAACGGGCGTACCGCGATCGCTGTAATCCGAAGCATGGAGCTGACTGCCAAAGGGTCCTGTCTGGATGGTGCCGCCTTGTTGCTTGCAAATAGCTCCGAGGGTAGTTGTCAGATGATCACACCCCATAACCCAACGCCCCCAACTTCTCCCGAATCACCGCATCCAACTCCGCGCCCTTCTCCATCTGCTCGGCCAGCTGCGCGGTCAGCCGCTCCATCTTT
>CAZMXV010000254.1:0-2209 GCA_964570295.1 uncultured Rhodanobacteraceae bacterium
CGCGGATCTCGGCCTCGTCGCGCACGCCGCCCAGGCTCATGCGCACGAACTTGCGATTGGTGGCGCGCGCGATGGACTGGCCCAGGGAGGTCTTGCCCACGCCGGGAGGACCGACCAGGCACAGGATCGGCCCTTTCATGGTTTTCACGCGCTGCTGCACGGCCAGGTATTCGAGAATGCGCTCCTTGACCTTTTCCAGACCGTAATGGTCGGCATCCAGTGTTTCCTCGGCCTTGGCGATGTCACGGTGCACCTTGGAGCTCTTCTTCCACGGCACGGCCACCAGCCAGTCGAGGTAATTGCGTACCACCGCGGCCTCGGCCGACATCGGCGACATCATGCGCAGCTTGCCGAATTCCTGCTTGGCCTTGGCCAGCACGGGCTTGGGCATGCCGACGCTCTCGATCTTCTTCTCCAGCTGTTCCAGCTCGCCGGTGCCCTCGCCATTGTCGCCCAGCTCCTTCTGGATGGCCTTCATCTGCTCGTTGAGATAGTACTCGCGCTGGCTTTTCTCCATCTGCGACTTGACGCGGCCACGGATGCGCTTTTCCACCTGCTGCAGGTCCATTTCGCTGTCGACCAGGCCGATCAGCGCCTCCAGGCGGCGCCCCACCTCGAGGGTTTCCAGCACCTGCTGCTTGTCGGACAGGCGCACCGACAGGTGTGCCGCGATGCTGTCGGCCAGGCGCGACGGGTCGTCGATGCCCGACAGCGTCGACAATACTTCCGGCGGCAGCTTGCGGCTCTGCTTCACCAGTTGCTCGAACAGCGACACCAGGGTGCGCGACACCACTTCCAGTTCGCGCTCGTTGTCGCCGTAGTCGGAATCCAGGCGGTGCACGCTGGCCGACAGCGTCTCCTCGTCCGGATGCCAGGCATCGACGCCGGCACGCGACTGCCCCTCCACCAGCACCTTGACGGTGCCGTCGGGAAGCTTCAGCAGCTGCAGCACGCTGGCCAGCGTACCGACCTCGTACAGGTCGTCACCGGCGGGATCATCCGTGTCCGGGCTCTTCTGCGCCACCAACAGGATCTGGCGCTCGTTTTCCATCGCCACTTCCAGCGCGCGCATGGATTTCTCGCGGCCCACGAACAGCGGAATGACCATGTTGGGATAGACCACGACGTCGCGCAGCGGCAATACCGGCAGGGTATCGGGCGGCGGGGCGTCGGATGTTGGTTTGCGGGGCATCAGCGGCTCTCTGGTTTGATTCACGGCAAGTCCGGGACGGCGCCCGGACCCTATACGTCACAGATGGTGGCACATGCGCCCGGATCAAGGCACGCCGAAGGCGCCGGCGGCATGCCCGGAACGCATGAAAAAACGCCACCGGGACGCGGGGTCGCCGGTGGCGCGGGGTGCATGGGAGCGGTGCAGGCCGGAATCAGGCGGCGCCGCCCGCCTCTTCCAGCTTGTCCTGGTCCTTCATGCTGCCGTGGTAGATGATGTACGGCTCGGCCTGGCCCTCGATGACGGCATCGTCGACCACGACCTTGCTGACATGCTCCAGCGACGGCAGCTCGTACATCGTGTCCAGCAGGACCTGCTCCAGGATGGTGCGCAGGCCGCGTGCGCCGGTCTTGCGCTTCAGTGCCTTGCGCGCGATGGCGGTCAGCGCCTCGGGCCGGAACTCCAGCTCCACGTCCTCCATCTCGAACAGCTTCTTGAACTGCTTGGTGACCGCGTTCTTCGGCTCGACCAGGATCTGGACCAGCGCGTCCTCGTCCAGTTCGTCCAGCGTCGCCACCACGGGCAGGCGGCCGACAAACTCCGGAATGAGGCCGAAACGCACCAGATCGTCCGGCTCCACCGCGGACAGCAGCTTGCCGATGTTTTCCTTGCGGTCCTTGCTGCGCACTTCGGCGGAAAAGCCGATGCCGGTGGTTTCGGAGCGCTGCTGGATGACCTTCTCCAGGCCGGCGAACGCGCCACCGCAGATGAACAGGATGTTCTTGGTGTCAACCTGCAGGAATTCCTGCTGCGGGTGCTTGCGCCCGCCCTGCGGCGGGATCGAGGCCAGGGTGCCTTCGATCAGCTTCAGCAGCGCCTGCTGCACGCCCTCGCCCGACACGTCGCGGGTGATCGAGGGGTTTTCGCTCTTGCGCGAGATCTTGTCGATCTCGTCGATGTAGACAATGCCGGGCTGCGCCTTGTCGACGTCGTAGTCGCACTTCTGCAGCAGCTTCTGGATGATGTTCTCGACATCCT
>CAZMXV010000255.1:0-2200 GCA_964570295.1 uncultured Rhodanobacteraceae bacterium
GCTGCAATGTGAAGTTCGCAGGGGTGAGGTGAGGCGGATTGTTCAAGGGCGACTAGGTAACGCGGCCCCATAGCATCGCCCCGCTTTCGTCCATAAGTCGAGTGAAGAAGGCGTGTGTCTCGTCGTCGGCGATTCCTTCCTGATGATCGACGCAACCGTCGAGGGTGACATTGATGCTGAAGGTCAACAATCCCATGGCTGCGAAATCCTCATAGCGGCTAACGCTTGAGGTAACCGGCACGAGGCCCATCGGGCCGAGTGTCCGAGTTGACCGAATTGTTAGAGCACATTGCTAGCTTTCCTCGCTTGCCATTGCCCAAACACGCTTCAATGGAAGCTCAGCGCGTAGATCTTCGTCCAGGCGGTCGTAACAGGCAAATAGTTCTTCTATTAATGCATCTTGATCCCAGAGACGAACACGGAAGAACTGGGCAGGAAGCTCCTTGTCCACACTTGATTTGAAGCCGCCAGACGAAACAAGTAACCCATACTCTGCGCCAAAATTTTGCATGGCGCCGATGAGTTGGTCCAATGTGGGGCGATCTACCGGCGTGTCCCCGGTTTTGACCTGAACACATAGCTTTGGACTCGAAAAACCCAACGCTCCCTGCGCTGCGAGCAAATCAACGCCTTTGTCTGGCCCCTCTGGGCTGCGATAAGTCTGGAAACCCTTTGCTTGCAGGATAGCCTCGACCAGCCTTGCCATAGCGTGGCCAGCAAACTTGGCGGTGAGAAACTTGGCAATCTGGTCTTTCGCAAACCGCTCGATGTCGAGTCCGCCGCTGTCAGCGGCGTCATCGGGCTCGCCCGATGAAATGTCGTAGCCCGTGGTCGCCTTCCAGTTCTTCGCGCTCATCTTCTTGAGGCGCGCTTCGGCATTGTTGCGGGATATGCGGCAGATTGTCATGAACGCGCCGAATGAGTACAGCAAATCCTGATCGAAATTCGTGCGAGGTATATCTTGGGCGAACCATTCAACAGCCCGACGGTGGAAGAATGGATCTGGCCCCTGTGCGACAAACTCGTATTCACCCAGGATACGCCCGAAGTGAATTGATGCTTTCTTCTTGCTAGGCAGTACGACCCAGTCTCCTTTTTGCATGGAGTGGGCAAACGGCCAAATTTGGCTACTCCAATTCCTGATTGCACCACTTTTGGTGTCGGGGTACGTTTCCGCGAGGATTTGTTGAAGCTGCGACCGTTCGTTGAGTTTGGCTAGATCGTCATTGAGGCCGTCCCATGTTACGTAGATACGTCCCTCTGAGAGGAACTTTGATTCGTATTCCCCGGAACCGCCAGCTCTTACTAACCACACACTCACGATAAGTTTCCCCTTGTGCTCTAACGCTTGAGGTAACCGGCGCGAGGCCCACCGGGCCGAGTGTCCGAGTTGACCGAATTGTTAGCCGTGCTTTTCAGACAGCGTGGCAATGATAGGAGCACCCTTGGTTATGATCATGGTGTGCTCGTACTGGGCGGAAAAGTTTGCAGGATGTCCGACAAGTGTCCAGCCGTCCTCGGACTCGGTTGCATAGCTGCTCTTGGTTGAAAGAAATGGTTCTATCGCGATTACTTGGCCGAGTTGAAATCTGCGAGTGTCTCGACGATCGTAGTAGCTTACGATATCGCCAGGCTCGTCTTCGTGCAGGTTGCGGCCAGTACCATGGCCTGCAAGGTTTTTGATGACCTTGAACCCGTGCGATTTTGCTGTGTGTTGAATGGCTTTACCGACGCGGTTGATTGGAGCGCCTGCTCGGGCCACGCCCAAGGCACGCTCCAAAGCGCTACGGGTGGCATGACACAACCGTGCTTTAGTTCGTGCAACGGGTGGGACAACAATCGTGCCACCGGTGTCGGCGAAGTACCCATCTAGTTCAGCAGAGACATCGACGTTGACAACATCACCTGCACGGATAACACGCTTACCGGGAATACCATGCGCAACCTCTTCATTGATGCTTATACAGGTTGCGCCGGGAAAATTGTAAGTGAATCTGGGGGCTGACTTGGCACCATAACGAGCCAAGAGATCGCTACCAAATTTGTCTAGTTCTGCCGTGGTCATGCCCGGCTCTATTGCATCTAGCATTGCGTCACGCACGAGCGCGACCACGCGACCGGCGTTCATGATGCCGTCAACATCTTGCTGGCTTTCTATAGTCATGTGTTTCCTCAGATCCTGTGATTGACGGCTAACGCT
>CAZMXV010000256.1:0-2177 GCA_964570295.1 uncultured Rhodanobacteraceae bacterium
TCCTCCACGAAGGTGTAGCCAAGCCCTTCCTCGGCCAGCAGGCGCTCCACGAAATCCCGATCCGATTCACGGTACTGCACGGCATAGCTGCGCGGGCGCACCGCGGCCAGCCACTGGCGGGCATCGGGGGTGATCTTCCACGCGGCGTGCGTGGCATAGGCCTCGAACACCGCCTCCACGATGTCCAGCACCGTCTTGTCCTGGAAAACGCGACTGTGGCGCTCTTGCGACAGCAGCCACAACCACGGCACCAGCGTCAGCCGATAACGCGCCAGGCCTCCGTCGGAGCCGACCAGACGCGCTTCGCGGACCAGGCCGCTGCGACGCATCCGGCCGCCGTCGGCCAGGGTGGTGCGCAGGGCGCAGCGCTGGCCGAGCATCGCGTCAAGCGGCAAACCGGCATCGGTGGAAACGGCGTCGATCATCCACGCATAGCACGCGGACAAGGCCTCGCGACCGTGCCAGCGCTCCACGTGCAATTGGGTGATCGGTCCCTCGCCCTCCAGCGCGTACAGGCGGGTGGTATCGCTGAATGCCAGCAAGACATCTCGCTTCACTTGCCTTGCCGACGTGTGCACGATCAATGATCGTGCGAGCTTGTGGATGAGGTTGCCGGGGAGTTGGGCGAATCCACGAAAACGATGGTCTTGAGGACTGCCATGATTTTCGGAAGGCGGCTCTCGGATTCTGGTTGCGTGACACCACGGATCTGCGTTCGGCCGCAAAGCACCTGCGGGCCGTCATCTTCCACAAGACAGAAATTGAAAAAGCGTGAACGGAGCTCGGGCGGTGCGTAGTAAATCTGGTCAACCGCGACACCGATGCCCTTCCAGTTTTTGCCCGAAAATCTGATCAGTTTGAAATGCTGTTTTGGCTTGAATAGCTTGCCGGTGGTGCCAAGGTCGATCCATTTCTTCCCGGATGGCTTGGCGCGAATTAACCGATAAATATCCTTCCGCGATGCACCGTAATGACAATGAGTCGGAAAGCCCCACTCTACAATATGACTCACATCCGATACGTTCCGATACATATACGTCCCAGATGGTGCATCGGTGGAAGGGTAAAGCTTCCCATGCCTCGACTCACCTATTCGAATGTGGCAGGTTCCGATTTTATAGGGCTCACTGAGTCGTACGTAATGCAGTGCGTACGAGACGGTAGTAGTATCGCCAAAGTCGGCCGTATCCGCCTGTGTGGCGCTATCTTGCGCGCAAGCAGGTACTGCAGCGACCAACGCAAGCATGATGGCAACCAAGGCGCTCCTCATGGCTGCCTCCGGTGATAATCCGCAGGCGTAATACGGATATTTCCATCCCTGTCAGGAAATGCCGTAACGTCGAACAACGCCATCTGGCAGGCGGCATACGCCTGAAAGCGTGCGGTAATGCCGTTGACCGAACTGAAATGTGTCGATGGATGCCCGACATTGACGGTCGCTGCGACTTCGCCAAACGGTATATTTTTGTAATAGGGGAGCCGCGTATGGCCAACCTGCCTTGTCTCATACATGGTTTGGCCCGTTTGATCGGCATGTTCAGCTGCACGGCTCCATGCCCAATACGCACCGGCACTATCCGCTGCAGTTGGTTTGTCATCTGCGACGTTCCGCCGCCACAATGCAATATTGCCTGAAACACGCGGCTCCAATGCTTCCAGCGGCGCATCCGAACGATCGCGATCGGCGCGCTGCTGCGCCTGTTCCAGATCATGCGCCAAGGCATCGTCAATGTGTTTGCCTGTAAAACGCCAATACTTGATGTAATTGGATGGCCACGTCAGTTGCAGGAAACCGCGGCCGATCCAAGGGTAGTAACGGGGGATGTAGCGCGGGTTGACCCCTTCTTCCAACCTGTTGAACCACTGCGTTTCCTGCATCGCGTTGCCGTAGAACGCCGCCATACGTGACGGTGTAACGATGCCAAACCGGCGGCACATCCTGTTCAGATCGGTGCAGAATGGCGCAACGCGCCCCATGATCACCTCGTCGGGGCCCACATGTTCCGATATCCAATGACCGCTGGCCTTGCGCATGACGGTCGCCGGAAACATCTGCACCATCTCGTCCTTGCTCAACCATCCGCAGCGTCGCATCTGCGCGATGAAGGCCTTGGGCGGAAGGTGCCATGCCGGCTCGGGTAACCCCGCCTTGCTCCAAAAACACAACGCCTCAACGT
>CAZMXV010000257.1:0-2152 GCA_964570295.1 uncultured Rhodanobacteraceae bacterium
GGTGGCCCGCATCAAGGCCGTGCTGCGGCGCAGCCGCGGCGACGACGGCAGCGGCCAGCTGGAGGCCGGCGGCCTGCGCATCGACAGTGCCGCCCATCGCGTATTCGCCAACGACGAGGCGGTCAGCCTGGGCCCCACCGAATACCGCCTGCTGCATTTCTTCATGACCCACACCGAGCGCGTGTACTCGCGCGCGCAACTGCTGGACCAGGTGTGGGGGGGCAGCGTGTACGTGGAAGAACGCACCGTGGACGTGCACATCCGGCGTCTGCGCAAGGCCCTGGAACCCTGGAACCTGGACGCCCTGGTACAAACCGTACGCGGCGCCGGCTACCGCTTCTCCATGCACACATGACCCTGGTCCGGCACAACCGCGAACAACGCCTCCTGGCACAGATCCGCAACCTGCGCCGGGCTGTTGGCGCGTTGCCCGACGCGGTGGTGCTGCTGGACCGCCACGGCCGGATCCGCTGGGCCAATCCCGCCGCCGGACACCTGCTCGGCATCGAGCGCAAGCGCGACCACGGCAAGCCGATGGCGGAACTGCTGGGCAACAGCAGCCTGGGCGACTGGTTGCGCACGGGCGGCAGCGAGCCGCCGGCCGACATTCCCGCGCCGACCGACCCGGAGCGCCACCTCAGCATCACCCGCATGCCCTTCGGCGGCAACCAGCACGTGCTGCTGGCGCGCGACATCAGCCACATCAGCCGGCTGGAAAAAATTCGCCGCGACTTCGTCGCCAACGTCTCGCACGAACTGCGCACGCCGCTGACGGTGATCCACGGCTATCTGGAATTGTTCGACCCCGAGGACATGCCCGAGCTGGCACCGGCCCTGGAGGAAATGCGGGTACAGTCCCACCGCATGGGACAGATCGTCGAGGATCTGCTGACCCTGTCGCGCCTGGAAACGCAGCAGCACCTGCCCGACGAGCACGTGGCCATGGACGCCATGCTGGCCTCGCTGCGCAAGGAGGCCGAGGCGTTGAGCCAGGGGCGGCACCACATCCAGGTCCACAACCAGGCCGGCATGGACCTGCGCGGCTCGCCGCGCGACCTGCACAGCGCTTTCTCCAACCTGGTCAGCAACGCCGTGCGCTACACCCCCGCCGGGGGCCGCATCGACATCGAGTGGAAACGCACGCCCCACGGCGCCGCCTACGCCGTGCGCGACACCGGCTACGGCATTCCCGCCGAGCACCTGGGCCGCCTCAGCGAACGCTTCTACCGCGTTTCCTCCAGCCGCTCGCGCGACAAGGGCGGCACGGGGCTGGGGCTGTCCATCGTCAAGCATGTGCTCAACCTGCACGAGGCGCGGCTGGATATCGCCAGCCGGCCGGGCGAAGGTTCCGTCTTCAGTTGCCTGTTTGGTGCCGACCGGCTGGTGGCGCCGGGTACCGGCGATGCCTGACACGCCGGACAACCGCCACATCCGGCACGACATCGCGAATCCCTGATCATCGGTCGCCTGACGACGTCCCGCCCGCATGATCGGCGGAACGCCAGATCGCAACCCGCCATGGATCATTGCGGGGGCCTGCAGAATGCCCCCGGACCCAGGTGGAAATGCGCGCAGAGGAGCAACGCTCCGGAGCTTCCGGCGCAATGGCGCCCCCCTCAGAACTTCATCTCGCCCCACACGCCGACCTCGCGCGTGCGCAGCACCGGCGCATCCGCCACGGGAACCGGCAGGGCGACATGACTGCGCCCGTACTTGTACGCCGCTGCCAGCTTGAAGCCCTTCGTCACCTGGAAGGCGATACCGGCGTGGGCATAAGTGTCGCGGGCGCCCTGCCCGGGCCGGGCGCGATCGTAACGGGCGAACAGGGCCATGTCGTCGCCCAGGTCCACGCTGCCCCACGCCGACCAGCCACTGGCCGTCTCGCTCCGCGGATCCAGAACCGTGTTCCAGTTCTCGGCACGGAAATACTCACCGCCGAAGCGCAGGCCGTTGCCGCTCCAGGCCAGCATGACGTCGCCGCGGCGCGCGGTGTGTTCAGCATCGAGGTTGGCGGTTTCCTTGCCGCGCGTACCGGTGTAGCCACCCAGGGCGACAATCATGCCCTCCACCGGCACGAAGCCGACGCGGGCGGCCACGTCCATGCCCTTGCCGCGGGTGGCGTGCTTGTAGCCGGCGCCGTTGACCACCGACA
>CAZMXV010000258.1:0-2141 GCA_964570295.1 uncultured Rhodanobacteraceae bacterium
TGGGTCACGTCCATGCCAAGGGCATGCACGCTTTCCACGAAGCTCAGGATTTGCAGTGTGGCCATGCCGGCGTTCAACCCGGCGATAGCCCGTAGTTGCATCGGGGCCGCTTCGGCGGGTGTCACCTTGACGGTGGTGCTGGCAGGCAGTTGTTCCGGCGGCACACCCAATTGGCGCATGGCTTCCAGGAAGTAGGGCTGGAGCGGCTCCCCCGGCTTCCAGGTGGCCACGATCAGTTCGCTCAGTGCCGCCATTTCGCCGGTGTTTTTCGGGGTGCGGCGGATCAGGCCGGAGGCGTTGCTCATGCCTTCGCGCCATTGCGCCAAGTATTCCGCGGCGGTGCCCTCGACCTTGCGTTCAAGGACGGCCAGGTCGCTTTGGTTCAGCGTCAGCCCCTGCACCCGGCGCATGGTGCGCCGGAAGACCTTGGCATCGGCCTGGTGCAGTTTGCGGGCACGGGTGGCGATGACGCGTGCCAGCCGACTCCATGAGGCTTCGTTGAGCTTGGTGGCCGCCTCCTTGGCCTCGTGAAACTGTTTCAGGTATTCGACTTGCGCCTTGAGGGCATCTCCCTGCTTGACGGCCTCAAGCAAGGTCTTGTCCACGGCGGCATGGGCCAGCAATGCCAATACGCTCTTGCTGTGGGCTGCAGCGCCGCGCCAGAACAACTGTTGGGGATCGTTCGCATCCTTGCTCAATTGTGGTTCGAGAATCTTGGTGAATTCCTGCTCGGTCAGGCCACAACCTTCAAACAGGTCGGCCGTGATCGTGCCGAGCAGGTTGCCTATGGTGGGCACCGCCGGATCGAACAGTTTCCAATACCCTTTGGCCAGAGTGTGCTGCATCCACACGGTGTAGTCGTGGGAGTAGCTGTCGAAGTCGACGCTGGCATCCCGGCACTTGCGGTAGAGCTTGAGGTATTTGTCGTAGCCCTTGACGTGCTCCTTCATGCGCCCGAACGCGTCTTCACCGACAACGTATTCCAGTTGCTCGATGAGGCCAGCCGTGTCCATGCGGGCACGATCATCTTCGGTGTAGCGCTTGTTCTCGCCGAGAATGTCCAGCAGGGCCGCGTTGCGCTCGAAGTTGAGCTGGGTGGTGATGCCAATGTCGTCGTGCAGGGCCAGTACGAGGCCGGAAGCCTTGAAAGGCTGGTTGTGGGTGAGCAAGGCTTGCCAGATATCGCTGGCCGAATCACACGGCGTGCGTGGGTAGGCTTCGCGGTCTTGGGTGTCGGTCAGCGGTTTGTCTTGAAACCCCAACACCGTGCTTTTGATGAACTGGGCGCCCTCGAACGCCATCAAATCGTCGGCAACCTTGACGTGTTGCATGAACTCGTCGGGGTTGGCGGCTACTTGGTGGCGAACGGTCTCTGTCCACGGAGCATCGGAAAAGGCGATCCAGAATTCAGGATGTCGGGAAGGATCGACCGTTAGCAACAGATTGGAAGGCGTGGCGGAGAAGCGGGCGCAGGCAGCATCACTGCGACCCATACCGTGGTGCAGGTCTCCCTGCATGCGTTCCAGCCGGCCGCTGGTCTGGATTTTGTAGTAATCCCAAGTCTTGTCCTGCGGGTAGTAGACGTACAGGAAGCCCTTGCGCAGCCGGCGCACCACGTAATGCGAGCAGTTGAGGCTGCCGAAGCTTTTGGCATCGGCCAGCTTGCGCTGGCTGAGGTAACCATTCTTGTCGAAGTCGCGAAAGAACGGTGTGCTGTCCGGCTCCATGTAGGTGACCCAGTCATAACCGTATTGACTGGCCCGTGCATAGTTCTGGGTGGGGATCGCTCCAAACAACGTGACCAGAATGGCCAGGCCGGTGCGGTCGCAGCTGGGGCAATAACCTGGATCACCCGGCTGCTTGATCGTCAGTGGTGCGATGGCTGTGGGCATACGTGCTCTCCTTGGCTGTGATCCACGGTTTCACGGATTGTAGGGGAGCGGCCTGCTGTTTGCCGACCTTGTCAGCCCCGTTCCACATCGGTCGTCGGTTCGTCTGGTCTCCAACCAAGCCGCGATCCAACATTTCATGGTGGTTTCGTCAGAAGGGACGACTGAACGGATCCCACACAAAAATCCGGATACCCTTAAAATGCACGGTTTACTCCCGTTGGACAGTCGCGATGAACTTCCGTACCCGTT
>CAZMXV010000259.1:0-2116 GCA_964570295.1 uncultured Rhodanobacteraceae bacterium
ACTCTCTTCAAGACTTTCGCGTTCAACACCCATCCGGCTTCCTATCTCGATGCTGGTCTTGCCGACCTGCCGATGAAGGATCTGCTCAAGATCACAGCCGAACCCGACTATGAGGACTGGTTTACCGAGGATACGGCAAGGCAGATATACGAAACCGGGACGGCAGCCGCTCCCGACATGCTGCGGCGCGGCAAGGACTGGGCAGAACGCAAGCTGAAGAGTGCCAGAGACAATGCCGAGGAAATGGCGCAGGATGCCGGTGAAGCCATCGAAAAAGCCTTGAACCGCCTGATGCAGAAGTTTCAATGAACAACAGAATCCGATTACGCCCCCACAAGCATCGCTGGTTGCTGCTTGTCATTGTTGTTCTTGCGACAGCCATTCTATCCACATGTACACGGAGCAGCTTTATGCCTTGGGAAACGGTATCCCAGACCTTCATGAAAGGCGATGGAACAACCTCCTACGGCCCGGGAGATTTTCGCATCCGTGGAGATCACATGATCTCCATGAAATTGGCGAAACCGAGAATCACATTCAAAAAGCCATCACATGAGGACCTTGAAAATCCACAATTCGTACCACAAGAAACAGAAGCATGGATGAAGGATGCCGACGAACGTGCCAACCGACGAACCGTCACCCTTTATGCAGGCACCTTGACGTCGGCAACTGTCACCTTCCACCAATACGCCCAGAACGCAGCTTGGTGGCTTGGCCCTGACTGGCGGGTTATCTACGTGGCAACCGATTGGATGGATAGAACGGCGGAATCGACCATCGACAAGGGCCGCTACAAACCCGTCACCACCAAACTCTGGAAATCAACGGACCAAGGCCAGCACTGGAAGCAAATGAAATGGCCCGCCGACCAGGAAATTGGCTTTCTGCATTTCCTGGACGCCGAGCGCGGTTATGCGATCGGTTGGGGGCCACATATCTGGCGCACCCAGAACGGCGGTACGAGTTGGCAGTCGATTGACGTACCAGCCAACGCCAAAGACCCCAAAGACTCCCGCAAGGCATTCGACCTGGTGGCACTCGGCAAGAACCACACGCTCTACGCCGCGTTCTCGACCTACCTGAATCCTACCCAGAATTGCCAAGTATGGATGCTGCCCTGGGGACAAACCCGGCTCAAGCACGCCTTTGATGTACCCGGCATTGAAGTTTTCAACATGCTGGCCGATCAACAAGGGCATGTTTACGTCCTTGCGGCCTCCGGAACGAAGTATAAAAATGACGATCAGGTCACCACACTCTACCGATGGGATGGCGAGCACCTGCAAAAGCTTCATGCCTTCCAAAAAGGCAAGGCTGGCTATGCCATCCATCTCACGCCGGATCACCACCTTCTGGTTCAGGGACCGGATTATGCCAGCCTCATCCCCAAGGACTGGTCGGCGTTGAGCACCGATGGCGGTAAGACCTGGAAAATCGATGAAGGCCCCTCCGCGCAAGGCGGCTACTACGACCCCCAAACCGGCACTGACTGGCAGGTAGTTGGTTACACGCTTTCCAAACGCATGATTCCTTAGGGAACATCTGATCAAACACTCGAATTCGCGGCTACCACGTGTTTGAAAACAAACTCAAATTGAATGGACTTCAATTGGCCATCCAAACGGCCGTATTCACCCTGATTTATGCCTGCAGCACGCACTTTGGCGTGCTGCGGGCACACCTATCCCTCGGGAAGCAATTTTCCCCTTGCCATCCACAGGTTGGCCGGCGCAAACAACGTGACCACTTGACCATGGTTCTTGGTCAGACCGCGATATCGGGCCCTGGTGTGACCGAACTGTCGCTTGACCACTCGAAAGGGTGTTCTACCGCGGCGCGTATCGACGCCTTCAGATGCTCGATGCGCTCGGTGATCTCTTGCAACTTGGCCGCGGCGATGACTTTGATCTTGCTGCGTTGCTCAGCAATGCAGAACCGTCGGCCGCGTTTGGATTTCCCGCGCTTGGCTGCACCGCGGTAGCCGGAGTCACCGTAGACCGCTTTTCCCCTGCCGGGCAGCAAGTTGGCCATTTCGGTGACATCGCTGATATTGGCCGCCGTGGTCGACCCGGCCGACCTAAAAATGGAAGCCTTCAGCAAGCGCCAGCCGACC
>CAZMXV010000260.1:0-2098 GCA_964570295.1 uncultured Rhodanobacteraceae bacterium
GTGATGAGCCTGGCGCCGGTGTGCAAACGGCGGTGGAATGTGTGGGAGCGGCACATGGCCGCGATCACTGTTTTTCGACAAGCGTTCTCCGAGCCCCGGCACTTGCAAGATATCCCTCGAAAGGGTTTGCTGGAGGCATGTGGACCCTGGAGCACACACATGATCGAGCAAATCAAGGGCATGCCGGCCGGCACGGTGGGTTTCCGCGCCATCGGCAAAGTCACCGCCGAGGACTACGAGAACGTGCTGGTGCCGGACGTCGAGGCGGTGTTTGCGCTCAATGGCGCACTGCGGATGCTGTATCACCTGGGCCCGGCATTCGAGGGTTTCGAGCTGGGGGCGATGTGGGACGACGCCAAGCTGGGCCTGCGCCATCTCGACGGCTGGGGGCGCGTGGCCGTGGTCACCGACGTGGCCTGGGTACGGACCATGGTGTCGGCGGCCGGCTTCATGGCGCCGGCGCGGGTTGAACTGTTCCATGATGCCGAATTCGATGCCGCCGTGGCATGGATCGAACAAGCTGGCGACGATGCCTGAGGGGCATGCGGCGGGAGCGCGCGTTTGTTAAAATGAGCGGTCTTTGTGCAGGCCATTCATCATCATGATCGAGACCAATCCGATCCATGCGCAGATTCGGGAGCTGGGCTCCCGCGTCGATGCGCTTAGGGGGTTTCTTTGACTACCCGGCCAGGCAGGAACGGCTGGAGGAAGTCAATCGCGAACTGGAAAACCCCGACGTCTGGAACAACCCCGAACGCGCCCAGGACCTGGGCCGCGAACGCGCGCGGCTGGATACCGTCGTCGGCGGCATCCGCAAGCTGACCCAGGGCCTGGCCGATGCCGGTGAACTGCTGGAGATGGCCGAGGCCGACGATGACGAGGCCACCGTCCAGTCCGTGGCCGAGGACGTGGCCGGACTGCAGTCCGAAGTCGAGAAGCTGGAGTTCCAGCGCATGTTCTCCGGCGAAATGGATTCGGGCAACGCCTTCGTCGACATCCAGGCCGGCGCCGGCGGCACCGAGGCCCAGGACTGGGCCGAGATGTTGCTGCGCATGTACCTGCGCTGGTGTGAACACCGTGGCTGGAAAACCGAGATGATGGAAGTTTCGGCCGGCGACGTGGCCGGTATCAAGTCGGCCACCTTCCGTGTCGAGGGCGACTACGCCTACGGCTGGCTGAAGACCGAGATCGGCGTGCACCGGCTGGTGCGCAAGAGCCCTTTCGACTCGGACAACCGCCGCCACACCAGTTTCACCTCGGTGTTCGTGTCGCCCGAGGTGGACGACAACATCGAGATCGACATCAATCCGGCCGACATCCGGATGGACGTCTACCGCTCGTCCGGCGCCGGTGGCCAGCACGTCAACAAGACCGAGTCCGCGGTGCGCCTGCACCACGAGCCGTCCGGCGTGGTGGTGGCCTGCCAGACCGAACGCAGCCAGCACGCCAACCGCGATCGCGCCATGAAGATGCTGGCCGCCAAGTTGTACGAGTTGGAAGTCCAGAAACGCAACGCCGAAAAGGATGCGCTGGAGGCCACCAAGTCCGACATCGGCTGGGGCAGCCAGATCCGCAACTACGTACTCGACCAGAGCCGCATCAAGGACCTGCGCACCGGCGTGGAACGCAGCGACACCCAGAAAGTGCTCGACGGCGACCTCGACGGCTTCATCGAAGCGGCCCTGAAGTCGGGCCTGGAGGCAGGCGCCAAGCGGGCTGATGCGTGATCCACAAGGGACGAGGGGCGAGGGATGAGTAGCGAGGGTGCCATAGTCAGGTCTTATCGTGATTTGCTGGCTTGGCAAAAAGCGGTAATGCTGGTGGAACTTGTTTACAGAATGAGCGCGCGTCTGCCGGTGGATGAGCGTTTTGGCCTGACCTCGCAATTGCGAAGGGCTGCCGTCTCGATTCTTTCCAATATCGCCGAGGGGCACGGAAGGGAGTCCACAAAGGAATTCACTCGTTTCATTTCCATTGCCAGGGGCTCCCTTGCCGAATTGGAAACCCAACTGGAAATTGCCTTGCGCTTGAACATGGTCACCCCGAGGATTCACGGCCGGTCATCGATATTTGTGACGAACTGGGCCGCATTCTGCGC
>CAZMXV010000261.1:0-2069 GCA_964570295.1 uncultured Rhodanobacteraceae bacterium
AGTGAGCGCGGATACTTGCGGTGTGTACGTGGTGTGTTGGACTTGTCGGGCTGCGGGAATGCCACCGCGCTGTCGGGCAAGGGCGACAATCCAGCCACCTGGCCATCTCCCCCCAGCCAGTTGTGGGTGCTGCTTTTGACGGTAAAGGTGCCGGGGCAGGCGATGGTGAGGTGCTGGCCGTCGAGGGTGATGGTGGACTGGCCGGACTGCAGGACGATTTTTTCCTTGGCGAGGACGTCGATGCGCTCGTCGGTGCTGGTGACGGTGACGCTGTCGTCGGCCAGGATGGCCATGGCGTCGGTGTGGGCCTGGAGGCTGACCGGGCCGTGGTTGGCGATGGCTTTGAGGCCGCCATCGGCGGCGTACAGGCCGGCACTGGCGCCGGAGGCGGCGGCGAGGCTGGTGCCGGCGGCGAGGTGGGCGTCGCGCTGGCTGGTGAAGTGCTGATGCCTTCCGGCGAAGCTGGCGGTGCTGTTGGGGGTGGTCAGGGCCAGGCTTTCGGGGGTTTCCATGACCAGATGCGGGGCGCCGAAGTGTTCGACGGGCGCACCGCCGCTGCGTGTGCCGTTGGCGGGACGGGTGGGATCCTGGCCACCGACCGTGCCGGTGTAGGCACCGTCCTGGTCCGGGTCGAGGTGCCGCATGAGGTCGGCATGGGCAGCAGTGCCGGCCAGGCCCCGGGCGCCGGCCTGGCTGGCGGCGCTGTCGAGGCGTTGGGCGGTGGCTTCGGCGGCTTTCAGTTGGCCGCGTGCTTCGGCGCTGTCCATCTGCGTGGATTGCCCTTCGCGGCGCGCGGTGGCCGAGGCGAGCAGGCCTTCGCCGGCGCGAACCACGGCCCAGCCGTCGGTGATCAGCTCGAAGCCCTCGCCGCGAAAGGCGCCGCGCCGGGTGCCCTCAAAGGTCACAATCTCCAGACGCGACTGTTTGCCGTGACGTCCAGAAGCAACGAGGGGCTGACGCAGTCGCTGTCGAACTGGAACGGCGTATTGACACTTTCGCAGCCATGGCGCCGTCAGGGTTTGTTGGTCGTGGCGGGAGATGGGGGTGAAGTGTTTGGCGGATCAACAAACACGAGGGTCTTGAGGACGGCCATGATTTTGGGCAGCTTGCTGACGGAAGGTGGTTGCGTGACGCCACGAATCTGCGTGCGGCCGCAGAGTACCTGCGGTCCATCATTCTCGATGAGACAAAAATTGAAGAAGCGCGACCTTTGGTCTGGCTCCGCGTAGTAAATTTGGTCAACGGCGGTAGCGATGCCTTCCCAGTTCTTGCCGGAAAACTTGATGAGTTTGAATTTTTGCTTTGGCTTGAATGGCTCGTTGAAATCCAAATCAATCCATTTGCCGCTTTCGGGTTTTGCTCCAATTTGATCGTAAATATCATCTTGCGAAATGCCCGATTTACATCCAAAGCCAAATGCCCAGCCAACGGTCCTGTTCGCTGTTGGATAAAACCTGTACATGCCGTTGGAATACCTTTGGCCGGTTTTTTCATGAACGCGAAAATGACATTTGCCATCCACATAAATTGAACTGGTGCCCACGGTATCCTTCTCACTGCCAGCTGCTGGGGAAGGTTCCGAGGCTTGCTTGGCACAAGCACACGTCGTAACAACCAGCATGATGCTGGCAATCAAGCGATTGGCTTTCATGAGTGCCTCGGCTGGTAATTGGTCGGTTCGTGGGGTGGGTTGGCACCCGGGAACGTTGGCGTGTCAAAAAGGACGACTTCACATGTGTTATAGGCCTGAAAACGTGCCACGATGCCATTGACGCTGCTGTAATGCGTCGATGGGTGTCCGAGATTGACCGTAGCGGCCACATTGCCCATGCCCCGACTGGTGTAATACACATTGTGCGTAGATGCGGGTTTGGATGTTCGGGTATTGGTCGGCTGCGCGTCAGCATATTGCGAGGCTCGACTCCACGGCCAGTAGGCACCTGCACTATCGGAGGGTGATTGTGAGTGTATGGCATCAGTCATGTTATCTCGCCAATCTTGCATGCCCGCCGCTGCCACACGCGTTTCCAATGCCACAAGTGGTGCGTTCGAGCGCTGGTGATCAGCCT
>CAZMXV010000262.1:0-2066 GCA_964570295.1 uncultured Rhodanobacteraceae bacterium
CGGCAGGATGCCGGGGATGGCGCTGGAGGCACGCAGCCAATACCACAGGCGGCCGTCGCGGCGCACGTCGGCATGACCCGTGCTGAGGTTGGACACGATGCAGAAGTAGGCCAGCGGCATGTCCTCGATGTCGACGTCGCCAAAGGCTTCCTGCAGCAGCCGCACGGTGCGGCGACCACGGCTCAGCGCCACCAGCGGCACGGTGCGGTCGGCCAGCGGGCGTCCGTCGACGAAGGCATGCCGGTAGGCCCGGTACATCTCCTCGTCGTCCCACTCCAGTGCCACGCCGGCACCGATGATGGCGCCGATGCTGGTGCCGCCGACGGCATCAATGGCGATGCCGGCCTCGCGCAGCGCGCGCACCATGCCGATGGCCGCGAACCCGCGTGCGCCGCCACCGGAAAACACCAGACCGGTGCTGTTGCGGGTGAGCAGGCGCGCCAGCCGTGCCAGGTCGCGGTCACGCCGGCCGGCGCGCACATGGTGCGGCTGCAGCGCCCGCGTGAACGCCCCCTGCCAGCGCCGGGCCGCGCCGGGCAGAATGCCCGTCTCCGGATGCAGCAGCAGCAGGTAGCGCGGCCGCTCCCATGCCGCGTGGCTGTCCAGCGCCACACGGTCCGGCCATGCCTCCGCGTGCCGGCCGGCATTGACCACCAGGAGGAGGGCGTCGGCCTGGCGTCGGCACAGCTCGCGCCAGAGCGGGTCTTCCCCCTCGTCCAGATACAGCACGAAGCGCACCTCGTGTTCGCGCTCGGCAAACCAGCCCGAGTCGCGACCCTTGCCGGCAGCGGCATCCAGCAGCAGGCATTCACCGTAGGCCGACAGCGCCGTGCGCAACTGTTCGGCCATGTCGCGCACGCCGACATGGCGGTCGAAAGGCAGAATGGCGAAAGTGCGCGGCACCACCCGCGGCGGATGCGCGTTTTCCTCCACCAACCGCTCCAGCGCCAGTTGCGCGGCCCCCAGGATGGCGCCCGGATGCTGCCGGACCAGGGCGTCGAAACCCTCCCGCGGCAGGCGCAGCAGCTCCGAGTCGCGCAGGGCGCGCAAGTCGAAGGCGCGGGGCTGGCGGGTCAGCAGACCGAACGCGCCGATGGTCTCGCCACCGGCGACCAGGCTGACCAGTTGCGGCACGCCGCCGCTCTCCGGGGTGCGGAAGGCGCCCAGGCTGCCGGACTTCAACACGTACAACGCGTCCGCCGGCTCACCGCGCGCGAACAACAGCTGCCCTCCCGGCACCGACATCGGCGCCATCTCGCGTTCCACGGCGGCAAGCTCGGTGGCGTCGAGCCGGCCGAACACCAGATTGCGGCGCAGCAGGTTTCGTGTATCCAGCAGACCGGGTGTCATGCGTGCCGACCCTCCACAACCGACCACTCGAAGCGACTTCGTCGTGCCACGATTCTATCCAAAGGCCGCCGGCAAGCCCCAGGTGCCTGCCGGCACACCATCGGGTGGCACTGCGCAGACGTGCCACCGGCGCCAGGGATGCGCCGGCAGCATCGCCGGTGGCCTGCCGTCCCGGAACCGCGGAGCGTGGTTGACATCATATGGTTTGCATCACAAACTTGTTTGCATACAAACAGAGACATCCTCATGCAGGCCTCCCGATGCTCCGCACGGCACTTGAACGAACTGGAAGCGCTTACCCACGACTACGCCCGCTACTCGCGCAGCGCCGGCGGCATCGCCTCGGTGCTGGGCGGCGTGTTTTGCCTGGCTTCGTATCTGCTCGGCGGCTTGTCGCTGGTTACACCGGGGGTGCGCGTGGTTTTGGTGGCCCTGCCGATCGTGTGGTTGCTGGTCAAGCAGTGGATAATGCGGCACTACTATCAGCGTCTCGGTCACGTGGAAGAGCGCGAAACCCGCGCCGAACGCCGCAGCCACCGGTTCTACGTGGGCGTGGCGGTACTGACGGCGGTACTGGTGACGGCGGGAAGCATCCACGACCGGGCGTGGACACCCGGCCTGCTGGGCTACCTCGCACTGGTCTGGCTGCTGGTGCTGGCCACCTGGCGCTGGTTGCGCAGCCCGCTGGATTTCATCGTCGGCGTGTTCCTGTTCTG
>CAZMXV010000263.1:0-2055 GCA_964570295.1 uncultured Rhodanobacteraceae bacterium
GTGCCGTAATTTTGCTGAATTGCCATGGGATTCCTCAGATTTCCAGCGGCTGCGGTTGCTGGGCGGTGTGGGGGTGCTCGGCACCGCCGTACACCTTCAGCTTGCGGTACATGGCGCGACCCAGCGGGTTCTTCGGCAGCATGCCCTTGACACCGATTTCGATGACGCGCTCGGGGTGGCTGGCCAGCATTTCGCGCAGCGACATCGTCTTCATGTTGCCGACGTAGCCGGTGAAGCGGTGGTAGGCCTTGTCGTCCAGCTTCTTGCCGGTGACCGCGACCTTTTCGGCGTTGATGACGACGATGTAATCGCCGGTATCCACGTGCGGGGTGAACTCGGGCTTGTGCTTGCCGCGCAGGCGACGAGCCACCTCGGTGCACAGCCGGCCAAGCGTCTTGTCCGTGGCATCGACCACGTACCAGTCGCGCTTGACGCTTTCAGGCTTGGCGCTGAACGTCTTCATCGTTGGAAATACCTGTCTGCCACCCCGTGGGGCGGACCGCTAATGAGTGGAACGAAAGGCGCGAGAGTGTAGCCGAAGCCGCGTCCCGCCGCAAGAGCGAAGTGCTTTCGTGTAGCCCGCCATGATACAGGCTCGCGGGTCGTCGCGCCAGCCCCCGGCATGCGGACACCTTCCTCCGGCGCAGGCGCTAGAATCGGGCCCACCTTGCCGCACCGGTTTCGCCATGAACACCACCGTACGCCAACTCGGCCCCCTGGACCGCCTCCTGGACGGCCTGGAAACCGCCCTGGGTGCCATCGCGGGTCAACCCGCCGCCAACCGCCCCTCCCCGGCCGCCGACATTGAGGCGGTCGACCTCGACGAACGCGAGCGCCGCCACGTCGCGGGCCTGATGCGCATCAACCACACCGGCGAGGTCTGCGCCCAGGCGCTGTACCAGGGCCAGGCCCTGCCGGCCCGTGACGAAGCCACGGCACGGCATCTGGAACAGGCTGCGGCCGAGGAAACCGACCACCTGGCCTGGTGCGGCGAACGCCTGGCCGAGCTGGAAGCCCGCCCCAGCCTGTTCAACCCGCTGTGGTATGCCGGAAGCTACGCCATCGGCGTAGCGGCGGCCGCGGCGGGCGACCGCGTCAGCCTGGGATTCGTGGTCGAGACCGAACGCCAGGTCGAAGCCCACCTGGCCGAGCACCTCACCCGTCTGCCCGACAAGGACCTGCGTTCCCGCGCCATCCTCGCGCAGATGCAGGCCGACGAAACCCGCCACGCCGACCACGCCCTGGAACGCGGCGGCGTGCCGCTGCCGATGCCGATACCGGTACTGATGCGCCTGGCGTCGAAAGTCATGAAGACGGTGGCGTATCGGATTTAGGGGCCGGGGCCGGTTCGCGCAGGGGATTGGGGGCGGGCAGCGGAGGCGCCTGGATCCGGATGCGCCCCGGCCGCCACGCCGGCGCCCCCGCCACTCGTCCTTCACATCAAGTTGCGCCCGTGGAACAGCTCCTCGATTTCCCGCTTGAGCAGCGACTCGATGCGGCGGCGGTCGCGGTACGGCAGTTCCGAGGCGTGGGTCTCGAAGAGGTAGGTATCGAGGTCGAAGTCCTTGATGTGCATCTTGGTGTGGAACATGTTCTCCTGGTACACGTTCATGTCGTACATCGTGTACTTGCGCTTGATGTGCCGCGCCAGGTAGTCCTGCACCGAGTTGATCTTGTGGTCGATGAAGTGCTTCTTGCCCTTCACGTCACGGGTGAAGCCGCGCACGCGGTAGTCGCAGACCACGATGTCGGACTCGAAACTGTCGATCAGGAAATTCAACGCCTTCAATGGCGAGATCACGCCGCAGGTGGCCACGTCGATATCGGCGCGGAACGTGGCGATGCCGTTGTGCGGGTGCGTTTCCGGATAGGTGTGGACGGTGATGTGGCTCTTGTCCATGTGCGCCACGACCGCATCGGAGATGGTGTCGCGGCTCATCTTCTTCAGCACCGGCTCCTCGGAAATGAGGATGGTCACCGACGCACCCTGCGGATCGTAATCCTGGCGCGCGATGTTGAGGATGTTGGCGCCGATGGTGTTGGCCACCTCGGTGA
>CAZMXV010000264.1:0-2043 GCA_964570295.1 uncultured Rhodanobacteraceae bacterium
CGCATCGTGCTCAAGCGCGTGCAGGGCAAGGTCAGCTTCGTGCAGCTGCAGGACATGACCGGGCGCATCCAGTTGTTCATTCGCGGGAGCAGCCTGGAGGAGGGCGTCTACGAGGCCTTCAAGGGCTGGGACGTGGGCGACATCGTGGGCGCCGGGGGCGTGCTGATGCGCACGCGCACCGGCGAGTTGTCGGTGAACGTGGATGCATTGCGCCTTCTGACCAAGTCGTTGCGCCCGCTGCCGGACAAGTTTCACGGGCTGGCCGATGTGGAGCGCCGCTATCGGCAGCGTTATGTCGACCTGATTGTCACCCGCGAGGCGCGTGATGCCTTCCGCCTGCGCTCACGGGCCATCGGCCGCATCCGCCAGTGGCTGGAAGCCGAGCCGCGCCGCTTCATGGAAGTGGAAACGCCGATGATGCACGTCATCCCCGGCGGGGCGACGGCACGTCCGTTCGTCACCCACCACAACGCGCTGGACATCGACCTGTACCTGCGCGTGGCACCCGAGTTGTACCTGAAGCGCCTGGTGGTGGGCGGCTTCGAGCGTATCTACGAGATCAACCGCAACTTCCGCAACGAGGGCGTGTCCACCCGGCACAATCCCGAATTCACGATGCTGGAGCTGTACCAGGCCTATGCCACCTACCACGAGATCATGGACCTCACCGAAGGCATGATCCGCGACGTGGCAACCCACGTGCTGGAGCGCACCAGCCTCACCTGGGAAGGTCGGGCCATCGACGTCGGCGCGCCCTTCAAGCGTTGGCGCATGGAAGATGCCGTGCTCGAGCACAACCCGGAAATCAAGCGCGAAGAACTGCGCGATCGCGCCGCCATGGCCGTGCATGCCGGGCACCTGGGCATCCAGGTCAAACCGGCCATGGGCTGGGGCAAGCTGCTGCTGGAGATCTTCGAGGAAACCGTGGAGGGCAAGCTGATCCAGCCGACCTTCATCACCCAGCATCCGCTGGAGGTTTCGCCGCTGGCACGCCGCAACGATGCCGACCCGGAGATGACCGACCGCTTCGAGCTGTTCATCAACGGCAAGGAAATCGCCAACGGCTTTTCCGAGCTCAACGATCCGGAAGACCAGGCCGCGCGCTTCCGCGCCCAGGTGGAGGCCAAGGATTCCGGCGACGACGAGGCCATGCACTACGATGCGGACTATATTTCCGCGCTGGAAACCGGCCTGCCGCCCACCGGTGGCCTCGGTGTCGGCATCGACCGGCTGGTGATGCTGCTGGCCGACGCCGCGTCGATCCGCGACGTGCTGCTGTTCCCGTACATGCGCCCGCAGGCGTGACGACAGGCGGGTCGGGCGGAGGATGCGCGCCCGACCGACCGCTCAGTTGTTTTTCACGCCCCGGGTGGCGGCCTGGCCGACCAGGCGCGAGACCACCAGCGCCAGGTACATCACGCCGCTGAACATCTCGATATTGCCGATGGCACGCGAGGCGGCGGTCAGGGGAACCACGGTGCCGATGCCGGTGTTGGTGAACAGGGCGAAGCTGAGAAACATCAGCTCGCTCCAGCTGCGCGGGCCGCCGGCCTCGCCGCTGCCGAGGAAGGCGTGCGGCTGCAGCAGCTGACACAGCATCAGCATGTCCGTGAAGGCCCACACCAGCAGCGTGAAGGTAGCTGCCGCCGCGAACAGCTCGTCGGTGGTCGGACGCAGGTCGGAGAGCATGTAGCCGATCATGCAGCGTGCCGTGTAGAGGTACAGCAATGCCTCCAGGGCCACCTGCCAGGACTTCAGGCTGGGCCAGCCCAGAAGCAGCCATGCCGCATTGAAGCCGACCGCCAGCACCGCGAAGATGGTGGCGTGCCACACGCGGCCGGTCACTTCCCGGATCAACCGAAGCGCCATGAGCAATACCAGCGCACCCACGATGCCGAGCAGGATACGCCCCGTGCTGGTGCTGGACGTGGCCGGATACAACACGATTTCGAGCAGCTGCACCAGCAGCAGCATGGTCGAAGGGTGCCGGCGCAGAATCTCGGGGACATGGCGGCGCAGGAAGCGGGAGTCGGAGTTGGCCAT
>CAZMXV010000265.1:0-2037 GCA_964570295.1 uncultured Rhodanobacteraceae bacterium
GGCGCATGCCCTTGCGGGTGTCGGCGGCCAGGGTGAACTGCGGCACCAGCAGCAGACCGCCGCCGGTATCGGCCAGGGAGCGGTTCATGCGGCCGGCCTCGTCGGCGAACACGCGGTAGCCCAGCAACCGCTCCAGCAGGCGCCGGACCTGGGGTTCGCCATCGTCGGGTTGCACCGCCACCAGGGCCAGCAGCCCGGGTCCGATGGCCCCGACGGTTTCACCGTCGATATCGACGCTGGCCCGGTTGACGCGCTGGATGAGGCTGATCATGAAAGGCGGAAAGCGTGCTCGGAAAGGAGGGGGTGGCCGGTTTCC
Organism: uncultured Rhodanobacteraceae bacterium; assembly: GCA_964570295.1. Classification (GTDB taxonomy): domain Bacteria; phylum Pseudomonadota; class Gammaproteobacteria; order Xanthomonadales; family Rhodanobacteraceae; genus Oleiagrimonas. The sequence continues at coordinate 317 of CAZMXV010000265.1, forward strand.
CCAAGCTTATCCCGAACGGGGCGGCATTTGGGTGCGCCGGTCCAGGATGCTTCGGGTACCGGTTATGCTTCACGGATACGCCCTCCGTGACCTCTTCCGACGCCTCGCCCATGCGCCCCGACATTGCCCTCCTCTACGCCCTGATGCGCCTGCTGGCCCGGCTCCCGTTGCGCGTGCTGCATGGCCTGGGCGCCGGGCTGGGCTGGCTGATGTGGCGCCTGGGCAGCCGGGCGGCCCACCACGCCCGGGTCAACATTGCCGTGGCCCGGCCCGGCACCGAGGCGGCGGGCCGCGAGCGTCTGGTGCGCGAATCGATGTTGCAGTTCGGCCGTTCGATCAGCGAGATGGCCTGGATCTGGGGCGGCGGTGCGCGGCGCGCGCTCACGGGCGTGCGCGACGTGCGCGGCCTGGCATTGTTCGAGGCCGCGCTGGCGTCGGACAAGGGCCTGATCATCGCCGCACCGCACCTGGGCTGCTGGGAACTGCTCAATTACTGGCTGTGCGACCGGACCGCGATGGCCATCCTGTACCGTCCGCCGCACCTGTCGGCGCTCGAGCCGCTGCTGCGGAAAGTGCGGGGGGACCTGGCCCCCGAGCAGGTGCGGGCGGAAGGCGCCGGCGTGCGCACCCTGTTCCGGCGCCTGGGCCGCGGGGGGCATGTCGGCATCCTGCCAGACCAGAAACCGCGCGGCGGCGAGGGCCAGATCGCCCCGTTCTACGGCCGCGACGCCTTGACGATGGTACTGCTGCCGCGTCTGGCCGCCCGCACCGGCGCCACGGTGCTGTACGCCTTCGCCGAACGCCTGCCCCGGGGCAAAGGCTACCGCGTGCATTTCCTGCCCGCCCCGGACGGCCTGGCCGACAGCGACATGGCGACCGCCTGTCGGGCCCTGAACGAAGGCGTCGAGACGTGCGTGGAGCGAGCCTTCACCCAGTACCAGTGGAACTACCGCCGCTTCTCGGGACACGGCCTGGAGAACCCTTATTGAGGGGCGAGTCCCGAGTCCCGCCACTCAACCGTGCCCGCCGCTCTTCTCCAGCCGCCGCAGGAACACCCCCATTTCCCGCTCCGCCTGCTTGTCGCCGCGACGGCCGGCGGCGGCGATGCCTTGCCGCCAGGCATCGGCGGCGGCGGCGGTGTCGCCGGCTTCCAGGTGGGCCTTGCCGAGCAGTTTCCAGGCGGCGGAGTAGTCGCGGTCGAAATCCAGCGCCTGCCGGCACTGGGTGACGGCCTGGTCGGTTCGGCCTTCCCCGAGCAGGGCGCCGGCCAGCGAGAAACGCAGCAGGGCGCCGTCGCGCGGGCCGCCCAGTTGCGCCTGCAGGTTGTCGATCAGGGTCTGGCTCATGGCTGCGAACGGTAGCGTCCGGGGTGGCCCGGATCAATGATGCGGGTGGGCTGCGCGGGCTCCGCCGGGGTGCGCCCGGCCTGGATGTCGGCAAGGGCCCGGGCCGGCCAGGCGACCAGCCAGCTTGAGCGGAACGGCTGCATCAGCACGGCGTAGCGGCGCGCCTCGTCCATCGGCTTGTCCGGATGGGTGACGATCAGGCCGTTCGGGTGCTGGCGGGCGAAGGCCTCGATGGCGGCCGGGCTGTGGACTTCCGTGATCGGCCGCGTCAGGCGGCCGTCGAAGTGGAACTGGCCGTCGTAACCGCCGGCATAGGCGATGGCGCGATGGTTCGCCTGGACCTGGCGCAGCAGTTGCGCGGTCGGATGCAGGTCG
>CAZMXV010000266.1:0-2034 GCA_964570295.1 uncultured Rhodanobacteraceae bacterium
GCCGATGGGATCGCGGATGACCTGCACCACGATGTCCTGGCCCTCGTGCACCAGTTCGCTGATCGAGGGCATGGCCGCGGGCGTGCCGGGAGCGACGTCGTCCTCCCCGTCACCGGATTCCGGCGGGGCGTGCGGTCGCACGATATCCGAGGCATGCAGGAAAGCCGCCCGGGCCAGCCCGATGTCCACGAACGCCGCCTGCATGCCCGGCATGATGCGACGCACGCGGCCCTTGTAGATGTTGCCCGCGTAGCCGCGCCGGCGCGCACGCTCGACGTGCACCTCCTGCAGCATGCCGCCCTCGATCTTGGCCACGCGGGTTTCGCGCGGCGTCACGTTGATCAGGATTTCCTCGCTCACCTGTTTCTCCCTCCGATATCGGGACCAAGGCGACCCTGATCCGGCATGGCCCCTTTTATATCCGCAACCCGGCGAAACTGTCGATGCATCCGGTCACGCCGGCCACAGGCCGAAGCGGCGCAGCAGCGTCGCCGTCGCGTGCAGGGGCAGCCCCATCACGGCCGAATGGCTGCCGTCGAGATGCGCGATGAAGCCCGCCGCGCGCCCCTGGATGGCATAGCCGCCGGCCTTGCCCCGGAACTCGCCGGTGGCGAGGTAGCGGTCCATCACGGTTGCGTCGAGGGTATCGAAGCGGACCCGCGAGATGCAGCAGGCATCCTCCTCGCGGCCGGCTCCCACCAGCCACAACGAGGAGATCACTTCGTGCTCGCGTCCGGAAAGCTTCTGCAGCATGTCCCGCGCCGCCTCCGTATCCGCGGGCTTGCCGAACACTTCGCCGTCCAGCACGACCTCGGTATCCCCCGCCAGCACCAGGGCATCCGCCTCGGCGGCCACGTGCGCCAGCCCCGCCCGCGCCTTGTCCAGTGCCACCCGGTGCACGTATTCACACGGCGTCTCGTGCACCGCGCGCTGCTCGGGCACGTCCACGTCCAGCGGCGCGAACGCGACCCCCAGTTGCCCCAGCAGTTCGCGTCGCCGGGGGGATTTCGAGGCCAGGTAAAGCATCTGCACTCCAGCGGCAAATGGCCCAGCATAACCGACCGGCCCCGCCTGCCGCGTCGCCACGACGGGTGCTCAGGCGCGGTGGTAGGGATGGCCGGCGACAATGGTCGTCGCGCGATAAAGCTGCTCGGCCAGCACCAGGCGCACCAGCATGTGCGGCAGGGTCAGGGCTCCCAGCGACCAGCGCTGGTCGGCCCGTGCCAGCACGTCCGGGGCATGCCCGTCGGGGCCGCCGATCAGGAAGGCCAGGTCGCGTCCATTCATGCGCCAGGATTCCAGCTGCCCGGCAAGCTGCTCGCTGCTCCATGCCCTGCCGCGCCCGTCCAGGGCCACCACATGGGTGCCGCGGGAAATCGCCGCCAGCACGGCGGCTCCTTCGTCGACCATGGCGCGCGTGGCGTCGCGCCCCTTGCCGCGCGCGCCGGGACGGATCTCGACCAGCTCCAGCGGCAGTTCGCGCGACAGGCGCTTGCGGTATTCGGCAAAACCGTCGGCAACCCAGGACGGCATGCGTTCACCGACAGCCAAAATGCGGGCATGCATGAGGGATTCAGGCTCCGGAACCAGCAACGGCCGGCGCGCGACAGTCGCGCCGACCGCAAAGACTCAGCCGTGCGCGGCCTCGCCGGGGTCGGCGGCATCCGGTCCGTCCGCGGCGGCCCCGTCACCCACGCCCCACAGGCGCTCCAGGCCGTAGAACTCGCGGATACGCGGCAGCATCACGTGCACGATGATGTCGCCCAGGTCGACCAGCACCCATTCCGCCTCCTGCTGGCCCTCGACGCCCAGCGGCAGCACACCGGCCTGCTTGGCGAAACGGACCACCTCGTCGGCAATCGACTTCACGTGGCGCGTGGAGGTGCCGGAGGCCACGATGATGGTGTCGGCGATGGACGTCTTGCCGCGCACGTCGATTTCGCGCACGTCCCTGGCCTTCAGGTCGTCCAGCGCATTCCGCACGCGCTGGTGCAGGTGTTCGCCACCGGAGCTTTCGATGGAACGGGCGGACTG
>CAZMXV010000267.1:0-2025 GCA_964570295.1 uncultured Rhodanobacteraceae bacterium
TCGAAATCGGCGCCCCCGGCAAGGTCGAGTTCAAGGGGGCGCAGAAGGAGTTGGTTGCCGGAGTGAGTGGACAAACACAGGTATCGATTCAACCGGCCGAGCTCAAGGACTGCCAGATCAAGTTCTCGGACGCCAGGCGAAACCACGACAGCGTCGTGATGGCAGGAGGCTGATATGGAACGCATCGATCTCGATCACCGCGACGTGGCGGCTTGTTCTTATGCCTTGATTGATCCGTTGTGCGTAGGTGCCGACGACATGGATGCGTGGAAAACATTTCCGCAGTATGAACTGACGCCGAGAGGGTGCGGCGCGCACGCCGAAAGACTCCCTCTATTGATGGATCTGCGGAACGTGTCTTCCGAGCAGTTCGTGTCGTTGGTTGGCCTGGTGCTTGACAGGCCGATCAGCATCTCCTCATGCGTGGCTCTGTTGCAAACAGTCGGTAGTGTCGACCGATTGCAAAGGCGGTTTCGCAAATTGTTGGCGCCGCGGTTCCCAACGGGAAAACAAGGCATGTTCTTATTCCACGACCCGGTTGTGTTTGAACATTTGTCGTGGATGCTGGATGCACGGGAGATGGCGGGTTTGCTGGGCCCGATCGACCGCTGGATACTGCCATTGCGCAACAAATGGCATGCGTTTGGCAACCCGGGTAGCAACATCCAGCGTTCACTGGAATTCAGGCTGCCTGTCGAAACTTGGTCACGGGTATACCGGATCGGGCCGATCCATGCAGTGCTTTCTGCGAATCCGACGTGGCTTGACGATCCTACCGAATGGGGGCCGCGTGCCAACACGTTGCTTGTGCGGGCCGAACAGCATCAGTTGACCAAGCGCGAAGATGCCGTGGCATTTGCCGTGCACGGCCTGCGTTGGCACCCGCATCTGGATAAACATCCACGGGTAGCCGAGGTGTTGTCTCGATGCATCGGTCACCCGGTACGCTACCAGCGTCTCACCGGCGCGTGGAGCGACGCTGATTGGCAAGCCATTGCGGCCGAGATCGAGGCATCCGATGCGAACGGCGAGCCTTCCATCCGTCCGAATCACCCACCACAGGGAGCGTGTTGATGACTGCACCGATGCCGTCATGCAAGTTTTGCGAGAAAGAGGGATTGCCGATCGTGCCGATGCGGCTCGGTATCGCGCCTACGAAATCATTTGGCGTCTACAAGGTCCGGACGGCGCCACCGGATGCCACGCAACTGCTGGGCAAACCGGAGGTGGCCCTCGACGCGCCCGATACCATGTATACGGGTCGCCTGTTGCGCGCGGGCTACCTTTACGTTTATTACCAGACCCACCACCTGTGGGAAGCCTATGCCGTCGACCACGAAGGGTGCTTGTCCCACGTATCGTTGACCGACGACAACCCTCCTGGCGGGGACCGGTTTCATGCCGCATGCGCCCGCGACGTGGCCAAGGTCGCCAACGCCTCGGTGTTGACCATCGAGGATCCGGAAACCGCCGGCACGGTATGGATCGGGTTTTCCGATGCGTGGTGGACCAAGGCGATCCGCAACAAGAACGCGGGCTTGTCCGATACCGAGCGCGGTAAATTCATGCGCAAGGTGGATGTGGGCGGTTGGTTCAATGGAGGCAGTCCCGGCGGTAGTGTGCCGGAGCATGCGTTTCAGGTGTACCAGGTCGACATGTTGATGGCCGAATACGCCATGCCGATCACGGATGGAGCTTTGGCGTTTGCCTGGGCGACTCCTGCTGGATTCGATCCATTTACGGCACGACCGGCCGATACCTTGAAGCAGGCTTGCGATGCGTTGGCACCGGCCAAAGGGTTGATTTTGGAATTGCCCGACCCCGTGGGATTGACCATGGAACTGGCCAATTACATGGAGCGTCGTTGGCACACGTTTTCCGAACCCTATGGCCATCGCATGGCAGTTGACAGTGATCTCAAGCAGCTGGAGCAGGTTGTTCGTCGGCAGGCGCGAGACCAGTTGGTCAGTCATGTGGATTTCAAGCAAAACGCCGTGCAATCGCTTGGAGACTGGGCCCTGACCG
>CAZMXV010000268.1:0-2003 GCA_964570295.1 uncultured Rhodanobacteraceae bacterium
GGGATGCCTTCTCGGTGGCTCGTCGGATGCTTGATGGCCGTCGTGGTGCCGGACGGGTATCGGGAGTGTCGTCCGGATGCGGGCTGGGTACGATGGCGGGAGCCAGCACTGCTGGCGAGCCTTCCCGGAGGTGGCTTGCAGGGACTGTCGGGGCTCGGGGCAGAGCCATGCGGGAATGACGGAGGCATGGAGGGGCATGTCTGGCGTCGGCGCCCTGCCGGGATACAGGGAGCAGGCATGAAAAAGCGCCGGCCGCTTTCGCGGCCGGCGCTTTTTCATGCAGGACGGTCAGTCCTCCCGGGGCGTGGGGCTGCTTGCCGGGCCCGAAGCGGTTCCCAATAGATCGCCCTGGGTGGGCTTGGGTTTCTTCGGCGCGGCAGCTGGCGCCTTGTCCTTGTCGGCGGCCGGGGCAGCCTCGGCAGGGCCGGGTGCCGGTGCCGGTTTGTCGGTGGCCGGCGCGGTACGCGACGGGTTGCCCCGCTGGCTGCTTTCCGATACCGCCGGGGCGCTGGGCGACGTCGGTGCGGGTGCCGGTTTCGGTGCCGGCTGGGGGCTGGAAGCCGGTGCCGGTGTCTCCGCCGGTTTCGGGGCGGAGGGCGTCGGCGTCCGGGCCGGCGCGGGTGCCGGGGGCGGGGTGTCGGTGGCCGGTGCCTTGTCCGGCACGGGTGTCGCTGCCGCGGCGGATGCCGGTGCCGCGGCCGGAGTCTTGGCGGTTTCGGCGTCACGGGAGGCCGGGGTCCTGGCCGGCTTGTCCTCGCTGGCAGAGGCCGACTCGGACCGGGGGGCTCGGGGCGCACGCGCAGGTGCCTTGCCTTCCCTGGTGGTAGCGGTGACGTCGGGAGACGGGTTGCGACGTGCGTCGTCGCTGCCGTGGTCACCACCGGATGCAGGCGAACCAGTGGACGCCTGGTTGCCGTTGTCGGTGGCGTTGCCGGCACCCTCGGCGGTTGGCGTGCGACGGCGACGGCGACCACCGCGGCGGCCGCGCCGGCGGCGCTGACCCTGGCCATTGCCGGCCTTGCCGTTCTCGTCGTTGCCCTTGTCGCTGCCGCCGGTGGCGGCGGCGGCCGTTCCGGTGGCCGCGGCGGTGCTGGTATCCGCTACCGGGGACTTGGCGGCCGCGGGTGAACTGGCTGCCGGGGAAGCCGCCGCCGGGGCGGGTGCCGGGCGTGGCGTGGCGGTGGATTTTTCCCTGGTTGCCGTGGTGGCGTCGTTGCGTTGGGCCGCATGGGTGGACTTGCCGGCGGCGTCGGCCTGCCTGCGGCTGCCGCCGCGCTCACCGCGTGCGGATTTGCCCGTTGACGCCTGGGCGGCGCTGCGGCGGGCGCGCGTCGGCTTGCTGCCGTTGTCGGCCTTGTCCGTGCCCTGCTCGCCACGGCTGCTTCCGCTGCGGCGCGAGGAGGTACGATTGCCGCCGTCGGACGAACGAGCGGCGCTGCGGCGGTTGCCGCCGGCTGCGCGGGAGGCGCTCTCGCCACGACGGGAGGCGGTGCGGGAGGCATTGCCCGGGCGCTTGTCCTTGTCGCTTTCCTCCGCGGCCTGTTCCGGCTGATTGCCGCCGAACCAGCCGAACAGGCGCGCCAGGATGCCTCCTCCGGTGGCCGCCGCGGCGGCGGGGGGCGGGGAGAGGGGTGGCGGCGCGGGTGCCGGTGCCGGCTCGCGCATGGGAGCGGGGGTGGACGGCAGGATACGGTTGACCGCGGGCTCTTCGCCGCTGCCGATGTCCTGGCCCATCTTGCGCACGGGGGGTTCGATGACCTCGGTGAGGCGCTGATAGCTGGGCTTGACGTGCTCGCCCATGTCGGCCTCGCGGATCCGTGTGATCTCCAGGTGCGGGGTTTCCAGCCGGTTGTCGGCCACCACCACCACGTGGACGTTGTGGCGCAGCTCGATCTCGACCACGCTGGCGCGCTTCTCGTTGAGCAGGAAGTTGGCCACGCTGACCGGCGCCTGCACCAGCACCTGGCCGGTGGAGTCCTTCATGGCGTGTTCTTCAATCAGGC
>CAZMXV010000269.1:0-2001 GCA_964570295.1 uncultured Rhodanobacteraceae bacterium
GCCCGACGTGCTGGTATGCCGCAGCGAGCAGCCGCTGCCGGAGGCCGAGCGACGCAAGATCGCGCTGTTCACCAACGTCGCCGAGCAGGCCGTGATCAGCGCCTACGACGTCGACGTCATCTACAAGCTGCCGCTGTCGCTGCAGGAGCAGGGGCTGGACGACATCGTGGTCGAGCGCCTGGGCCTGGATGCGCGGCCGGCCGACCTCGGCGAGTGGAAGCAGGTGATCGACGCCGTCGAGCACCCGCAAGACGAGGTCACCATCGCCATCGTCGGCAAGTACGTCGAGCACAAGGACGCTTACAAGTCGCTGGGCGAGGCGCTGCGCCACGGTGGCATCAAGCAGAAAACGCGGATCAACCTGAAATGGCTGGATTCGGAGCAGGTCGAGATCGCCGGCGCCGACCAGTTGCTGTCCGACGTGGACGCCATCCTGGTGCCGGGCGGTTTCGGCAAGCGCGGCTTCGAAGGCAAGGTGCAGACCTCGCGCTACGCGCGCGAACACAAGATTCCGTACTTCGGCATTTGCTACGGCATGCATGCGGCGGTGGTCGATTTCGCCCGTCACGTGGGTGGCCTGGCCGGCGCCGACTCCAGCGAGAACAACCGCCATGCCGAAGAGCCGGTGATCGCCCTGGTCACCGAGTGGACCACGGCCAGCGGCGACGTGGAGCAGCGCGATGAAAGCTCCGACCTGGGCGGCACCATGCGCCTGGGCGCGCAGGAATGCCGCCTCAGGCAGGGTACGCTGGCGCGCGAGCTGTACGGCCAGGACGTGGTGCGCGAGCGCCATCGCCACCGCTACGAGTTCAACAACCGCTATCGCCAGCAGTTCGAGGACCAGGGGCTGGTGATCTCCGGCAAGTCCATGGACGACCTGCTGGTCGAAATCGTCGAGCTGTCACCGCAGGAGCATCCCTGGTTCCTGGCTTGCCAGGCGCACCCGGAATTCACCTCCACGCCACGCGATGGCCATCCGCTGTTCGTCGGCTTCGTGCGTGCCGCGCGCGAGTACAAGGCGGCGCAGGGTGGTCCCAGCCTGGCGGCTGTAGGGCGGGAGGCTTCCGCATGATTCGGCGTGACGGTTGTCATGTGGTTGGGACCGGGATATTTGCAGGATATTTGCATGATGAAAGTCGCCCGCTTCGGTCAAAGCCGCAGGGCGTGTCTCGTACGGGAAGCTTGAGGGTGGCCGGTCCCCGGTCCCCGGTCCCCGGTCCCCACCAACATAGGGAGATTGCGGCATGAAACTGTGCGGCTTCGATGTCGGTCTCGAGCATCCGCTGTTCCTCATCGCGGGCCCGTGCGTGGTCGAGTCCGAGCAACTGCAGGTCGACACGGCAGGCAGGCTGAAGGAAATCACCGGCGCGCTCGGTATTCCCTTCATCTTCAAGTCCAGCTTCGACAAGGCCAACCGCTCCTCGGCGCAGAGCTTCCGTGGCCTCGGCATGGAAGAGGGCCTGCGCATCCTGGGCGAAGTGAAGCGCCAGGTCGGGGTGCCGGTTTTGACCGACGTGCATGAGTACACCCCGTTCGACGAGGTGGCCGAGGTTGTCGACGTGCTGCAGACTCCGGCCTTCCTGTGCCGCCAGACCGACTTCATCCAGAAGGTCGCGGCGGCAGGCAAGCCGGTCAACATCAAGAAAGGCCAGTTCATGGCGCCGGAAGACATGGGCAACGTGGTCGACAAGGCCCGGGCCACCGGCAACGGGCAGATCATGGTGTGCGAACGCGGGGCCAGCTTCGGTTATCACAACCTGGTCTCGGACATGCGCGGCCTGGCCACCATGCGCGCCACCGGCTGCCCGGTGGTTTTCGACGCCACCCATTCGGTGCAGTTGCCGGGCGGGCGGGGCACCAGCTCGGGCGGCCAGCGCGAGTTCGTGCCGGTGCTGGCGCGTGCCGCCGTGGCGGCCGGCGTGGCGGGCTTGTTCGCGGAGACCCATCCGGATCCGGACAAGGCGCTCAGCGACGGCCCCAACGCCTGGCCGCTGGACCGCA
>CAZMXV010000270.1:0-2000 GCA_964570295.1 uncultured Rhodanobacteraceae bacterium
GCCGCGGCGGTACTTGCCGTTCCAGGAGTGGTTGAACTCGTGGGTCAGCAGGTCGTGGCGCTGGGTCAGGCTCCAGTCGGTGAAGAAGTCCGCGCCGCGCCCGTTCTCGCTGGAGCGCGAGTGCTCCAGACCCTTGCCGCTCAACTTGTCCGACACCGAAAACAGGAAATCGTAGTGGTCGAAGTGGAAGGCGCCGTAGAGCCGGCCCATCTGCACCACGATGTTCTTCAGCGCCTTCAACTGGTCGGGCTTGACCTCCAGGTCCGACGGCTTGTCCGCGAACACGTTCATGTGCACGGGCGGTGACTTGTCGCTGCTGATGTCCAGACGCTTGGCGTACTTGCCGGCATACATCGGCGAGTCGATGAGGTTGAGGTAGTCGATGGGCTTGAAGGTGACGGTGTCGCCGCTGCGGCTGGCCACTTCCAGCGCGGTGCCGAATTTCCAGCCGGCCGGCAGGGTGACGCTGGGTTCGGTCTTGATGCGGCTGGCGTAATAGCCGGCCGGGTACAGCGACACCTTCTCCCAGGACAGGTTCATCATCTCCGGGGTCATGCGGATCGGGCCCTGGCTGCGGTTCTGCGCGGCCAGGAACTGGAACTTCACGTCCAGGCGCGTCACGCCCTCGGGCACGTCCACCTTGAAGGCGTAAACGTTGTAGGGGTCGCGCGTCCATTCGATGCGCTTGCCGTCGCTGCCGTGGATGGTCAGGCCGGCCATCTGCTTGATGGGACCGCTGGGACGGTGGTGGCCGGGAATCCATTCCGGGTAAAGCAAGTAGATCGAGGTGCCCGGCTGCACCGGAATCTTCTCGTGCACGTTGAAAATGCGGCGTGCGACGTCGGTGGCATCGACATGGATGTCCAGCGTGCCGGGGTAGTCGACGTCCTGCGGCGCGGGCTGGTTGATGCCGATGTGGGGCACCGTGTCGGCATGCGCGGCGATCATCGGCGCCGCGCCCAGCGTGGCGGCAAGAAGGGCGGAAGCAAGCAGTGTCTTGGTCATGCGATGTCTCCAAATCAATACAGGCACCGGTATGCGGTCCGCGGGTGCCAAAAGCCGCCCGGGCCGCGAGGCCCGGACGGCGAATCCGCCACTGGCGGGGCGGTCGGTTCTACTTTGGTGCGTACAGCTTGGACAGGTAGTCCGGGGCCCCCTTGATGCGCACCAGGCTGGGGTACTTCATGCCGTCATGGTAGTCCACGTGCAGGGTGTCGTATTCATCGAAGTTCTTCACCAGCAGGTCGATGGGCTTGTCGTTGCCCTTGGCATCCTTGATGGCCTGTTTCATGGCGTCGGGGCTGTATTCGATGCCGTTGACGGCGACAATCCGCATGCCCGGCGCCAGGCCGGCCTTGAAGGCCGGGCCGTTCCAGCGCACGTCGTACAACTCGCCGTCGTTCGAGCCCGCAAAGCCGATCGACCAGGTGAAGTTGCCGCTGCTGCGTTTGTCGCTCATGGCCTTGTGGCCCTTGTCGGGCTCGCTGGTGTAGACCAGTTTCCAGCCTTCCAGCTTCAGGCCGTCGGCCAGGTTGCCGTGGCCGTCCACGCGCTCGCGCAGGAAGGTCTTCCAGTCGTACGGCACGATCTTGTCGAGCGTCTGGACCACGTCCTCGAAGGTGTAGGTGTTGATGTCCCAGGCGCCGGGATTCATGCCGTAGAAGGCACGCGCGAAATCATCCAGCGAGTGCTTGTTGCCGCTCAGCTGGCGCATCTTGCCGTCCACCGCCAGCCAGATCAGCTGGCCGGCGGAGTAGTAGTCCTCGCTGCCCTGCCAGTTGCGGTACGGCAGGGAGGCACGCGCGGCGATGGTGGGGTCGTTGGTGGTGTCCTGGACGTTGCGCCAGCTCTGCAGGCCGGGGCGGTTCATGTCGTAGGTGGCGGCCACGTTGGCCAACTTGGCGAAACCGGTCTTCTTGTCCTCCAGCCCGGCACGCACGGCAACCACGTTGCCGTAGAACTGGGTCTGGCCCTCGTACACCCACAGCAGGCTGTCGCCC
>CAZMXV010000271.1:0-1965 GCA_964570295.1 uncultured Rhodanobacteraceae bacterium
CCCTTGTCCAGCGTGGCGCGGGTCAGCAGGCCGCGGGCCAGCATGGCCCACTGCTTGCGCTTGAGGACGAGCTGCCATTGGCGACCGCCGATCTGGTGCCAGAGCACGGCAGCGCGGATCGCGGCGAGCAGGGAGGAACGGATGCGCTCGACCACGGCCTGCTGCTGCAGGTGCAGGGGCTGGCCGCTGACCATCACGCGCGGACGCAGCGGCGAGATGACGTCGGTGTACAGCGCGGCCAGGCGCGCGGCGATCATGGGGTGATCGATGCCGTAATGGTCCACCTGGCGCTGGGCGGCGATGATGCCTTCCTGCAACTGCTTCTGCAGGCCGCTGCGTCCGGAGAAGGTGCGCTCCAGGCGCAGCACGGTGGCGGCCATGCGCATGACGTTGATGTCGCGCTGGTCGTCGTCCAGCTGGGCGACCAGGGTGCGCAGGCCCAGGCGCACGTCGGAAACGGTGCCGAACACGCCGACCACGCTGGGTGCGTCGATGCGGAACACGCTGGCCAGGCTGGAGGCCAGCATGCCTTCGTCGCAGCGGCCGTCGTTGGCCAGCTGGTGGGCCAGCGCGACGCCCTGGAAAACACCGGCCAGTGCCAATACTCGCTCTTCGTTCATGCGACTGCTTTGCTCATGAAAATCGGGTGGCGGACAGGGGGAGCCCCGGCACGCCTTTCGGAAAACGTTGCGCCCGCCGCGACGACGGATCCTGGGTCATGCCTGCGGGACATGGCGCTCCCAGCCGCCGAAGGCGGCGTCGGTGGCCTCGATGACGCCGCCGCCGAGGCAGGCTTCGCCCTGGTAGAACACCACCGACTGGCCGGGAGTGACCGCGCGCTGGGGCGCGTCGAAAGCCACTTCGCAGCCGCGACCGGTGAGGCGTACGGTACAGGATTGGTCGGGCTGCCGGTAGCGTGTCTTGGCGGTGCAGGCGAACGTGTCGCCCGGTGCGCGGCCGTCCACCCAGGTGAGGTCGCCGGCGACCAGGCGCGTGGACTGCAACCAGCGGTTGCCGCCGCCCTGGGCGACGTAGAGGAGGTTTTCGGCCACGTCCTTGCCGACCACGTACCACGGCTCGCCGCTGGCGCCGGCGCGACCGCCGATGCCGAGCCCGCCGCGCTGACCGAGGGTGTAGTACATGACGCCGTCGTGCTCGCCGATCCGGGTGCCTTCCGGCGTGCGCATTTCGCCGGGCCGGGCCGGAATGTAGTGCGCCAGGAAGTCGTGGAAGTCGCGTTCGCCGATGAAGCAGATGCCGGTGGAGTCCTTCTTGGCGTGCGTGCCCAGGCCGGCGTCCCGGGCCAGCCGCCGGACCTCGGGCTTCTCCAGCTCGCCCACGGGGAACAGCGTGGCGCCCAGGGCCTCCTGGCCCAGGGCGTGCAGGAAGTAGCTTTGGTCCTTGTTGGCGTCGCGCCCGCGCAGGAGACGCCAGCGGCCGTCCACGCGGTCGATGCGCGCGTAATGCCCGGTGGCGATCTTTTCGGCGCCCAGGGCGCGGGCCTCGTCCAGGAAGGTCCTGAACTTGATTTCGCGGTTGCACAGCACGTCCGGGTTGGGCGTGCGACCGGCACGGTACTCGGCCAGGAAGTGCTCGAACACGCCGTCCCAGTACTGCGCGGCGAAGTTGCGCGCGTGGAAGGGCAGCCCCAGTTTTGCGCACACGGCCACGGCATCCTTGCGGTCCTCGTCGGCGCGACAGGGACCGCCACGGTCGTCCTCCTCCCAGTTCTGCATGAACAGGCCCTCGACTTCGTGCCCGGCCCGGCGCAGCAGCAGGGCGGCCACGGACGAGTCCACGCCACCGGAGACGCCCAGCATGACCTTCATGCCGGCCTCCCGTGGCACGGGGCGGCGCAGTGGCAGTGCGGACTCATGGGCGGCCGGTCCCCAGCAGACTCTGCAGGGCATCCAGCGGCAGGCGCCGGCCGCCCAGCCAGTCGTCGATGCTGGCCAGCACCAGCGG
>CAZMXV010000272.1:0-1964 GCA_964570295.1 uncultured Rhodanobacteraceae bacterium
GTGACGCTGTCGGCATTGATCACACGGAGATACGGCATGGCGCGCGCGGCGCTGTTTTTTCTGGCACTTGGCCTGGCCATCCCGGCACACGCGGTCAACCTGCCGAAGAATAGCCCGGTGCCGGGCGGCATTGCCGTGGTGGCGTTGCCGCCGCCGATCACCGCGGCGCGTTTCGACGGGCACCGGGTGATGGTACTGGAGAATGGTGGCCTGCATTACGCCATCGTCGGCATTCCGCTCGACGCGGCAGTCGGACGACACACGCTGGACGTGTCCCTGGACGGCCATGCGCAGGCGGTCGCCTTCACGGTGAAGGACAAGACCTACCCGGAGCAGCACCTGAACATCCGCAACAAGGGCCAGGTGACGCTCTCGGACGCGGCCTTGGCGCGGGTGAAGCGCGAACGCAAGCTCATCGATGCGGTGTATGACGGCTGGAGCCCGACACTGCACGCGAAGCTGCCCTTCGCGCTGCCGGTAAAAGGTGTCGAGAGCAGCCGTTTCGGATGGAGGCGCGTGTTGAACGGCAAGCCACGCTCGCCGCATTCGGGCATCGATATCGCGGCGCCGGCCGGCACGCCGGTGAAGGCGCCGGCTGCCGGCACGGTGGCGGTGGTCGGTGATTTCTTCTTCAACGGTCGCACCGTCATTCTCGACCACGGCCAGGGCCTGACCAGCGTCTACGTGCACCTCAGCCAGATCGACGTGGCCGAGGGCGAGCATGTCGAACGCGGCCAGACGATTGCCAAGGTCGGCGCCACCGGCCGCACCACCGGCGCCGACCTGCACTGGACGGTGACGTTGAATGGCACCCGGGTCGATCCCGAGCTTCTGCTGTCGCCGCAAGCCTTGAAAGCCATACGGTAAGCGGCATCACACCAGGAACGACGCGCCAGGTGTCATGGCCGGGGCGTCGGCTGCGACAAGGCAGTCGTCAACGTGTCCAATGCGTCACTGTGATACAGGTCGATGCATTTCATCGTATTGAACTGGGCAGGTATCGAACCGCCGATCTGGCGATGCACGTAATCGTCAACCAAAGCGGTGATTTTTTCATAGCTGGACAGCGGCTGCTTTCCAAACTCGAGGTAGGCACTGGCCGTGGCGTAGGCATCCTTCTGCACGGATTCGTTTCCATACACCTGCCCCAGGCAACGTGCCAGGGCCCAGTTCTTGAGCAGGTCTTTTTGTGAATACGTGCCAGCCGCGCCCTGTGCGCAGGCACTCGACGACGCGACTACCAGGACAGCCCATGCCACCGTCGCGACGATCTTCACGGCAGCACCCACAGCGACGCCGTTTCCGGCACGAAAGTGCCGTTGTCGGGATCGTGTGCGAGATGACACGTGTCCGAACACATCTTTCCGTTCCAGAGAGTCACGTGCCCAAGTGCGTTCGACCAGCCGCGTCCTTTGACCACGAGAATACCCTTCAAGCCCGCAAAGTCGCCGGGTTTCGGATTTCGGACCGTCTTGTCCGGTGCACCAAACGCGGTTTGCAGGTACTTCATCATCGCATTGACGCGAAAAATGTAAAAAAGTCCATCCGCACCACTGACCGTTTCATATTCGGAGCTGCGCGGTATGGGAAATCCCATGGCATTAAGTACATAACTCATACGTATCGGGCAGGCATTCTGAAAAACACCCGAATCGATGTTCATCTGGACATGACCGCCAATTTTCCGACCTACATCCGACACAGACACGTTCACGGCGGTAAAAGCGGCCCAGGCACCGCTGAAGGATGGTCTCGGCATGGAATTCCCTTTCTGCTTTGATGTTGTCACCGGCTTGCGTGCCGGATCACGATATCCTATCAAGCTCAAGCAACCGGAGCCAATGGCTTCAAGCCCTTGACCACTACGAGCCACTTCGTGAGGATGCCGCGGCTGTCCGTGATGCTCCGCCACGCCACATGAACCACTGCGGCACGCCAAGCACCCGGCCGGTGCCGATCACGCG
>CAZMXV010000273.1:0-1952 GCA_964570295.1 uncultured Rhodanobacteraceae bacterium
GACCGTCGGAATTGTCACGATCGTTGGAAGACATGTGGTTTCCTGTCATGCCCGGACGGGCCGGGACTTCTGCTTACGGCACCGGGGCCGCTTGGAGTTGTTTGATTGCCGGGAGTCGGGAATCGGGAGTGGTCAACGTTCTTTCCCATCCTCCCTTCTCCATTCCCTCTTCCCGGCCTTGTCAGAACTTCAGGCCAGCCTCGCGGGCGGCTTCCGCCAGGGCCTTGACCCGGCCGTGATAGCGGTAGCCGGAACGATCGAAGGCCACCATCTCCACGCCCGCCTCCAGCGCACGCTGGGCAACCGCCTTGCCCACCGCCGTGGCGGCAGTGACGTTCTTGGTACCGTCCAGGCCTTCGCGGACCGACTTCTGCACGGTCGAGGCGCTGGCCAGGACCTTGTCGCCGGAAGCGGCGAACACCTGGGCGTAGATGTGCTGGCCGCTGCGATGCACCGACAGGCGGGGCACCGCCAGCTTGCGGATGCGGGCGCGCGTGGACTTGGCACGGCGCAAACGGGCTTCATTCTTGCTTTTCATGTGTGTCTCCAGAAGCGGATCGACGTGTTCTGAACCCGGAACCGGGCGATTACGCCTTCTTGGCTTCCTTCATGTTGATGTATTCGCCGTCGTAACGGACGCCCTTGCCCTTGTACGGTTCGGGCGGACGGAAGCCGCGGATGTTGGCGGCAACCTGGCCCACGGCCTGCTTGTCGGCACCCTTGACCACGATTTCGGTGGCGCTCGGGGTCTCGATGCTGATGCCCTCGGGAATGTCGTATTCCACCGGGTGCGAGAAACCCAGGGTCAGGTTGAGCTTCTTGCCCTGCACGGCAGCGCGGAAACCCACGCCCACCAGCTGCAGCTTGCGCTCGAAACCTTCACTGACGCCCTTGACCATGTTGTTGATCAGGGAACGCGCGGTACCGGCGAACTTCACTTCGCCGCCCTCGGCCACCTTCACGTTGACCACCCCGTCGGTGACGTCGATGCTCACGCCCGGCAGATGGTGGATGGAAAGGCTGGTCTTGGCGCCCTTGACGGTGATGCCCTCGGCATCGGACTTCACTTCCACGCCCTTGGGCAGGGTGATCGGACTGTTGGCTACTCGTGACATCTCAGGATCTCCTTACGCCACCAGGCCGATGACTTCGCCGCCCACGCCCTTGGCACGTGCCTGGGCATCGGTGAGCAGACCCGCCGAGGTGGAAACAATGGAAATGCCGAGGCCACCGATGACCTTGGGCAGCGCATCCTTGCCGCGATAGATGCGCAGGCCCGAACGGCTGACGCGCTGGATGCGCTCGATGGCCGGACGGCCTTCGAAATATTTCAGCTGGATGTCGAGGGCCGGCTTGGTCTTGTCGGTGTCGTCGACGCGGGCGTCGAGGATGTAGCCTTCGCGCTTGAGCAGCTCGGCAATGGCAAGCTTCAGCTTGGAGGCCGGCATGCGCACATTCGGCTTGCCCATCATCTGGGCATTGCGGATGCGCGTGAACATGTCGGCAATGGGATCAGTCATGCTCATGGATGAAACCTTCGTGAGTGCACCGATATCCGTTGACCGGAAATCTGTATTGTGTGATCCGCCCTTGCTGGCAGGGCAGACCGATCATTCTAGCAGCAAAGTGCCGCCGATGGCGAGAATTTTACCAGCTGGCCTTGCGCAGGCCGGGAACGTCGCCGTTCATGGTCGCTTCGCGCAGCTTGTTGCGGCCCAGGCCGAACTTCTGGTAAACGGCGCGCGGGCGACCGGTCAGGGCGCAGCGGGTGCGCTGGCGGACGGGACTGGAGTCGCGCGGCAGCTTCTGCAGGCGGGCCTGCGCTTCCATCTTCTCTTCGTAGCTCGATTCCGGGCTGAGCACGATCTTCTTCAGCTCGGCACGCTTCTCGGCGTATTTCTTCACCAGTTTGGCCCGCTTGATATCGCGGTTCACCATGCTGCTCTTGGCCA
>CAZMXV010000274.1:0-1948 GCA_964570295.1 uncultured Rhodanobacteraceae bacterium
GCAGCGGCGCCAACCACCCCGGCACTCTGTCCGGCATCCACACCCACACCACCGAGGGCACGCCGTCGGCCAGCTGGGTGCTGGACGACGCCAGCGGCCAGCTGCGCCATCGTCTCGGCCACGCCATCGCCGACAGCCGTCTGGAACTGGGCCACCTCATCGACCAGCACGGTGCGCAGCGCGGCGCCTTTCGCGGCGAGGGCTTCGAGCTGATCACCGACGGCTGGGCCGTGGTTCGCGCCGGCGAAGGCCTGCTCGCCTCGGCCACCGCGCGCCGCGAAGGGCAATCCACGCAGATGGACAGCGCCGAAGCACGCGGCCAACTGAAAGCCGCCGAAGCCACCGCCCAACGCCTCGACAGCGCCGCCAGCCAGGCCGGCGCCCGGGGCCTGGCCGGCACTGCTGCCCATGCCGACCTCATGCGGCACCTCGACCCGGACCAGGACGGTGCCTACACCGGCACGGTCGGTGGCCAGGATCCCACCCGTCCCGCCAACGGCACACGCAGCGGCGGTGCGCCCGTCGAACACTTCGGCGCCCCGCATCTGGTCATGGAAACCCCCGAAAGCCTGGCCCTGACCACCCCCAACAGCACCGCCAGCTTCGCCGGAAGGCATCAGCACTTCACCAGCCAGCGCGACGCCCACCTCGCCGCCGGCACCAGCCTCGCCGCCGCCTCCGGCGCCAGTGCCGGCCTGTACGCCGCCGATGGCGGCCTCAAAGCCATCGCCAACCACGGCCCGGTCAGCCTCCAGGCCCACACCGACGCCATGGCCATCCTGGCCGACGACAGCGTCACCGTCACCAGCACCGACGAGCGCATCGACGTCCTCGCCAAGGAAAAAATCGTCCTGCAGTCCGGCCAGTCCACCATCACCCTCGACGGCCAGCACCTCACCATCGCCTGCCCCGGCACCTTCACTGTCAAAAGCAGCACGCACAATTGGTTGGGGGGCAAAGCGCAGGCAGCGCAAATCGAGCCGTTGCCCTCAGGGGCGATCCGATTTGCATCCGCTTCCCCTGCACCCACTTCATTGCAGGACGGGGCCTACGATCAGGCATTCGCTGCAACTTGGGGGGACACGAACATCCCGGCAAAAAACGTGGCATATACACTCACCTCCGGTGAAGCGACCGCAACCGGAAATACCGAAGACGACGGCATGACCCGTGCGGCCCAAAGTGACCGCCCGGGCAACATTGCCTTCGCGCTGAAGGGAGACGATCATGACCGGGCCTGAACAACACGCGTGGGGCTACCCGCTATGGGGCGAAGCGCAGGCCGCCTATACGCCGACTTCCGACAAAAAGCGCGTCCCGGTCAAACTGCGAGTATGCGACGGACGGGTTCCACTGGCGCCGGAAAACGTCATTGGCTTGTGCACTTACTACTATCGGCCACTGCACAAGGAATACATCGACAAGAGCGGTGTTCCTCTTGGTGATACCCCTGCGGCCGCCGCACGCTATTTGAAAAAGAAGTGGCATGAGATAAGAGATTGGAGTGATCAATGGAACCCGTGGAGCGACCACAAGACTTCCACGCTGCTTCTGGATCAGAGGACAGAGCTCATCCCCGCCGACCCTTCGAGCCCAGATTGGTCGCGCCACGCCAATTTCATGATGCGGCACATTGGCTGTGGGCATAAACCGCCTTCTTATTACGTGAGCTATGGCTATTTCTATTGCTCGCGGTATGGAAATTTGCTTCGCCCCCAGCTAACCACAAAGGGCCAAGCGTGGCTGGATAAGGCACGCAATGAGCTTCAACGTAACATGGAAAATGGCCTTGGCGACAACATGGATGGAGACCATATAAATGTCCAATGCAGACGCTACCCAAACCGTAGTGTCCATATGCAGGTTACACGGTACAAACTGGAAATCAGCAACACTCTCTTCAAGACTTTCGCGTTCAACACCCATCCGGCTTCCTATCTCGATGCTG
>CAZMXV010000275.1:0-1929 GCA_964570295.1 uncultured Rhodanobacteraceae bacterium
GGCCTCGGCCGCCTCGGCCGCCATCGACCACATGCGCTCGTGGGCGCTGGGCACGCCGGAAGGCGAATGGGTGTCCATGGGCATTCCCGCCGACGGCAGCTACGCCATCGAGCCGGGTGTCATCTACGGCTACCCGGTGACCTGCAAGGACGGCACGTACCAGATCGTGCAGGGCCTGGACATCAGCGACTTCTCGCGCGAGCGCATGGACGCCACCCGCCAGGAGCTGGGCGAAGAGCGCGCGGCGGTCGAGGATCTGCTCGGCAAGTGAGCGGCTCGGCCATGCGGATGTGAAAAAGGCGGCTTCGGCCGCCCTTTTCACATCCCAGACGCTTTCTCATCCCTTCCGTGCCTCGGCGCGCTTCAGGCTGTCGTCCACGATCTGCGCGGTGACCACGTCGCTGCCGACATTGACCGTGGTGCGTGCCATGTCCAGCAGGCGGTCCACGCCGATGATGATGCCGATGCCTTCGGGTGGCACCCCGAAGGTGGCGAGGAGCCCGGCGATCATCGGCAGCGAGCCGCCCGGAATGCCCGATACGGCGACCGCGCTCAGCACCGACAGCAGCAGCATGATGATCTGCGAGGACAGGCTGAGGTCCACGCCGAACACCTGCGCCACGAACAGCACCACGCAGCCTTCGAACAGGGCCGTGCCGCTCATGTTCATGGTCGCGCCCAGCGGCAGCACGAAGCCCGAAGTGCTCTGGCGCAGCTTCAGTTCCTCCTGGGCGATGGCCAGGGAGGTGGGCAGGGTGGCGTTGCTGGAGCTGGTCGAGAAGGCCGTCACCAGCACCGGGCGGATGCGCTTGAAGAACTGCAGCGGCGACTGCCTGGCCAGAAACCGCACCCACAGCGACATGGTGCCGAACAGGTGCAGCGCCATCGCCAGCAGGCAGCCGACCACGAACATCGACAGCGCGAATACCACGTCCAGGCCGACCTTCACGATCACGCTGTAGATCATGGCCGGCACCGCGTAGGGCGCCAGGCGCAGGGCGAAATCCACGATGCGCGTCATCAGTTCGGTGATCAGGTCCAGCCCTTCCTGCAGCTTTTCGCGCTTTTTGTCGCTGAGCTGGGTACCGGCCGCACCGATGAGGATCGCGAACAGGATCAGCGGCAGCACGTCGCCGATGGCGTCACGGGTATTGCCGACCACCGCGCCGAACAGGTTGCGCGGCATGAACATTTCCACCAGCAGCGCCAGGCTGAGGCTGGGCTGCTCGGCATGCGTGCGCAGGCTTTCGGCGGCGCTGGCGCCGTATTCGGCCATCAGTTGCCGTGTGGCCTCCGGATCGATGTGCTGGCCCGGCTGGAGCACGTTCATCATCACCAGGCCGATGGCCACGCCGATCACCATGTTGGCGAAGAAAAGCATGAAGGTGCGCCCGGCCAGCGGCCCCAGCTTGTTGAGTTGCCCCAGTTGAGTGACGCCCGAGGCCAGCGAGGAAAACACCAGCGGAATCACCACGAAGAACAGCAGGCGCAGGAACACCTGTCCGAACGGATCGAACACCGCCGACGAGACCTGTTGCATGAACGCCAGCGTGGGCGGGTGGAAATGGCCGACGGCCAGGGTCAGGAGGGCCGCCAGGATGCCGATGACCAGGCCCCAGAGGATGCGTGTCGCCAGCGAGGTCTTGTGTTTTTTCATCGGGTTAATGTACGTGCTGGGCCGGGGCGCGTCACCCTGTCAACGGCATGTTGATGACCTTGGTCACGGTAGCTCGGCGGGGGAGCGCGGGGAGGCACCCTGCTAGAATGGGGCTTTCATCCAGGACGTTTGCATGAACGCATCGGTCTCCGCGGGAGCGGCCTTCCGTGCCGCCCTCGAAAGCGAACACCCCCTGCAGGTCGTCGGCGCGATCACGGCCTATGCCGGCCTGATGGCCAGGCGCGTGGGCTACAAGGCGCTGTATCTTTCCG
>CAZMXV010000276.1:0-1917 GCA_964570295.1 uncultured Rhodanobacteraceae bacterium
AACTCGCCGCGGAACTTGGCGCCGGCGATCAGCGCGCCCATGTCCAGCGCCAGCACGCGGCGGCCGCGCAGGCCCTCGGGCACTTCGTCCTTGATGATGCGCTGGGCCAGGCCTTCGACGATGGCGGTCTTGCCGACGCCGGGTTCGCCGATCAGCACGGGGTTGTTCTTGGTGCGCCGCTGCAGCACCTGGATGGTGCGGCGGATTTCCTCGTCGCGGCCGATCACCGGGTCCAGCTTGCCGCTTTCGGCGCGTGCGGTCAGGTCGATGGTGAACTTTTCCAGCGCCTGACGCTGGTCCTCGGCGCCCTCGCTGTCGACTTTCTCGCCACCGCGCAACTGGTCGATCACGGCGTTGATGCGCGACTTGTCCGCACCGGCCTCCCTGAGCGCCTTGCCGACGGCGCCCTTGTCCTCCAGGGCGGCCAGCACGAACAGCTCGCTGGCGATGAACGCATCGCCGCGCTGCTGGGCCAGCTTGTCGGTGAGGTTGAGCAGGCGGTTGAGTTCGTTGCCGACATTGAGATGGCCCTCCTGGCCGGACACCTTCGGCAGGCCGTCGACGATCTCGCCCAGTTTCTGGCGCAGCATCGGCACATTGACGCCGGCCTGGGTCAGCAACGGCGTGGTGGTGCCGCCCTGCTGGCCGACGAGGGCCAGCATGACGTGTACCGGCTCGAGCATGTTGTGGTCGCGTCCGACGGCCAGCGACTGCGCGTCCGCCAAAGCCTGCTGGAAGTGTGAAGTGAGTTTGTCCATCCGCATCGTGATGATCTCCCGCATGACGGCAATATTCGCCGCGTTTTCAGACAGGTGCGGGCGCCTCCGCCGGATTGCAAGGGAACCGTCCACCCGTGGCGCCATTTGGCATGTACGGCCCGACTGCGCCAGAATGACACCCTTCATGTCCCCCGCAAGCGTCGTTCCCCGCCCCATGAAATCCACCCCGCCGCTGCCCGCCCCGCATGCGGCGTGGGCGCTGTTCCTGGACGTCGACGGCACCCTGGTCGGCTTCAGCGAGGACCCCGACACGGTGCACGTGCCGGCCGGCCTCCGGCGCACGCTGACGGCCTTGCACGAGGCCCTCGGCGGTGCGCTGGCCCTGGTCAGCGGCCGGCGCCTGTACGACCTCGACCGCCTGTTCGGGTCGCCCCTGGTGGCCGCTGCCGGGCTGCACGGACTGCAGCGGCGGCGCGACGACGGCAGCGAGGAAGACACGCAGCCCGAGCCGCACGTGGTCGACGCCCTGCACGACGAGGTGGCCGCCCTGGCACGGCGCCTGCCAGGCATGCGCGTGGAAGACAAGGGCACCTGCATGGCCCTGCACTACCGCGAGGCCCCGGCGCGGGAGCAGGCGGTCATCGCCGGCGCCCGTCGCATCGTGCGGAAGCTGCCCGGCTACGAGACCCAGCCCGGCAACCACATCATCGAGATCAAGCCCGCGGGGGTGAACAAGGGGCACGCGGTGCAGGCATTCCTGGACGAGCCGCCGTTCAGCGGCCGCCGCCCGGTCTACCTGGGTGACGACCTCACCGACGAACACGCCTTTGCCGTCGTCAACGCGCACGGCGGCATCAGCATTCGCGTCGGCCAGCGCGAACCCAGCGAAGCCCGCTATACGCTGCGTGACCCGACGGCGGTCGAAGCCTGGCTGGAAGGAGTGCTGATGCACCTGTAACGGCGGCAGGGCCGCGGTGCGGGCCAGGGCCTCTTGGACATTCATGCCGCGTCGCGTCATCCTGAAACGACTCCCGACCCCCACGGAGACATGCATGGGCGACTCCGACCGCAACCGGCTCGAACTCGGCGTCATCGGCAACTGCACGCTGGCGGCCCTGGTGGATCCGCAGGCCAGCATCACCTGGTGCTGCTTTCCGCATTTCGACGGCGACCCCGCCTTCTGCTCGCTGCTGGAGCC
>CAZMXV010000277.1:0-1886 GCA_964570295.1 uncultured Rhodanobacteraceae bacterium
CGACGAACCAGTCGTAGAGCGGGCGGTGGTCCTCGAATTCCAGCGTGCAGAACGAGTGGGTGATTCCTTCCAGCGCGTCGGACAGACAGTGCGCATAGTCGTACATGGGGTAGATCGGCCAGGTGTCGCCGGTGCGCGGGTGGGCCAGCTTGCGGATGCGGTAGATGGCCGGATCACGCATGTTGATGTTGCCCGCGGCCATGTCGATCTTCGCGCGCAGGGTTTTCTCGCCGTCCGCGAACTCGCCGGCGCGCATGCGTTTGAACAGGTCCAGGTTTTCCTCGGTGGAGCGGTCGCGGAAGGGCGAGTTGCGCCCCGGCTCGGTGAGCGTGCCGCGGTAGGCGCGCATCTGTTCGGCATCCAGGTCGTCGACGTAGGCCTTGCCGTCCTCGATCAGCTTGATGGCGGCGCGGTAGAACGCCTCGAAGTAGTCCGAGGCGTGGCACTCGGCGCTCCATTCGAAGCCCAGCCAGCGCACCTCGTCCTTGATGGCGGCGGCGAAGGCGGGGTCCTCCTTGCCGGGGTTGGTGTCGTCCATGCGCAGGTTGCAGCGGCCGCTGAATTCGCCGGCAATGCCGAAGTCCAGGCAGATCGCCTTGGCGTGGCCGAGATGCAGGTGGCCGTTGGGCTCGGGCGGGAATCGGGTCTGGATGGCGGTGTGCTTGCCCGAAGCCAGGTCGTCCATGACGATCTGGCGGATGAAGTTGTGCGCGGGGGTGATGTCGTTCGCCATGGGAGACCGATTTGCAACCGTGGAATGAAAGGGGCAAAGTTTAACGCAAGGCCGCGTCCGCGGCCGTGCGGAAGCCTGCCGGAGGGGATGCATCATGCATACGGTTTATCATGCGGAGAGCCTGGTCGATGCGCATCTGGTCAAGGATTACCTGGAGCGGGCGGAAATCCCCGTCTTCATCGCCGGCGAATACCTCACCGGCGGCGTGGGGCAGTTGCCGGCCCGCGATTTTCTGGCCGTGCAGGTGCCCGACAGTTGCATCGAAGCGGCCGAGCCGCTGGTGAAAGAGGCCGTGGCCATGCTTGCCGAAGCACGCGCCACCGATGACGAACATATGGCCGGCGGACCCGATCCCGTACCGTCCGTGTCATGATGGCAGGCGGTTTCACGGATGGATCTTCCCATGCCTGAGTGGGCTTCCCTGATCCGCGACATTCCCGATTTCCCCGGTCCCGGCGTCGTCTTCAAGGACATCACGCCGCTGCTTGCCGATCCCGCCGGTTTCACGGCCTGCCTGCACGACATGGCCGCGCCATGGCGGACGGCGGGCATCGACGCGGTATGCGGCAGCGAATCGCGCGGCTTCATCTTCGGCGCGGCCCTGGCGACCATGCTGGGCGCGGGATTCGTGCCGTTGCGCAAGGCCGGCAAGCTGCCTGCCGCGACCCTCGGCGTGGACTACGCGCTGGAATACGGCCGGGCCCGCCTGGAAGTGCATCGCGACGCCCTGCGTCCGGGCCAGCGCGTGCTGGTCGTCGACGACGTGCTGGCCACCGGCGGCACGCTGGTGGCGTCGCGGCAACTGGTCGAAGGGCTTGGTGCCGAAGTGGCGGGGGCGTGCGTGGTGCTGGAACTGTCGTTTCTCGACGGTCGCCGGCACTGGGGCGGGGACATTCCGCTGCATGCGCTGGTGCGCTGCTGAAAAACCGTGTCGTGCACCGGGCTGGCCGATAGTTTCCGGCAATGGATTTCATCCGATCAATCAATTGGTTGTTTGATGGTGCGGCTGCTAGCTTCAAGGTCCGTTCATCGACACGCGGAGGGAAGTCATGGCCAACAAGATACAGGGGCCCCGGAAGCTGGGCCCGTTGACGCCCCTGGTGGGGGAATGGGAAGGCGACGTGGGCGTCGATCTTTCCTATCACAACAAGGA
>CAZMXV010000278.1:0-1868 GCA_964570295.1 uncultured Rhodanobacteraceae bacterium
GCTGGCAGATCCTGCCCGGCGAGGATGAACTGGACGGCATGTATTTCGCGGCTCTGGACAAGGTGCCGCAAGATGCCGGGCAGAGCCGCTAACCCGCCGGTGGCCGCCCGCTCCGCTCGTGAACGGCGCCACCGGGTGGCCACCACCCACCCGGTGGCGCTATTCTTTGCGCGGTGGCGATCACGTGTTTCGGACCATCGCGTGGGCCGCCTGCACGGCAACCGGCTCCGGTGTCCCCATCGACCGATGGATCAACGCGAAAGGGCATATCCGGCTACCCCGGGCCCGCCAGTCGACCGCCGTTTTCCGCCGCGATCCCCGGCAAACCGCTCCGGCCGCCTCCGGACCGGCTTCCGGTCGGCCCGGCACACTTTCATCCGCGAGCACGTCATGGGGAACCGCCTGCATCACCACGGGGCCATCGGGCCCGGCCACGTCCGTCCGTTGCCAGCCGCCACCCGCCGTCATGATTGAGAACCGCATCCGTCGCGTCCAGGTGCTCAGCCGCGGCAACGGCGCCGGCTTGTCGCGCGATCTTGAACTGGTGGCCTGCGTGCTGCGCCAGGCCGGCTGCACGGTCACCATGACGGAGCTCAGCCATCGCGACACCCTGTCCTCGCGTCTGGCACGGCTGGGGCGGCGTCTGCGAGACGGCCTGCGTGCGCTGGGACCCGTCCGCGCCAGCGCCCGGTACGACCTCAACCTGATGCTGGAGCGTGTCTATCCGGACCGCTTCGGCCAGGCCCGTCGCAACGTGCTGATTCCCAATCCCGAATGGCTGCGCCAGGAGTGGTGGAGCTATCTCCCGTCCTTCGACCTGATACTGGCCAAGACCCGTCATGCCGAATCCCTGTTCCGGCCATTCGGCTGTCCGGTGCAATGGACGGGCTTCGCCAGCCCCGACCACCTCGACCCCGCCGTGCCGCGCGAGCAGGCCTTCCTGCACATGCCCGGGCGCAGCAACAACAAGGGCACGCGCCGCCTGCTGGCGCTGTGGGCCCGCCATCCCGAGTGGCCGCCACTGACTCTGGTGTGGCGCAGCCGCAACGCACGCACCATACCGATGCCGCCCAACGTGCGCCTGCTCGACCACTACCTGGACGACGCCAGCCTGCGGAAGCTCCAGAACAGCCATCGTTTCCACCTGTGCCCCTCGCGAACCGAAGGCTACGGCCATTACATCGTCGAGGCCATGGGCGTGGGTGCCGTGACCCTCACCACCGATGCCGAACCGATGAACGAACTGGTCACTACCGGGCACGGCGTGCTGGTGGCCGCCCGCTCCGGCGGAACCCAGGCGCTGGCCACGCTGTACGATTTCGACGAGGACGCCATGGAAGCCGCCGTCACCCGCTGCATCGCCATGCCCGTTGCGGAGTGCGAAGCCATTGGCCGCCGTGCGCGGCAATGGTTCGAACACAACCGCGATGCCTTTCCGGAACGCCTCATGGCGGCCCTGCGCGCCCTCGACACGCCTCCTGCCGCCGGAGAGCGCCGGCCCAGCCAGGCTGTCGCGCCGTGACCCTGCCCGCATTCGGCATCGCTTCATGTTGCGGCTGCCAGTCTCGGCCCCGGTGTGATGCGTCACAGCACCTGCTTTCCCCCACCCCCGAGCCGGATCCCCGTCCGCGTCGCCCAGGAGCCCGTCGTGCACCAGGAACGTCCCTTGGCAGGCATGCCCCCTCCACTCGACACCCGCCTTTCCCCCGGCATGCCACGACAGGCCGCGTGGCGACACGCACTGGCCGCCGGACTGCTGGCACTGATGCCGCTTTCACTGGTGATCCACGGCCCGGTCAAGGCCCTGGCCCCGGGCCTGCTGTTTCTCGCCGGCCTGTATCTGCTGGCCAGCCGCCGCGGCGTGCGCC
>CAZMXV010000279.1:0-1867 GCA_964570295.1 uncultured Rhodanobacteraceae bacterium
GATCGGTGTCCTTGCGCGCGGCCCGCGCCGGCTGCGTCAGCAGGCGGTTCATCAGGGCGACCAGGAAGGCGCAGGTCTTGCCGGTGCCGGTCTGGGCCTGGCCGGCGACGTCGCGGCCGCCGAGGGCGACCGGCAGGGTCAGCGCCTGGATCGGGGTGCAGCGCGTGAAGCCGCAATCGGCCAGACCCTGCTGCAGGAGGGGGTGCAAGTCGAAACTTTCGAAAAAGGTGTCGGTGAGTACGTGATCTGCCATGTATGGAATAACCGTGGGCGGCGGCACGATCCGCCGGGCCCTGAATGGGAATGCATGCGCGATGCGGCGCGCCGGGCCCTTGCAAATTCGGACGGGGCCCTCATTTTCGAGGAACTGGTGCCAGTGCCGGCCTTCGGGTCCGCACGGGAACAGGGCAACGGGATGCGCTTGAATCCGGTCACCGCTTGCGCTGCAATGGGCGGGCGGCGATCACCGTTTCCGGCCGGGTCCGGCGCATCCGCTTGCCAGACAAGTATCTTATTGTACCCGATAGCGATTCGGGCATGGCATCCTCCGTGCCGGCCCGGCTCGACAAGACCACGGAGAACCCCTGTGAGCGATTCCATCACCCATGTCACCGACGGCGAATTCGAGGCCCAGGTGCTGCAGTCCGACACCCCCGTGCTGGTCGATTTCTGGGCCACCTGGTGCGGTCCGTGCAAGGCCATGTCGCCCATCCTGGACGAACTGGCCGCCGACTACGCCGGTCGCCTCAAGGTGGTCAAGGTGGACGTGGACCAGTGCCAGAAAACGGCCATGAACTACTCCATCCGCGGCGTCCCCACCATGATCCTGTTCAAGGACGGCCAGGTGCAGGACACCCAGGTCGGCGCCGTGCCCAAGGGCAAGGTGACCGCCATGGTCGACAAGGTCCTGTAACCGCCCCGCGCGCGCCGGCCACCTGGTCGGCGCCTGCCGCGCGGCTCCCCTGCCACCCGGCATTCTTTACATACCCGTCGGCCTTCGGTTAGGCTTTACGCCACCCAGCCGCCGGTGCTAGATTGCGGCTGTCTGCCGAGCCCTTCCGTGCTTGCGCATCTTTCCGTCCGGAAACTCATCCGCATCCCTTCTTTCAACGGCGCCCCGTGAGGTCCCCGTTCGTGTCTGACAGCGAAAACAAAACTCCTGCCGAGGCCACCGGCCCGGCCGATGCTCCCGTGTCCACCGAGTCCGCCAAACCCAAGCCGCGCCGGCGCAGCAGCGCCAAGGCCGCGGATACGGCCGAAGGCGCCGGGGATGCCGCCAAACCGCGCCGCCGCAAGAGCGCCAAGGCCGACGACGGGGCGGATGCCGCCGCCGACAGCGGCAACAAGCCGTCCCCCCAGCCCGACAGGTCCGACGACAACGGCCCACGCGGCGAATCGGGTGATGCCGACGGCGGCGACAAGGGCGGCCGGGACAAGGGCGGCAACAAGAACGACAACGGCAACCGCAACGAGCGCAACGAGCGCCGCCGCGGCCGCCGCCGCCACGAGCGCAACCCGCGCAACGGCAACCGCAACAGCCGCGGCCTGCCGGTGGATGACGAGAACGCCGACATCGGCGACGACAACAACGTCATCAACCTCACCGAGCTGAAGCGCAAGAACCCGGTCGACCTGCTGGCCTTCGCCGAGTCGCTCGGGGTCAAGGAAGGCATCGCCCGCCAGCGTCGCCAGGATGTCATCTTCAACATCCTCAAGGCCCACGCCCGCAACGGCGGCGGCATCTGGGCCGAAGGCGTGCTGGAAATCCTGCAGGACGGCTTCGGCTTCCTGCGTTCGGCCGACGAAAGCTATCTGGCCGGCCCCGACGACATCTACATCAGCCCCAGCCAGATCCGCCGCTTCAACC
>CAZMXV010000280.1:0-1851 GCA_964570295.1 uncultured Rhodanobacteraceae bacterium
CATCATCGGGGATGGTGCACAGTGCAAGGCCTGAAAGGAGTGCGGCGATGCGTGTATCCATGCGGTCGTCGCGCAAAAATGCAGCCATGTCGTCCAGCGCGACGCCTGCGGGTCCAGCCAGTGGTTTGTCTCGGAGCTCCAGTTTTTCCGCGAGCCAGAGGCGACGCTGCAAGAAGGCGCAGAGTTTTTCGGGAAGGCGCCCTTGCACAGGAGTATGAATCCGTACTCTTTCGCCGGCTTCCTGTGATATCCAGCGGTCCAACTTGCGTTGTACGGGAAATAGCTGAGCACGCAGAGGAAGTATCTTGCCTCCGGTACCGGCCAAGGCCTTGGCAATGCGGAAAGCCGGGCTCCCATCGTCGGCTGTTTGCACCCAGCGATCGGAAAGGTGCGGGACGGGGGGAACTGATTCCATGGCCCTGTGGCTACTCGACAGGGCGAATTGAATCTCGCCAAGCAACGTCAGTAGTGCCTGCACGTCAGCTTTGGCTGGCTTTTGGCCGGATACAAAAAGCATGTCTTCCAGACGCCTTCTAAGCACGTGGAAACGGTTGGCTGCAGTGTCGCTTCGCGTAAACTGGCGAAATCGGTCAAGCCACCCGTATTTGTCCAGTTCGTCCAGCCAGCGAGGGGCCGGCTGTTCACTCACTTCAATGCGTGACAGTGGAGTAGCCAGATACGCTTTGCCCGATCGCATCAACAACCCAAAGCGTTGGAAGGACTGGACACCGCGGTAACCGCCAAGATGGTGCAGGGCGCGAACGAAATCGAGTGCATCCCGGGCAGGTTTTTTGCCCAGTGCGACGCGACCTTCGGCCATCAGTGCGCGGACCTCCCGGTATGTTGTCGGTTGTTGCCACAAGGGCATCCATAGTTCACCACGGGCATTCGTGGTATCTCCTTCTCCGAGGCTGCCGGAACCGGCGCTGACGGCGCGCACGGTAAATGGATAACTCATGACCCCGAATGGGTCATCTGCATGGCGGCGTACAACGGCCGAAGCGAAGGCCAAGGCACCCTCGATCATCAACACGAAATCCCAGGGGTTGATGGCAGCATCTGCATCAAAGCCGGTGCTGGCATTGGGGCCACCTGCCTGTCCTGGAGAAAACTGTCCGATCGCATTCTTGGCGAGCCCGGGAGCTGCTTCGGAGAACAAGGTCATGGCCAACCATTGGCGCGAAGCCATGTACCCGGTTTTCTTTCCTTGCGGTATGACATCCAGCAGTCGCTGCATGAAGTTATTGGTAAAATCCAGGCGACCGTCGTTGCCCCCGGTTCCGAGCAAAGGAGGGTATTGCGCTGAGGCACTGGCCAAAGAGATGGAAGCGTCGAACCAGCCCAGCGCATCATCGGGCAGAAGGTTTCGGATGCGAGTGAGCAGCACCGCTTTGTCGTCACCCTTGGGGCTAGCATCGCGATCCATGCCGTTGAGTGCCTGCTCGGCGATGTCGAGACAGGCGCGGTAGTTGGCGAACCGCGGTGAATTGCTCTCCTGAATTGCGTTCAGTGCTGTTTTGTTGTCTTTTTTGTAGAACCCACTGCCGCCATTCCATGGCGCCATGATTGGTGTCGGCTCGTAAATGTCGAGAAAAAACTGTTCAATACCGTCACGATCAAGTGATGTATGCAGCACAAAGGTTTCGTTGCGCCAGAAGCCTCGCGTGTCGGGGTACTTGGCTGACAGCAGACGCAGAACGCCAAGCGCCTTCAGGTAGCTGGCCAACGGCGTGGGCGTGCAGCCTGCGAGCACAATCTCGTTCATGCTTCTCCCCCTTCTTGTTCGGCGGCCGAGGCGCGCCAGTCGGCGAGGCGTACCAGGGTTTCCAGCCAGGCCAGACGGAACGGGCC
>CAZMXV010000281.1:0-1835 GCA_964570295.1 uncultured Rhodanobacteraceae bacterium
CGGCGGTCAACTCGTTCTTCTCGCTGACCACGATGATCATCTCGATCCCGACCGGGGCGAAGATCTTCAACTGGCTGTTCACCATGTACCGCGGTCGCGTCACCTATTCGGTGCCGATGCTGTGGACGATGGGCTTTCTGTTCACCTTCACCATCGGCGGCATGACCGGCGTGATGCTGTCGGTGGCACCGGCGGACTTCCTGCTGCACAACAGCCTGTTCCTGGTGGCGCATTTCCACAACGTCATCATCGGCGGCGTGGTGTTCGGCGTGTTCGCGGCCATCAACTACTGGTTCCCGAAGGCGTTCGGCTTCCGGCTCCACGAGGGCTGGGGCAAGCTCAGCTTCTGGTGCTGGCTGATCGGTTTCTGGCTGGCGTTCGGGCCGCTGTACGTGCTGGGCCTGATGGGCGTGACGCGCCGCCTCAGCCATTTCGACGATCCCAGCCTGCAGAAGTGGTTCATCATTGCCGCCGTGGGTGCGTTCGTCATCCTGATCGGCATCCTGGCGTTCGTGGTGCAGATCTACGTCAGCATCCGCGACCGCGAGGCGCTGGCCGCGGGCAACGACCCCTGGGACGGCCGCACGCTGGAATGGCAGACCTCGTCGCCGCCGCCGCCCTACAACTTCGCCTTCATTCCGCAGGTGCACTCGCGTGACGCCTGGCACGACATGAAGCGGCGCGGCAGCCGTCGTCCGAAGGAAGGCTTCAACGCCATCCACATGCCGAAAAACACCGCCACGGGCGTGCTCATCGGCGCGTTGAGCCTGGTCTTCGGCTTTGCCATGGTCTGGTACATCTGGTGGCTGGCGATCGTCTCGTTCGTGGGCATCGTCGCCGTGTCCATCGGCCATACCTTCAACTACCACCGCGACTACCACGTTCCCGTCGACGAGGTACGCCAGTTCGAACTCCATACCGGCAACTGGGCGCCGGAAGCACAGGATTCCGCAGCATGAGCACCACGGCCATCGACACCGTCCACGCCGCCCCGCCGGAGTTCTACTGCCGGCAGGAGCACGCGCCGCACAACGGGACCCTGCTCGGGTTCTGGATCTACCTGATGAGCGACTGCTTCATCTTCGCGGCCCTGTTCACCTGCTACGCCGTGCTCGGCACCAGCTTCGCCGGCGGCCCCACCGCCGCCGAGGTGCTGGACCTCAACGGCCTGGCCGTGAACACGGCCCTGCTGCTGGTTTCCTCGGTGACCTTCGGCTTCGGCATGCTGCAGATGCAGCGCGGCAAGCAGGGCGCCATGCTGGGGTGGCTGGCCGTCGCGGGCCTGCTGGCGCTGGCGTTCGTGAGCCTGGAAATCCACGAGTTCGTGGTGATGATCGCCGAAGGCGCGGGGCCGTCGCGCAGTGCCTTCCTGTCCTCCTTCTTCACCCTGGTCGGCACGCACGGCCTGCACGTCACCTTCGGCATCATCTGGATGGTCGTGCTGATCGTGCAGATCGTCCGCCATGGCATCAACGAGGCCAACGTGCGCCGCGTGCAGTGCCTGAGCATGTTCTGGCACTTCCTGGACCTGGTCTGGGTCGGCGTCTTCAGTTATGTCTATCTGGTAGGAGTGCTGCGATGAGCCATTCCCCCGCATCCCGCGACAACGCCATGCACGCCGGCCACGGCTCGCTGCGCGGCTACCTGACCGGCTTCGTGCTGGCCGCCATCCTCACTGTCATCCCGTTCTGGCTGGTGATGGGCAACGTCATCGAGAGCCGCGAGATGACGATCTTCATCGTGCTGGGCCTGGCGGCGGTGCAGATCGTGGTGCACATGATCTACTTCCTGCACCTGGACACGCGCTCGGAGGGCGGCTGGAACATGCTGGCCTT
>CAZMXV010000282.1:0-1827 GCA_964570295.1 uncultured Rhodanobacteraceae bacterium
GGCGCACGCCGCGGCGGCTGGCCAGCAGATACAGGCCGGCGAGAAACAGCAGGCCGGGAACCACGGCCTTGATCTGGCCGTGGATCACCAGCGAAAGCGGCATCAGCGTCAGCAGGGCGGGCAGCACGACATGGTGTACCCGTACGGGCAGGGTCCGCCGTGACGCGGGGGCCATAGCGAATGCGGATGCGATGGTGGAGGAGGTTTTGCGTGGAGGTTCGGGGGACACCGGCACTTTGCTGTAGGGACGATCCATGTGGGGAAATTCCGGGGAACATGATGGATTATGGCGGACAGCATACGGCTCCCGACATGGAGGGCATCCTGCCGTGTGGCTGGTGTTTAGGTTCGGGAGCGGCGATCAGGCGGGCATGGGCGCGGACGCCTTAGGGGTGGCCGGTTGCGCCGCGGCAACGGCGGGGTTGGGGAAATATCGGTGCAGCCAGGCGGCATAAAGTGTCTCGGCCTGCCCGGGATGACTGTTGATCCAGTCGAGGATTTCATGCGGAAGGGTGTGGCCGCGCATGGACTCGGCCAGTGCGACGAGTGGCGCCAGGGGGGCATGGCCATCCCAGACAGGCCAGTATGCGTACAGCTTGCGGGTGGCTCCCTGTGACCATACCGGCATCGGGTCGCAGCGTGCCATTGCCATGGGCAGGCCAAGCAGCGCGGCTTTTTGGCACAGGGACGAAAAGTCGGTGACCAGCGCGTGCGCAACGGTCAGTGCCTGTTCGGTGTGGATGTCCGGTGGCAGCAGGCGCAAGCCGGAGGCGGGTTCCAGGCGCGCCGACCATTTGGCGTATTCCCGCGGGTGCGGGCACAGCAGCACCTGGTAGCGGGGCGCGAGCGCACGCAGCTGCGGCAGCAGGGACTCCCAGTATCTGCCGAAAAGGGAGTTGCCGCGCAAGGTACTGACGGCCAGCAGGACCGGGCGGTCCGAATCCAGCCCCATTTGCTTCAGTAGACGGGTCCGGTCGCCATCGCGTTGCCGTAGCATGTCATCGTCGAGCAGCCGGCCCAGTACTCGAATGCGCCCGGCCAGCGCGGGATCGATGGCCACCAGAGCATCGCGGACCCGCTCGCTGGCTTCGATGATCTCATGATAGGCGATGTGTCCTTGGCGCGTGCGCGGCGCCTGGCCGTACTCCCACGGAAGGTCCAGCCCACCATGATCGGTCTTGGAGGGGTTGCCATGGCCGATGTGGACTACGGGTGAGCCGTTGAGCAGCAGGGGCCGGAAAGATCCGTGATCGGCCATCACGATCAGGGCCCAGCGGGTGCCGTGGGCGGAGGTCCTGCCGACGGCACTGGCATGTTCATGGAATGCCGCGTGGATGCACCGGGCGTCGGCCGTGCGCGCGATGCGTTTCGACAGCGTGTAGCACACCGTGATGCCCATGCTGTGGGCCAGCCGTGCCAAGGGCAGGAGATGACGCGCGGAAACCACGGATTGGATCGGCAGCAGCAATGCCTGGCGGGTCTGCCGGCTATGGCGTGCATACAAGGCCAGTAGGTTTTGGGTCAGGCGCATCGTCGGGGAAACACTTATCCGGACGTCCTCCGGCGCAGGGCGTGCTGCAGGGCCGGGGATGCTTCATGGAGAGCTTCTTTACTCGGGCAGCGGGAGGTGATCGTACTCCCGAGAGCCACGCGATTCACGGTCGTGGCGCACAGCTGCAGTGTAACCGGCCGGCTGGCCCTGACGACGGCGGCCGCGAGACGATGCCCACCGGGGTCCGCATGGCGGGGAAATTTATGCGGGATCCTTCCGGAGAGCCGCGAAATACATGCCGTCCAGTTCATCCTCGCCGGGCAGGATCTGCCAGC
>CAZMXV010000283.1:0-1816 GCA_964570295.1 uncultured Rhodanobacteraceae bacterium
TGGATGCGCGGCACCGTCAGCGAGGTTTCGGCCACGTTGGTGGCCAGCACGATGCGGCGCAGGGTACCGGGCTGGAACACGCGGTCCTGGTCGCGCGCCGACAGCCGCGCATACAACGGCAACACCTCGGTATGCCGGTACTGCCGCCGCGAAAGGTGCAGGTGCGTCTCGCGGATCTCGCGCTCGCCGGGCAGGAACACCAGGATGTCGCCACGCGGCGCATCGGCGGTCAACTCGTCCACCGCGCGCGCGATGTGCTCGGGACTGCCCTGCGCCAGTTCGCGGTCGGCGTCGGCCGGGCGCCAGCGCACCTCGACCGGATACGTGCGCCCTTCCACTTCGATCACCGGTGCGCCGTCGAAATGCGCGGCGAAACGCGCCGTGTCGATGGTGGCCGAGGTGATGATGACCTTCAGGTTGCGCCGCTTCGCCAGCAGCCGCTTCAGGTAGCCGAGCAGGAAATCAATGTTGAGACTGCGTTCGTGCGCCTCGTCGATGATCAGGGTGTCGTAGCGGCTCAGCCACGGGTCGCCCTGCGTCTCGGCCAGCAAAATGCCGTCGGTCATGAACTTCACCAGCGTGTCGTCGCCGACCTGCTCGGTGAAACGCACCTGGAAACCCACCTTGTCGCCGATGCGCGTGCCCATTTCCTCGGCCACGCGCCGCGCCACCGACCGCGCGGCCAGACGCCGCGGCTGGGTGCAGCCGACCAGGCCCGCACTGCCCTGCCCGGCCGCCAGGCACAACTGCGGCAACTGCGTGGTCTTGCCCGACCCGGTGGCGCCGGCGACCACGATCACCTGGTGCGCGCGGATCGCCTCGACGATGGCATCGGCATGCGCGGTGATCGGCAACTGCGGATCCAGCGACAACGGCGGATGCGCCGACGCCCGCGCCTGGCGCCGCGCATGCGACTGCTCGATGGCCCCGGCCAGCGCCGCCAGCGCGCGCTCATCGGGCTTCCGGGCGCGCGACAGCTTGCGCCAGCGCCCCACCAGGCGGCCATAGTCACGCGTGCACACGTCATCCAGCCGACGGCGCAGGGCCGTCAGCTCGCGACGCAAGTCGGGGGCGGTCGCATCATTCATGGACCGCGCATGATACCGCGCAAGCCGCGCCCGGGCGCCTTCCCCATCACGCCGGGCGCTTGACGTCCCGCGCCGGCCTGACAACACTTGAACATGATCGGGTTTTGTCACCGGGAGCGCGCATGCACCATCGACCGGCACTCATCCTTGTCACGACTTTGGCACTGGCGGCCTGCGGGTCCGGCGAGACGCCGAACCACGACGTCGCACTGCCCCCGGGCGCCTCCAGCACGCCGCCCGCCGTGGCCTCCGCCCCGCACGTCGCCGCCACGCCGCCGGCGCCCGAGGGCACCCACCGCTTCCGCGACGTCCGCCAGGGCTTCCAGATCGACTACCCCGAAGGCATGACCGCCAGCGTCACCTTCGACAGCCAGTACCTCGCCAACGACGCGTGGAAAACCTACGCGGCGGAAGGCTCACGCGGCGCCTCCGCCCTGATGCTCACCCTGCCCGGCTCCGACCAGGTCACCGCCGGTGAACTGCGCATCGGCCTGAGCAGCAACAAGGACGACATCACCCGCTGCACCACGCCCCCCGACAACGCCGACAAGGACAGCCTCGGCAAGACCACCCTCCACGGCACCACCTTCACCACCTTCCATGCCGCCGACGCCGGCATGAACCACTACCTGAAAGTGCACTCGCTGCGCACCGTGCACGGCGGCTACTGCTACGCCATCGACCTCCTGGTCACCGGCACCAACCCCGAAGTCTACGACCCGCCACGC
>CAZMXV010000284.1:0-1810 GCA_964570295.1 uncultured Rhodanobacteraceae bacterium
CGGCGCACAAGCGCGGCATGGCGCTGGCGCTGATCTCGATGGTGACCGTGGTGGCACCCATTGCCGGGCCCATCCTGGGCGGCTGGATCACCGAGAACTATTCCTGGCGCTGGATCTTCTTCATCAACGTGCCGATCGGCTTCTTCTGCAGTTTTGTCATCCGCAACCAGCTCAAGGACAAGATCGAGAAGATCGAGAAGCCGCGCATGGATTACATCGGCCTGGTCACGTTGATCATCGGCGTGGGGCTGCTGCAGGTGGTGCTGGACAAGGGCAACGACGCCGACTGGTTCCAGTCCACCTTCATCGTGGTGGCCAGCATCGTTTCGGCCGTCACGCTGGCGGTGTTCGTCATCTGGGAGCTGACCGACAAGGATCCCATCGTCGATCTCAAGCTGTTCCGGCATCGCAACTTCAGCTACGGCACGCTGTCACTGGTGCTGGCCTACGCGGCCTTCTTCTCGATCGCCCTGCTGTTGCCGCTGTGGATGCAGCGCAACCTGGGTTACACCGCGATCTGGGCCGGCATGGCCACCGCACCGCTGGGCATCCTGCCGCTGCTGTTGACCTTCTTCATCGGCAAGTACGCGGCGCGCGTGGACCTGCGCATGCTTTCCTCGATTGCCTTCCTGGTGATGAGCGGCGTGTGCTTCCTGTATTCGGGCTTCAACCTGGAAGTGAACTTCGCGCACGTGGCCATGGTGCAGTTGTTGCTGGGCCTGGGCGTGGCGTTCTTCTTCATGCCGGTGCTGACCATCCTG
Source organism: uncultured Rhodanobacteraceae bacterium (assembly GCA_964570295.1). Lineage (GTDB taxonomy): Bacteria > Pseudomonadota > Gammaproteobacteria > Xanthomonadales > Rhodanobacteraceae > Oleiagrimonas. Next base: position 762 of record CAZMXV010000284.1, read on the forward strand.
ATGTCCGACCTCGAAACCAACGAGATCGCTTCCGGTTCCGGCGTGGCCACGTTCCTGCGCACCCTGGGCGGCAGCTTCACCGCCTCCATTGTCACCTCGATGTGGGACCACCGCGCCACGTTGCACCACGCCCGTCTGACCGAGCACATCACGCCCTATGACCCGGTGGCTCAGGGTGCGGTCAGCCTGCTGGGGCCATCCACCCGGGAACAGTCCCTGGCGCTGGTCAACCAGATGATCACCCAGCAGGGCTACCAGATGTCGTTCAACGAGATTTTCCACGGCCTGGGCTGGATCTTCCTGGGATTGATCGCCGTGACCTGGCTGGCCAAGCCGCCGTTCGTGGCCAAGGCCGGACCGGCCGCTGCCGGCGGGCATTGATGCCGGAGTTCGGCCGGCGGGGTCATCGCGGCCATGGGCCGTTCCCGCCTGGGAGATGAGGCATTTTCGCGGCCCCCGCGGGGAGCCGCGAAAACCGCCGGTCATGAAAGCATCTCGTAGGAGCCAGCCCTGCTGGCGATGGCCGCCCTTGCAGCTGTGCAGGCCACCATCGCCAGCAGGGCTGGCTCCTACCCGTACCGGTTCGTTGCATCGTGGGGCGGCTTCGGTGGAAGGATGGCAAGCGGACATCCGCCGTCATTACCATCCCCTGGTCCCGCCTAAAACGTCACTCCCACCAACGCCATCGTTTCGCCCAGGTTCCTGCCGCCGAAGAAATGACCGTTGGAAATGTGGCGAAGCATGAACACCCAGTGCTCGCCCTGCCATCCGGCCGAACTGATGAACTGGGGGGCGCTGCTGATGGCATCCGTGCGGCCGCCGGCGGCGCCGACCTGGAAGCTGAAGAAGGTGTTGCGCCACAGATGCGGGAGGCGCACACCGGCACCAGCGACATAGATGTCGTGGTCGAGGTTGTCGTGCGTCGTGCTGCGGCCCTTGATCCAGCCGAGCGTACCCACCGGCTGCAGTTCCAGGTGCTTCCATTCGTAGGTGGTGCCGCCGGCATTGACAAAGGCGCTGGTGGTCCAGCGGCCTCCCGAGGTGACGCT
>CAZMXV010000285.1:0-1806 GCA_964570295.1 uncultured Rhodanobacteraceae bacterium
TTTCCATCGCGGCGTAACTGCCGCTGCCCAACGCGCTGGCACCGTCGGCCGCGGCAGCCGACGCCGCGCCCACGGCCGTGGCCTGCACGCCCGTGGCTTCCGATTGCGCCCCCAGGGCGCTGGCACCCAGGTCGCTGGCATAGGCACTCTCGCCGAACGCCGCCGACGACTCGCCGTCGGCTTCGGCCAGCCAGCCGAGTGCCGCCGCACGAAGACCAGGCGCGAAGGCACCGGCACCGATGGCAACGGCACCATCACCATCGGCTTGTGTATTCAGCAAGCCGAACACGGTGCCGCCCAGCGCGATGCTGCCCTCGCCACCGGCGACACTGGACTCGCCCACCGCGATGCTGCTGCCGCCGACCGCCGCCGAGCTGTAGCCCATGGCGGTGCTGTAGTCGCCCAGCGCGTTGGCCACCGCGCCCACCGCCGTGGAAATCTCGCCCTGTGCGGTTGCCCCCACACCGAAGGCCGACGCGCCGAAACCGGCGGCGTTGGCGGTGGCGCCCACCGCCGTGCCGCCGACGCCGGCGCTGGTGGCCGCCACCTGGACCGGATGGCCGTCGGCATCCTGGATCAGCGGCTCGCCGTTCTCGTCCACGGCGGTACCGCCCACGGCCACGCTGCCCGGACCACTGGCCTCGGCACCCGCGCCGTAGGCCGAGCTGTTGGTGCCGGAGGCCACGCTGTTGTAACCGGTCGCCGTGGCGCTGTCGGCCGCGGCCGTGGCACCGCTGCCAAACGCCGAGGCACCGGTTCCGAAGGCCGCCGCCGCCGAGCCCACGGCGGTGCCATAGTCGCCGCCGGCATAGCTGCTGGCGCCGCTGGCCACGCTTTCGGTGCCCACCGCCATGGCGTTGGCACCGGAGGCCACGGCATGCTCACCGGCCGCCAGTGCGTCGTCGGAACCGTCGTTGGCACCGTCGGCCTGGAAGTAGCGCGCCGTGCCGTCGGCCGTGGCGGCCACCGCGTCCAGCTGGCCCTTGTTCACCGCGTCGGTGGCCTCGGTGCCGGCCGCCACGTTGGTGACCTGGCGGGTCAACCCCTCCTCGGTGTTGCCCACCGACACTGTATGGTCACGATCCGCCCAGCTGTTGGCCCCCAGGGCGACGCTGTTGTCGGCCACGGCGGTGCTGTAGTCGCCGAGGGCCACACTGCTGCCGCCGGAGGCCCAGCTATCCACGCCGAGGGCCACGGCCCGGTCTCCCGGTGCGTAGGCGAAGTAACCCAGGGCGGTACTCGCATCCCCGCTGGCCTCGCTGATGGCACCCACGCTGGTCGCGTTGTCGGCCAGGGCGTGCGCGCCGGCACCCAGGGCGGTCGCATTGGCTCCCTGGGCAATCGTGTCGACATACAGGCCCAGGCCCGGCAGCAGATCCGCCGAGCCGCCCAGGGCCACGCTGCCGTCACCGACAGCGGCACTTTGCGAACCGACGGCCGTGGCAAATGTCCCGCTGGCCAGGCTCACGCCGCCGACGGCGGTACTTTGCTGCCCGAGGGCACTGGCGCCAAGGCCGGTCGCCATGCTGGCCACGCCGTCAGCCTGTGCGCTGGCGCCCAGGGCCACGGCACCGGCGCCCGCGCTGGTCGCACCGACATCCACCGGGTTGCCATCGGCATCCTGCAGCAACGGCTCGCCATCATCGGTGACCGCGACACCACCTATGGCAATGCCCGATCCGCCGCTGGCCTGCGCTCCGGCGCCGTAGGAAGCACTGTTGATACCCGACGCCACGCTGTTGTACCCGGTCGCCGTGGCGTCGTCGGCCGCGGCCACCGCACCACTGCCGAAGGCCGCGGCGCCTT
>CAZMXV010000286.1:0-1770 GCA_964570295.1 uncultured Rhodanobacteraceae bacterium
CGAAGCGCGGATCCCGAGCCCCGAATCGCGCTCCCCTCACGCCGCACTGCGACGCTTCAAATGCACCAGCAGCAGTGAAATGGCGGCGGGGGTGACGCCGCTGATGCGCGCGGCCTGGCCGATGGTGCCGGGACGGGCCTTTTCGAGTTTGGCCAGGACCTCGGCGGACAGACCGCGGACCCGGTCGTAGCCGAAGTCGGGAGGAATGGGGGTGTCTTCCTGGCGGCGTTGGCGTTCGATATCGGCGCGCTGGCGCTCCAGGTAGCCCGCATACTTGGCCTGTACCTCGACCTGGCCGGCGACGGCCGCGTCCGTGACCGCGGGGCCGAAACCCTCGGTGGCGACGAGGCGGGCATAGTCCAGTTCCGGACGCCGCAGCAGGTCCAGGGCATGGGTTTCGCGCGACACGCGGATGCCGTGGTGGCGCTCCAGGGCGGCGCCGAGGGCGTTGCCCGGCGTGGCCCACAGGTGGCGCAGGCGGCCGGTTTCGGCGGCCACGGCATCGCGCTTGCGGCGCATGGCGTCGAAGCGTGCCTGCGGTACCACGCCCAGGTCGAAGCCCGTTTCGGTGAGGCGCAGGTCGGCATTGTCCTCGCGCAGGTGCAGCCGGTATTCGGCGCGCGAGGTGAACATGCGGTAGGGCTCCAGGGTGCCGTTGGTGGTCAGGTCGTCCACCAGCACGCCGATGTAGGCCTCGTCACGGCGCGGATGCCAGGGAGCCTCCCCGCGGACCGTGCGGGCGGCGTTGAGTCCGGCCAGCAGGCCTTGCGCGGCGGCTTCCTCGTAACCGGTGGTGCCGTTGATCTGGCCGGCGAAATACAGGCCGCCGATGGCGCGGGTTTCCAGCCACGGCTGCAGGCCGCGCGGGTCGAAGTAGTCGTATTCGATGGCGTAGCCGGGGCGCGTGATATGCGCGTGCTCGAAGCCCTCGATCGAATGCACCAGTTCCAGCTGCACGTCGAAGGGCAGCGAGGTGGAGATGCCGTTGGGGTAGATTTCCGGCGTGTCGAGGCCTTCGGGCTCGATGAAGATCTGGTGCGAGGCCTTGTCGGCGAAGCGCACCACCTTGTCCTCGATGGAGGGGCAATAGCGCGGGCCGGTGCCCTCGATCTGGCCGGAGAACAGGGGCGAGCGGTCCAGCGCGCCGCGGATGATGTCGTGGGTGCGCTCGCTGGTATGGGTGATCCAGCAGTCCACCTGGCGCGGGTGTTCGTCGCGCGTGCCGAGGCAGGAGAACACCGGGGCCGGGTCGTCGCCCGGCTGGCGGGCCAGGTCACTGAAGTCGATGCTGCGGCTGTCGATGCGCGGCGGCGTGCCGGTCTTCAGGCGCTCGGCGGCCACCGGCAGCTCGCGCAGGCGTTTTGCCAGCGTGGTCGCGGGCGGATCGCCGGCGCGACCGGCGCTGTACTGCGAGGGGCCGATGTGCACGCGCCCGGCCAGGAAGGTGCCCACGGTGAGCACCACGGAGCGGGCGTGGAAGGCGAGGCCCATCTGCGTGACCACGCCGGTGACGCGGCCATTGTCGATGACGAGGTCGTCCACGCCCTGCTGGAACACCTCCAGGCCGGGCTGGGATTCGACGATGTGACGGATCGCGGCCTTGTAGAGCGCGCGGTCGGCCTGGCAGCGGGTGGCGCGCACGGCCGGCCCCTTGGAGGCGTTGAGCGTGCGCCACTGGATGCCGGCGCGGTCGGCGGCGTGCGCCATGGCGCCGCCCAGCGCGTCGATCTCCTTGACCAGGTGGCCCTTGCCGATGCCGCCGATGGCCGG
>CAZMXV010000287.1:0-1746 GCA_964570295.1 uncultured Rhodanobacteraceae bacterium
CGGGGCACGTGAACGACCCGGCCACGGGTCTGGTGTACATGCAGCAGCGATACTATGATCTGGCCACAGGACGCTTCATCAGCTCCGATCCAGTGGGGCCGACACCCGGCAATATCTACAACATCAACCGTTACGTTTACGCCGCGAACAACCCCATTCGTTATACAGATCCAGATGGGTGCAATGCCACGGCGTTTATTGGCGGTCTTTTCTACGAATCCTGGTCGTTCGCTACAGGCAATGGCTTTCATGGTAGCCAAGTCGCCGGTGCCTTGGTGGACGGCTACAACGGCGAAGGCGGCGGTGTTTTGGATGCTGCCCTGCAAGATGCGGGCACCCTCTCGGCGGCAGTAGGCGTTGCTGGCGCGATAAAGGGGGCCAGCGCCTTGGTTGGCCGCGTCGTTGCCAAGAAGGCAATCGAGGAGGGTGCCGAAGTTGGCGCCAAAGGGCTTGGCAATCCATTCAAGGGCAAATCACCTGCCGAGATTGAAAAGATGTTCAAGTCGAAAGGGTTCGAGTCCAGGGGCCCGAATCCTGTGGGGGGTAAAGGCGGCTACGTAAATCCGAAGACAGGAAGGTCATACCACATCGATCCCAAGTCCCAGTTCTTTAAAAAGACTGGTGTTGAAAAACCACATGTCGATGTCAACCGGTTGCGTGACTACAAAGGAATCTTGGAGAAAAGAAAGTTTCCGCTGGAGGGCCAATGAGAATGGATGAAGCACGCGCCACTCTTACTTTTGAGCTCGGTCCCGATGGTGATGAGTTGTACATCAATTGCGATCGGGAAGGATTGCATGAGCTGATCACGCACTTGCAGAAGCTTGCTAATTCATCTCGGCCTCTGCCAAATGACATACATTTGATGACGGAGTCATGGGCTGGGTATGAACTCTCCGAAGATCAGCAACTGGAGGGAAGCACTCTGCTTAACAAGGTCACCGTGAGGCTCGCCTGATTCGGGCTTATTCCGAGAGCGGTTACAAGCCTACTGATGCCAAGGCGTTGATGGTGGCCTACGGTGACGGCTGTTTGCCGAGCATCGAGTCCAGCACTTGCGCAATGGCGCGTTGTTTGGCGGGTGGCAGCGTTTCGATCTGTTGTAACTGCCGCTGAGCCTTCTTCGGTGGTCCGCGCTTCTTTGGCTTGGCAGGTGACAGCGCTGCGTTCTGGTCGGCCAGGGCATCGAGCGTGGTGTCCAGGGTCTGCACGATCGGCAGCAGCAAGGATACCGGCACGCGGCGGCGCCCTTTCTCGAACGAGTTCATGGCCTGTTGTGAGATGCCCAAGCGTTCGGCCAGTTCCACCTGCGTGAGATCTTGCTGCTTGCGCTGGGCGGCGATGCGTGCGCCCAGGGCGACAAAGAAGGCGTGCTCGTCTTTGGAAATGGCCATGTAAGGCGTAAGCTTCCCCGAAACATAGACACCGCAAAAGTAGAGCTTTCTGGCATCGTATCCGTAAGTTTCCCCGTGAAAACGGCATGTTGGCAGGTGCCCGTTGTGGCGTGGCGTGCTCACAAGGCACCTCGAAAAGACCAGTTTCAGGCATGTCCGGGACTTTGAACAGCGTATCGGCAACCGCAAAACAGGAGTCAGCAAAACAGGAGTCAGAGTGCGCTTTTCTGAAACCAACAGTCGCCCCCAGCTTGAGCGCGCCAAGTGGCAGTGCGTCAGGGAGTTACAAGGTAAGTTGTCGCCTCTGAAAAATTCTCAAGCCATTGATATTTCATGTAAAATAAGCCTATTC
>CAZMXV010000288.1:0-1739 GCA_964570295.1 uncultured Rhodanobacteraceae bacterium
TGGGCGGGTTCATCGTCAACGGCTGGCGCGGTTGGCAAAGTCTGCCGCATCCGTTCCTGGCGCGGGAAGGCTGAAGCGTGGTATCGGCTATCCATCATCACCTCAGGCAATTATCGGCAGGACAGCGCATCACAGCCTTGTTGTGCTACGTACTGGGCGCGAGCGGCGTGATCCTGAACACGAGTTTCCGGCCAACTTCGTTCGACGCGAAACTGGGTCTGGCAGTGCTGACCCTGGGTCTGCTCGTGACCGCGTCGATCATATATACGTCATGCGTCCGCTGGTCACACCTGGCGCGGGTCTGGCAATTGCCGCATGTCCGGCTTGAAGCAGCCGTTGCCATGCTGGCCCTGTCGGTAGCCATGCTGCTGCCGATCACATTGTTCGCCGCCGTCTTTCTGCCGACATCCGGAGTCATCGTCGCCACCTTGCTCGGTTTGGGCATTTGTGCCACCGAAGCCATATCACTGCTGACGCCACGACAGCATGGTCGCATCAATCATTCCCCCACTTACGGCCTTATCGGCGGTGTGCTTGTGCAATCCTGGTTCATGCAAGAGGTGTACGAACACACGCCCGTCTTTCTGATTGTCATGGCTGGCGTGGATGCGCTCCTGGTGGGCATCTGCGTGTTTTACTGGCGTCGCCTGTGCCTGAATGCGCAGTGGGAAGGCTGGGTCACGATGTCTCCATTCACGAGCCGGGTAGCCGAACCCTGGGCGAACTGGAACCGCTTCGTGACGTTCCTGTCCGAGCGCCTGCATGCGACCTGGCTCAATCCCTTGCGGGCGCAACCGGACATGCGACAGCTGGGGCCGTGTTACCCGCGCTGCTCGTTGCGCATGGCGCTGGGAGGATTTCTGCTGCCGCAAACCTCATCGGCGCGGGCCGTCCAACGCACGCCTTTCGTCCTCGTGCTGCTGGTCGTATGTGTGCTGGTCTGGTTTGCCGCCCGATCGTCCGGCCTGGATACATGGCAGGCACTGAACTTGGTAACGGTACTGATGGCCTCGCTGTTGAGTTCGGTTTTCATCCTCGCCACCAACTCGCGCCTGCTGCGCCTGTTTTCGCGCCCCAACGCGGAAATGCCGCTGCTGGCCCTGTTGCCTCGCCTGCAACCGGCCGACCATTCACGTCGGTGGATACTGCAGGCCATCACCAAGCCGCCGCTGCTATTTCTTGCCATCGAATGCGTGTGCAGTCTGCTCAACGTGCTGCCCGCGCATGTCAATCGATCCCTTCTGGTCGTGACCGCGGGCTTGTTCGTGGGCAACGCGGCAAGCCTGATCGTGTTGCCGTTGATCGCCTGGGCGGGTGACCGGCGTGCGCGCCGGATTCACGTAGGGATCTCGCTGGTCTTCACGATCCTGGTCGCGTTCTCGCTGATCGGCATGATCGCCGGCTTTGGCGAACCTCGCGCCTTCACCGATGCCGATCTTGCCATTGGCCTGGCATGGGCTGTTTTCGTTCTGGCCTTGGGCTGGTTCGGAAGACAAGGTTGGAAGCGTTGGAAAAACCTGCCGCACCCGTTCCTGGTGCCCGGGGTTTAGACAGCCGGAAACCCTCTGACGGCATGACCTCTCGACGCGCAGAACACGGCCTGTACATGCACGAACCTTCCGACACGCAGGGTGGATTGCTTGGCGGGCAGTGCCCGCCCTACCCGTGATGAGGCGGGGGTTCTAGAACAGCTCGCCTTGCGGCGAGGGCTTGCGTGGCGGCACGAAGCGCGTCGTGTC
>CAZMXV010000289.1:0-1711 GCA_964570295.1 uncultured Rhodanobacteraceae bacterium
GAGACCCTGTTCGGTCGCCGCCTGTACCTGCCGGACCTCAGCTCACGCCAGCAGGGCCGGCGTGCCGGCGCCGAGCGCGCGGCCATCAACGCCCCCATGCAGGGTACCGCCGCCGACATCATCAAGCGCGCCATGCTCGCCGTCGACACCTGGCTGCGCACCCGCGACGACGCGCACATGCTGATGCAGGTACACGACGAGCTGGTGTTCGAGGTACGCGCCGATGCCGTCGACACCATCCGCGAAGGCGTCATCAGCCGCATGCAGCATGCCGCCGAACTCGCCGTGCCTCTGATCGTCGATGCCGGAGTGGGGGACAATTGGGATGAGGCGCATTGAAGAGACGGCCCCGGGGAGGGTGGGCGCCATGGCCCCGTGATGAGGGCGGTGGACCCGGCACCGGTACTTCGGGATGCTTCATGGTGATCATCAGCCGCCGGCTTCGGGGCAGCTGCGGGGAAAAGCCCTGCGGGAAGGGTCCAACCGGCCACGCATGCGCCCCTTTCACGCTCCCGCGGCTCGCCGCCCGGCAAATGAATGCCAAATAAATCCGGATCCACGATCGCTTGGAACCTTCCAGCGGGAACCGCATCTAATTTATCGGACGCACGCAACGGCGTCCGGCTCACTCACCTCCCTGAGTGACCCCCCGGATACGGACCTCTCCCCAAGGTTCGATCCCGCCCCGAGGGCTCCCCCCCTGGCCCTCGGGGCACTTTTGTATGGAGGCCCCGAAAAACCTGCCGTTCAGGCCCGCTGGGCATCGCCGTCGGGCAACACGGGATCGTCACGCTCCAGGTCGGGCGCATGGCCGGCGCGATGGCCGACCCATGCCGCCAGCGCGGACAGGCCCGCGGCCAGGCCGGCGATGGCGGCGGCTCCCGCGCCGACGGCGCGCAGACCGTTGAGGCCGCTGGTGACCACGAGGTCGCCGAAGCGCCACACCGTGGTTTCGACAAAGTTCTTGCCCTTGTAGCGGGCCTCGCGGCCGGCACGCGCATACAGCGCGTCGCTGGCGGGCTTGATCATGCCGTACTGCATGCCGCGCACCACCACCTGCAACATCACCAGCAACGACATGCCGACACCCAGCACCGTCACCGGCCCCGTACCGAGCACGGCGATGACCACCAGCAGGGCCACGTTGACCAGCGCCGGAATGACCAGGCCCCAGCCGGCGCCCAGACGGCCCAGCACCCATCGGGTCAGGGTCAGCTGCATGACCATGCCCAGCATGTTGATGGCCAGGTCCAGGTTGGCGTAGAAGTCCAGCCGCGCCACGCGACCTTCCACATGGGCCTTCACGTAGTCGGCCACCAGCGCATAGGCCAGCGTGCCGATGCCGTCGCTGAGCAACATCAGTACCGCCATGTAGCGCACGAACGGCTGCATCAGCGCCTGCCGCACCCCGGCCCACAGCGAACCGCCGATGGCGTCACCGGCATGGTCGCGCGCGGCGCCGGCATCCCGCCTTCCGGACATCGCCAGCAACAATGCCAGCGCCAGCATCAGCAGCACGGCCGAAACGGCCAGCAGCGGCGCCACGCCCAGCCAGGCGGCAAAGGCACGGGTCAACGGCGGCCCGGCCAGAGCCCCCAGCATGCCGGCGAAGGCGATCAGCGGAAACAGGCGCCGCGCCTGCTCCGGTGTCCACAGGTCGGCCATCAGGCTCCAGAACAGCGACACCACGAACAGGTTGAACACGCTGACC
>CAZMXV010000290.1:0-1670 GCA_964570295.1 uncultured Rhodanobacteraceae bacterium
GCGGCGGCCGGTCGGAGTCAGGCCGGCACCTTGTAGTAGTCCCGGTACCAGCGCACGAAATTCGCGACGCCATCCTCCACCGACACGCGCGGCTTGTAGCCCACGGCACGCATCAGTTCGGAGACGTCCGCCTCGGTGTCGGGCACGTCGCCGGGTTGCAGCGGCAGCATTTCCATGCGGGCCTTCCTGCCGAGGCAGTCTTCCAGCACCCGGATGTAATGCATCAGCTCCACCGTGTGCTCCTGGCCGATGTTGAAGATGCGCCAGGGCGCGACGCCGCTGCTCGCCGGGTCCGGCGTGTTGCCGTCCCATGCGGGGTCGACGGCCGCCGGAGTGTCCAGCACGCGGACCACGCCTTCGACGATGTCGTCGATGTAGGTGAAGCTGCGCCGGTGGCGACCGTGGTTGAAGACCTTCAGCGGCTCGCCGGCAAGGATCGCCCGGGTGAACAGGAACAGCGCCATGTCGGGGCGTCCCCAGGGGCCGTAGACCGTGAAAAAGCGCAGGCCCGTGCACGCGAACCCGTACAGGTGCGCATAGGCGTGGGCCATCGCCTCGTTGGCCTTCTTGGTGGCGGCGTAGAGGGTGAGGGGGTGGTCGGTCGACTGGTGCTCGGAAAAGGGCATCGCCAGGTCGGCCCCGTAGATGGAGCTGGTGGAAGCGAACACCAGATGCTCCACGCCGTGGTGGCGGCATCCCTCCAGGACGTGCAGGAAACCGGTGACATTGCTGGAGGTGTAGGCGTGCGGGTTCTCGGCGGCGTAGCGCACGCCGGCCTGGGCGGCCAGGTTGACCACCCGCCGCGGACGATGCGTGGCGAAGGCGTTCTCGACGGCTGCGCGGTCGGCCAGGTCGGCATGAAGGTGGGTGTAGCCGGCATGGCCGGAAAGGCGCTCCAGGCGCGCCTTCTTCAGGCCGACGTCGTAGTAGTCGCTGAGGTTGTCGATGCCGACCACCTGGTCACCGCGCTCGAGCAGGCGAAGCGCGACGTGCGAGCCGATGAAACCGGCCGATCCGGTGACCAGTACCTTCATGGGTGTACTCCTGGTGGCAATTACAGTCGTCCGTCGACGGTATCCGCCGGCAGCACGCACTTGACGTCGTAGATCACCGAGGCGGGTTTGCCCAGGGCGCGCACGCCGGCGCCGCCCATGGCCGCGAACTGCTCGTGGCCCACCGCCAGGATGACGGCGTCGTAGCTGCCGGCCGGCGGCTGCGCGAGCAGGCGGATCGCGTACTCGTGCTCGGCGGCGGCGGCGTCCACCCACGGGTCGTGCACGTCGACCCGGGTATTGTAGCCGCGCAGGGCCTGCACGATGTCGACCACGCGCGTATTGCGCAGGTCCGGGCAGTTTTCCTTGAACGCCAGGCCCAGCAGGAGGATGCGCGAGTCGACCGGGTTGATGCCCTTGACCACCATCAGGCGGATCACCTCGCTGGCGATGTAGCGGCCCATGCCGTCGTTGGTGCGGCGTCCGGCCAGTATCAGGTCCGGGTGGTGTCCCACCTGCTGCGCCTTGTGGGTGAGGTAGTAGGGGTCCACGCTGATGCAGTGGCCTCCCACCAGGCCGGGCCGGAACGGCAGGAAGTTCCACTTGGTTCCCGCCGCCTCGAGTACTTCCAGGGTGTCGATGCCCAGCTTGTTGAACAGCATCGCCAGGTCGTTGACC
>CAZMXV010000291.1:0-1660 GCA_964570295.1 uncultured Rhodanobacteraceae bacterium
TCGGTATCGCCGGCTTGGCCAGTTTCTGGGTCGGGCAGCGCACGCGCACCATCGGCATACGTCGCGCGGTCGGTGCGACGCGTGGTGACATTCTGCGCTACTTCCAGACCGAGAATTTCCTGATCGTGACCGCTGGCGTGGTGTTGGGCGCGCTGCTGGCGCTTGGCCTGAACCTGCTCCTCATGCAGCACTACGAACTGTCGCGCCTGCCGTTCTGGTACCTGCCGGTCGGCGCCGTGATCCTGTGGTTGCTCGGCCAGCTGGCGGTGCTGGCGCCGGCCCTGCGCGCGGCGAACGTGCCGCCGGTGGTGGCGACGCGAAGCGTGTGACACGATGCGGTGGCGTGATGGCGCCATGGTGGATTTTGATGATTCCGATGACAACAGGCGAGGTGGCGGGATGAAAATCGGGTATGCGTGGATGCTTGCGGGTGGCCTGTTGCTGGGCGGGTGCGCCACGGGTGGATCGCACGTCGGGGTCGAGCCCGGCAATTCGCGTTCGCAGTGCGCCAGCCAGATGGCCCTGGCACGGGTTCCGGCGGACGAACTGCACGACTACATGCAGCGTTGCACGGCGGGCAACGACGCTGACGAATCGTCTTCGGACAAGGGGTTCCACATCGGCGTGTCGGGTGGCAGCCGGTGAGGGTGGTGGCGGCATGTCGAATCCGCACGCTGGCGCAACGTTTTCCCGCCCCCGTGCATCCCATTTCACATGGCTCGAGACACCATGCGTAGCGTACTGATCATCGACGACAATCCTTCCGTGGGGGAGGCGCTGTCGCTGCTGCTGTCGATCCACGACATCCGGCCACTGGTGGCGACGGACCCGGACGAGGGCCTGGAGAAACTGGCCACCGAGCGGGTGGACGTGGTGATCCAGGACATGAATTTTTCGGCGGATACCACGTCGGGCGAGGAGGGCGTGGCGCTGTTTCGCGCCATCCGCGGGCAGTATCCGGACTTGCCGGTGATCCTGCTGACGGCGTGGACGCACCTGGAAACCGCGGTGGAGCTGGTCAAGGCCGGTGCCGCCGACTACGTGGCCAAGCCCTGGGATGACGCCAAGCTGCTGACCACGGTGGAAAACCTGCTGGAGCTGTCGGAATCCACGCGCGAAGTGGCCCGTACCCGGCGCGAACGTCACCAGCGTCATGCCCGGCTGCGCCGCGACTACGACCTGGCAGGCCTGGTGTTCGTTTCCGAAGCGATGGGGCGCACTCTGGAGCTGGCCTGCCGCGTGGCACGCTCGGACGTGCCGGTGCTGGTTACCGGCCCCAACGGCGCCGGCAAGGAAGGCATCGCCAGCGTGGTGCATCGCAACTCGTCGGTGAAACGCGGCCCGTTCGTGGCGGTCAACTGCGGTGCGTTGCCGGGCGAGTTGATCGAGGCGGAACTGTTCGGTGCCGACGCCGGCGCCTATACCGGCGCCGGCAAGGCGCGCGAGGGACGTTTCGAAGCCGCCGACGGCGGTACGCTGTTCCTGGACGAGATCGGCAACCTGCCGCTGTCGGGCCAGGTGAAACTGCTGCGCGTGATCGAGACCGGGCAGTACCAGCGCCTGGGATCGTCGCGCACGCGCAGTGCCGACGTGCGCGTGATCAGCGCCACCAATGCCGACCTCAAGGCCATGATCGCCGAAGGCACGTTCCGCGAGGACC
>CAZMXV010000292.1:0-1656 GCA_964570295.1 uncultured Rhodanobacteraceae bacterium
GGTGCTGCTTTCCGCATTTCGACGGCGACCCCGCCTTCTGCTCGCTGCTGGAGCCTCGCCGCGAAGGGGGCGACTGGTCGTTCGAACTCGACGACTTCGACCGCGCCGAGCAGACCTACCTGAACAATTCGGCCATTCTCGTCACCCGGCTGTACGACTGCCACGGCGGCTGCGTGGAGATCACCGACTTCGCGCCGCGCTACCGCCAGCACGGCCGCCTGTACCACCCCACCACGCTGATGCGCCAGGTGCGTCCGCTGGCGGGCACGCCGCGCCTGCGCATGCTGCTGCGTCCGCTCAGCGACTACGGCGCGGTGGTTCCCGAGCGCACCCGCGGCAGCAACCATGTGCGCTACCTGCTCGAGAACACCACGTTGCGCCTGACTTCCAACCTGGCGGTGCCGTTCGTCGAGCGCGGCCTGCCGTTCATCCTGGAGCAGCCGCTGTACCTGGTGCTGGGGCCGGACGAAAGCCTCGGCCGCAACGTCTCGCTGTTCGTGCGCGAGGCGCTGGAACGCACCGCCGACTACTGGCACGAGTGGGCGCGCTACCTGTCGATCCCGTTCGAATGGCAGGAAGCGGTGATCCGGGCCGCCATCACGCTGAAGCTGTGCCAGTCCGAAGCCACCGGGGCCATCGTCGCGGCCCTCACCACCTCCATTCCCGAGGCGCCCGATTCGGGCCGCAACTGGGACTACCGCTACTGCTGGCTGCGCGATGCCGCCTTCGTGGTGCGCGCGCTGAACCGCCTGGGCGCCACCCGCAGCATGGAAGAGTACATCCGCTACGCCTTCAACCTGGCCATCAACGAGGATGAGGAGGTGGGTCCGGTATTCGGCATCACCTATGAGCGCGCGCTACCCGAACGCGAGGTGGAAGGGCTGGCCGGCTACCACGGCATGGGCCCGGTGCGGGTTGGCAACGACGCCTGGCGGCAACGCCAGAACGACGTCTACGGCTCGGTGATGCTGGCCTCGGCGCAACTGTTTTTCGACTGCCGCCTGCAATCACCCGGCGACATCAACACCTTCCGCCGCCTGGAAACCCTGGGCGTGCGCGCCACCCGCCTGGCCGACCAGCCCGACGCGGGCCTGTGGGAGTTTCGTGGCCGGCGCGCCGTGCACACCTATTCGGCCGCCATGTGCTGGGCCGCCTGCGACCGCCTGGCCCGCATCGCCGCCCACCTGGGCCTGTCCGACCGCGAGCGGCACTGGCGCGACGAGGCCGCTCGCCTGCACGACCTGATCGAGGAGCGGGCCTGGAACCCCTCCCTGGGCCATTACGTCGACGCCTTCGACGGCGACCATCTCGATGCCAGCCTGCTGCTGCTGGCCGACATCGGCTTCGTGGACGGCCGCGATCCGCGCTTCGTGGCCACGGTGGACGCCATCGACAAGCAGCTGCGCCATGGCCGCTACATCTTCCGCTACGGCACGGGCGACGATTTCGGCGTTCCGGAAACCGCCTTCGGCATCTGCACCTTCTGGTTCATCGAGGCACTGGCGGCCTGCGGGCGCAAGGACGAGGCACGCGACCTGTTCGAGCACATGCTGGCGCAGCGCAACGCCCTGGGCCTGATGAGCGAGGACATCGCGCCCCACGACGGCGAACTGTGGGGCAACTTTCCGCAGACCTACTCGCTGGTCGGCCTGATCC
>CAZMXV010000293.1:0-1643 GCA_964570295.1 uncultured Rhodanobacteraceae bacterium
ACATCGAAGGCGGCCACATCACCTTCGGCGCCCCGGGCAAGCTCAGCGTCAAGGCGGGCAATCACAAGATGGTGGGAAGCGCGTCGATCAATTCACCCATGCCGGACTTCCCAGAGCATGATTTCCCATCCGTCTTGGGTGATGGCCCCATTTCGCTTTGATGCCCTTTTTCGACCTGAAGGAATAGGCCGCATGATCATCAGTCCACCCTTTTTGCCTGATTCGGATACCTCCATCGCGCAGGTCCCCGATCTGGATGCCGTCATGACCGGTGGTGAACACGGTTACGGCGCATTTCCCGTCAGTCTGAACGGCTGGTGGCACGGCGGCATGCATATTGTTGCGCCGGGCAATGCGCCGGTGCGGGCCATTGCCGATGGCAAGGTGCACTACCTGCGCAAGCCAACACCGAAGCCGGAACGTCCCGACAAGGACGACCCGCTGTACTACAACGGCGGCTGGACCGACAATGGTTGCGTAGTCATCAAGCACACCACGGAAATTGGGGAAGACACCGAGCTGGTGTGGTATTCGGTGTACATGCACCTGAGAGAGATCGGTGCGCCGGTCGCGATCGGCCAACCGGCTTCGACACCCACGCAGGGCCAGTCGATCTGGCGCAAGCAGGTCGTTGGCAAGGCCGGTGCGGTCTACGGGCGGAGCAGTCGCATTCATTTTGAAATCGTCATGGATGAAGCCAACCTCAAAGCGCTGATTGGCCGCAATCCTGACAGCCCGCTTGATGCAGGCAGCCCCGGTCGTACCGATGCCGTGTGGGGAGAGTGCTACGTGGCCCTGCCGAGCGGTACCAAGGTGTACCAGCAAGACATGCGTGCGGCACAAAAGGCCGCCCGGCGGCAAGGGTACAACACCCAATTCGACAAGCATGAAGCAGTTGATGACCATGCGAGTGCGCACTACGCACAGTTGCAACAAGCCGACAGTGGCACGTTGGGGCAAACGCTGATCGTCGGCATCAATTATCACGAAGGCCAATGTACGCTCACTAGCTACAGCGAGGACGGCAAGACCATCGGCACGCCTCGGCACGAAGGTGGCACCTTTGAATACGACCTGTTCGATACCGCTTGCGAGCTCTACCCCGACGGTGCTGAAGCCGGCTACCAATTGTTGCGATTCGGGCGCGTGCTCAACGGTGCCACGCATCCGGGCGACATGGCCCACTGGCGCAAGATTGCGCTGCCCGACGGCAGCGAAGGCTGGGTAAACCTAAGTGCCAAGGGAGCCATGGCCAGCAGCGATGCAGATTTTCCGCCATGGCGCGGTTGGTTGTTTGCCCATGACGACACCGATGGCAACGTCCGCTGCAATTCGGTCACGATCAAGAAGCGGGTGCTCGCCGACGGCCAAAAGCAACTGCCGGCCAACCAGTTCGTGTCGCGGCTCAAGCTGGATACCGTGCGCGACAAGCTGCAACACGCCATCTGCAAGATGCCCAGTGATTGGGACATCAGCCGACGTGAACAAATCTGGCATGAGTGGCGGCACGACCAAGAACTGGAAATTGGCTACCTGCCACCTTCGAGCAAGGCCGTGGAGGACAAGGCCTACCAGCGGCTAAGCGCCCACGTTGAGGCGTTGTGTTTTTGGAGCAAGGCGGGGTTACCCGAGCCGGCATGGCA
>CAZMXV010000294.1:0-1642 GCA_964570295.1 uncultured Rhodanobacteraceae bacterium
TGCAGCCGACCCAAAACCGCTACGCGGTTTCGGTCGGCTGAGCTCAGGCGTTAGGGGGCAAAATGCACATACACGCGGTGCGTAGGACGTCACGGCGAAAAGGGGAATTCTTCATGCGACGCGAACAACACATCACTCGGTGGCCTGCGCTCGCCGCAGGAATTCTAGTGGCGCTGCCGCTTGCGGTGGCACTCGCGGCTCCGGCACATGCAGCCAGTCGGCCTTCGTTCGACAAACCTCAAAGCCTCTGCAAGGCAATCGCCGCCTTGCCGACTCGGGGCTGGCGTCATGTGAACATGCTCGGCTGGTACTGCATCTCTGATCTGAAACAGTACGGCCCGAAGAACATGAACCTGCCAATCCCGTTGGGGTCCACGTTGCAATATTCCGTCAGCGGGAACAGTCGCGATTCCGCAAATCAGGTACAACTCTTTCTCACATTGAATGTGCCCGCGAGCCGCAAAACGGGGCTTAAGCTAATGAGTCAGTACGCTAAGACCCTATCAGGCCATTCTGCGTTCTCCATCTCAAACACTGAGCTTGGCGACATCGCCCATGGCAGGAACTTTTCACGTCAGGCAAAAGGCTACACAATCACTTTCAAGGTTCAACACTTTCGACATGATCAGTATCTATTGGAAATAGACAAAATAGCTAGGTAGTGAAACGAAAAGTGATTTGTCGAACAAAAATGTGGATCTTATCAGCCATATTGATGGTTCTTGGTGGCTCTATTTATGTACTCTGGCGGCCAAGCTCGCTGGTCATGTTTGGCTGGTTCAGCGCAATTGGGCTTGGCCAGCCGGTTGAAGTACTACGTCAGTGGGTCGCGCCTTTCGCCGTCCATTTGCCTTCTTGGGTCTACTATTCGTTGCCACAGGCGCTTTGGTTGCTGAGTGGGTGCGTCGCCATACATGCAATCTGGAAAGACTGGCACTTGGTGTCGGCTCAAACGTGGGCCCTGATTGTGCTGGCCATCGCATCTGGCGGAGAGATCGGGCAAGCCCTGCATGTGGTTCCCGGAGTCTATGATCCCACAGACTTAGTCCTACTCGTTGCGGCCTTCGTAACATATGAAACAGTGGCCATCGCATATGGCACGCGTAAGCTCACACAAGGGGAATGTTGTGAATAGGAAAAACATCTGGCTCCACGTTGCATCCGCGGCCGTCATAGCAGTGCTATTGGTGTTCGCTGCTGGCAGTGACGACTCGTCTTCATCATCCTCGGATTCAACATCAACGGTTTCTAGCGCACCCGACGCGGTCGATTACGCGTACCGCTTGTGTCAAGCATCAGACGCCACTGGCCTCACCACAGAGCCATGCACCGTGAGTGGCGGCAGGTATGTCAACATCCACGTAAATATGAGTTCGTCGGAGGCGCAAAAGCTGTGCCGCATGATGGCTAATAAAGTTCAGTCTGAGGGCTGGTCGTTCCAGAGTTTCTGGCGGCTCCGTATCTACTCGCCATACGCCGCAGGTGGCCCCATCGCTTCCTGCTCATTGGGGTAACAGCCGTTGCCCCCTAACAATTCGCTGCAGCCGACCGTCATCCCGCTACGCGGGCTGCCGGCGGCTGAGCTCAAGCGTTAGCCGTCAATCACAGGATCTGAGGAAACACATGACTATAGAAAGCCAGC
>CAZMXV010000295.1:0-1631 GCA_964570295.1 uncultured Rhodanobacteraceae bacterium
TGGGGCTGCCCGGCAAGAGCGGCGTGGGCGGCGGCATCGTGGCCGTGATGCCCGGGAAGTTCAGCGTGTGCGTGTGGTCGCCGGGACTCAATGCCAGCGGCAACTCGCTGGCCGGCACCCTGGCCCTGGAGCGCTTCTCGCAGCTGAGCGGCGAATCGATTTTCTGATCCCTCGACTGTCGCCTTCCCGCCCGGGCGGCTGCCGGTCGGCGTGGCGTTCCCATGCGAGGTCCGTGGTGCGCTTCAAAACCCGTTGGCGGGATGTTCCCGGTTTCCGTGTTCAACCGTAGTGGGGAGTCCTGCGTGCGCACCTGCCCGCGAGCGGGTGCGTTTCATGTCACTCGGGGAGGAAACAACATGAAGTCGTTCCGATGCATCCTGGTTGCCGCCACGCTGGCAAGCGGGTCCGTTTTCGCGCAGTCGGCCGTACCGGCCGGCGCCTCCGGCTTCGCGCTGGCCGGACACGCCGCCCGCGCGCCGGCCCACGCCGCCGCCGTGCGGGCACTGCGGGCATTCGCCGAACAGGTCGACCACGGCCCTGCCCTGGCCCGCGGTACCGCCCGGACCATGAACCGGCTCGCCCGGGGCAAACAGGCCGCCCCGCCGGGATTTCCCCTCGCCATCCGGGATGTCGCCGTACTGAAACAGGCCACCATCGGCTGGGGTTTCGCCGTCAACGACGTCAGGCCGGCGAGCCTGCTGGATGGCGCGGACCTGGAAGCCGGCGCACGGCCGACCGGGCAATGGCGCTACGTCATCATGGTGCACGGCAAACCGGTGGGGCTGGTGACCATGGCCGAAACCGATGGCGGCTGGCAGGCGGTGTCGTTCGGGGGCGCGGGCCTGAGTGCGGACATCGACGGGCTGGTACGGCGCTACGGCGGCCAGCCGGGGCTGCGGATGCGCTATGTCCGGGTGCCGCAGGCCAGCGCGGACTTCATCGAAATCAAGCGCGATGCCGCACCGGCCCGCTACGTTCCGTTGCAGGCGGCACGTGCCAGCCTGCATCTCGAGGCTTCGAGCCGACCCGCGGGTGCCGAACTGGTACCGGGCCTGCGTGAAGCCGTCAGGCAGAACATGGCCATCACCCACTGACGCCGATGAGGATCGCCACCATGAACTTTTTCCGTCGCCTGGCGGCAGTATTCGCACTGACCGCCTTTTCCGCCGTGGCCGTGGCCGGCAGCGGCTACAAGTACCTGGGCATCGACCAGGTCACCCAGGAGCACAGCAACTGGTGCTGGGCCGCCTCGTCCGTGGACATTCTTCGCTGGTACGGCATGAACCCCAGCCAGTGCGGCGTGGTGAACTGGGCACTGGGCCGCAACGATGCCTGCGGCAACAACGTGTTCAACTGGTCCTCGCCGGTCAACTCGCCCAACGCGATGTATGGCCAGTCCGGCAGCATCCAGGACATCCTCGGCGCCTGGGGCGTCGGCAACCAGGGTTATGCCAGCCACCTGAGCTGGAATGCCATCGTCAGCGACGTCAACGCCGACCGCCCGTTCGTGATCCGTTTCGGCTGGTACGGTGGCGGCGGCCATTTCCTGGTCGGCTATGGCTACTACGACCTCGAGGGCACCGCCAT
Organism: uncultured Rhodanobacteraceae bacterium; assembly: GCA_964570295.1. GTDB lineage: Bacteria > Pseudomonadota > Gammaproteobacteria > Xanthomonadales > Rhodanobacteraceae > Oleiagrimonas. The sequence continues at coordinate 1,588 of CAZMXV010000295.1, forward strand.
GGTCGGCTACATGAACCCGTGGCCGGGCGAAGGCTACACCTGGT
>CAZMXV010000296.1:0-1631 GCA_964570295.1 uncultured Rhodanobacteraceae bacterium
TGGGGCTGCCCGGCAAGAGCGGCGTGGGCGGCGGCATCGTGGCCGTGATGCCCGGAAAGTTCAGCGTGTGCGTGTGGTCGCCGGGGCTCAATGCCAGCGGCAATTCGCTGGCCGGCACCCTGGCCCTGGAACGTTTCTCGCAGCTGACCGGTGAATCGATTTTCTGAGCCCGGGCTGCCGCCTTTCCACGCGGACGGGCACCGGCCGCTACGGTACTGTCCCGGCCGTTCCGCGGTATAGCGCGAAGTCCGTTGGCGGGATGTTTCCGGTTTCCGTGTTCAACCGTAGTGGGGAGTCCTGCATGCGCACCTGCCCGCCGGGCGGGTGCGCCTCATGCCACTCGGGGAGGAAACAACATGAAGTCGTTCCGATGCATCCTGGTTGCCGCCACGCTGGCAAGCGGATCCGTTTTCGCGCAGTCGGCCGCGCCGGCCGGCGCCTCCGGCTTCGCACTGGCCGGTCATGCTGCCCGCGCACCGGCCCACGCCGCCGCCGTGCGGGCACTGCGGGCATTTGCCGAACAGGTCGACCACGGCCCTGCCCTGGCCCGCGGCACGGCCAGGGCCATGAGCCGGCTCGCCCGGGGCGGACAGGCCGCCCCGCCGGGCTTTCCCCTCGCCGTCCGCGATGTCGCCGCGTTGAAACAGGCGACCATCGGCTGGGGTTTCGCCGTCAACGACGTCAGGCCGGCGAACCTGCTGGACGGCGCAAACCTGGAGGCCGGCGCACAGCCGATCGGGCAGTGGCGCTACGCCATCATGGTGCACGGCAAGCCGGTGGGGCTGGTGACCATGGCCGAAACCGACGACGGCTGGCAGGCGGTGTCGTTCGGAGGGGCCGGCCTGAGCGCGGACATCGACGGACTGGTACAGCGCTACGGCGGCCAACCGGGACTGCGGATGCGGTATGTCCGGGTGCCGCAGGCCAGCGCGGACTTCATCGAAATCAAGCACGATGCCGCGCCGGCCCGCTACGTCCCTCTGCAGGCGGCACGCGCCAGCCTGCATCTCGAGGTCTCGAGCCGGCCCGTGGGTGCCGAACTGGTACCTGGCCTGCGTGAAGCCGTCAGGCAGAACATGGCCATCACCCACTGACGCCGATGAGGATCGCCACCATGAACTTTTTCCGTCGCCTGGCGGCAGTATTCGCACTGACCGCCTTTTCCGCCGTGGCCGTGGCCGGCAGCGGCTACAAGTACCTGGGCATCGACCAGGTCACCCAGGAGCACAGCAACTGGTGCTGGGCCGCCTCGTCCGTGGACATTCTTCGCTGGTACGGCATGAACCCCAGCCAGTGCGGCGTGGTGAACTGGGCACTGGGCCGCAACGATGCCTGCGGCAACAACGTGTTCAACTGGTCCTCGCCGGTCAACTCGCCCAACGCGATGTATGGCCAGCCAGGCAGCATCCAGGACATTCTCGGTGCCTGGGGCGTCGGCAACCAGGGCTACGCCAGCTACCTGAGCTGGAATGCCGTCGTCAGCGACGTCAACGCCGACCGTCCGTTCGTGATCCGCTTCGGCTGGTACGGCGGCGGCGGCCATTTCCTGGTCGGCTACGGTTATTACGACCTGGACGGCACCGCCATGGTCGGCTACATGAACCCGTGGCCGGGCGAAGGCTACACCTGGT
>CAZMXV010000297.1:0-1630 GCA_964570295.1 uncultured Rhodanobacteraceae bacterium
ACTGTTGGTTTCAGAAAAGCGCACTCTGACTCCTGTTTTGCTGACTCCTGTTTTGGGCCAAGCGCGGACCGGCACCGAAGATTCAGCAACAGCTGGAGCAACTCAGCCAACTACCGCGTGCACGTCAGCGCATGGTCAGCGAAGTGCTAGATTCACTGCTCGCCGCACAGCGGTAGCCGCACAACCACCACCGCACATACGACAAGGCCCGCAGCGATGCGGGCCTTTGTTTCGTGGGAGCGGCGAATGTGGCAATACAAGACGCGACCCCAAACTCCGCGCGAAGCTAGACCCGACCCCATGTTTTCCACGACCCCATGTTTTCCACGACCCCATGTTTTCCACGACCCCATGTTTTCGCAGGCTTCGTAATCCATGAGGATGGACCGCATCATGTGCGCACTGTTCCCTCAGCCCGGATGTAACATGTTGATTGAGGGGAAATATTCGTGGGGAAACCTCAGGACCCGACCCCATACTTTTCCACTGACACCTATTTCTCGTACATGCTTTTTTCGACCCCACGCTTTTTTCTAACTTGACCCCGTGCTCTCACGCACCAGAGCAAACGACAACGCATAAATATCTATTTTACTATTTGTTGAATTGGTGATAAGGCTATAGCAATTAATTCCTGCCAAATCCACACCCAACGATAACCACTTACTTTTAATCTGTGAAATCTTATCGCTATCGCTTATGCACATACCATCAAGTATGGATTCCTTTGCGATAACGCCAAAATTCATGTCTGCCGAGAACGAGTAGCAGTCGTTAAACACGACTTCATTTTTACATCCATCCGGCCAAATAATGGTAAGAGCAACAAAATCTTTATTTCCAGCACAGGAACGATCAATCGTTACAGATAGAAGCTCCGCATCATGCCAAGGCAACGCGTTGAATTCATTATTCATACTAAAACCCAGGATCTTTATCGCCCGGTCTCGGACTATAATGCTCACCACCACCATTTTTATGGTAATGAGAATAATTCGGGCCTTTTTTGCCCGGAGGGGTTGAAGGATCAACCCTCAAACGCTCTTTAAACTTTCCATTAACAATTTCGCCATAGCTCCCAGAACGATGAGGATTTTCTACATATTTATCCGGTATCTTGTATTTCCCTCCAGATGGAATCGCTACACCATCTTTTGTTACTTGAATGATATCATCAGACTTGGATGCTGCTTTCCACACATCACTGGCGACATTCTCGACACCTTCTATCGCGTCTTTAGCCTTTCCTCCTTTACCAAGGGTGACAATAGTGACTACCGCCATCACTTTGTCTGATGTACTAGCAGCTCCCCCCTTATCGGCAACTTGACTAACTGACTCGGCACCTAAATATTCCCAAGCCACCGCAGCAAATGCCCATGCGTAGGTAGCTACGTGATTACCAGCATTTGCAGATTGTTGCGCATGCCGATTAATCCATTCTCCCGTTGTCTCCCTGCCGTCCTGGTCTGTAAACCTTATGGGATTGTCATTGGCATACGTATACCGCCCGAAGTTGAAGATGTTGCCGGGTGTCGGCCCCACCGGATCGGGGCTGAGGAACCGTCCCACCGCCGGATCGTAGTATCGCTGCTGCATGTACACCAGACCCGTGGCCGGGTCGTTCACG
>CAZMXV010000298.1:0-1605 GCA_964570295.1 uncultured Rhodanobacteraceae bacterium
GCGCAGGCTGACGTCGTTGACCAGGCCGATCAGCTGGATGTGGCCGGCGGCCTGCGCCGGGGTCGGCGCCATCGGCACGTCGTCGGTGATGACCACGACTTCGGCTTCCAGATCAATACCGTAGTCCTCGCTGGGCACCACCACGTCGTCGCGCGGCCCGAGAAAACCGGCGCTGGTGGCCTGGTACATCAGCGGATCGGTGTAGAAGCTTTCCGGCACCTCGGCGCCGCGCGCCTTGCGCACGCGCTCGACGTGCGGCAGGTAGGCGCTGCCGTCGCAGAATTCGTAGGCGCGCGGCAGTGGCGCGGCCAGTTGGGCCGCATCCAGGTCGAAGGCGCCTTCGGCCTTGCCGGCCTGCAGGTCTTCGAACAGGGCGTTGAGGCGCGGCGCGGTGTTCGACCAGTCGTCCAGGGCCGCCTGCAGGGTCGGTGCGATGCCGCCGGCCTTGACCGCGCGGGCGAGGTCGCGACTGACGACGATGAGCGTGCCGTCGCGGCCGCCTTCTTTGAGACTTGCAAGTTTCATGGGGTCTCCGGGTTCGGGTATTTCGGATTTCGGATTTCGGGATCACGGATCACGACGAAATGTCACGCCGGCGGGGCCGGTCATGACGGCAATACTTCCATCAACTGCATCCTTCGACGTAGTCGACTTGCGGCGGCACGCCGGCGCGCCAGCTGCCGACCCTGCCGTCGGCACCGATGTCGAACACCAGCACGCCCTTGCCGTCGGCATGTTCAACGCGCAGGTACTGGCCGCCCGGCACGTACTTGTGCGGTTGTCCGGTGGCCCCTGGATACAGCGCGCGGATGCGCTCGGCGCGCATGCCGACCCTGCCGCCGCCCGGCGCCACCCGTGTCGTGGTGCCGACGTCGTAGCGTACGAAACGACCGTGCTCGAACATGAAGGCGAAGTCGGCCGGTACCTTCACGCGTTTCGGCCACAGATAAAAGCACACCTGATCTCCCCGGCCCTGCAGCTCGCCCTGCCAGGCCGCGCGAAAGGCCGCTTCGTCCATGCCGAAACGTACGTCGCCGTAGCCGTCGTAACGGGCTTTCACCTGCGGCGCGCCTTGCACCGACGGAGCCGCCTCCACGGTGACGGCGGGCGCCGGCGCGACGCTCGACGGCCCCGCCACGGGTGTCGCGTCGGGCGACGGCGCTTCGCAGGCGCCGAGTGCCAGGGCGACCAGCAGGACCAGCAATGTGCGTGTCATCGTCATGTCGCGCTCCGTATTCCGGTGACAAACGGGCAACCGATGTCAGGCCGGCCTGAAATGTTTCGCCAGTCCCTGCCAGCACTGCCAGTAGTCGGCCTGCAGCGCCGGCGACTCGAGTGCCTGGCGCACGGGGCGGATCACCGCGCGGGTCTCGAACATGAAGGCCATGGTATCGGTCAGGTGCTGCGGCTGTCCGGCGTCGATGTTCGATGCCTTCTCGAACGCCTGTGCATCCGGGCCGTGCCCGCTCATGCAGTTGTGCAGGCTGGCGCCGCCGGGCACGAAACCGCCCCTGTCGGCCGCCTTGGCATCGTACGCGCCATGGACCAGTCCCATGAATTCGCTGGCGATGTTGCGGTGGAACCAGGGCGGACGGAAAGTGTCCT
>CAZMXV010000299.1:0-1571 GCA_964570295.1 uncultured Rhodanobacteraceae bacterium
GCTCAAGCTGGGGGCGATTGTTGGTTTCAGAAAAGCGCACCCTGACTCCTGTTTTGTAGACTCCTGTTTTGCACTGACTCCTGTTTTGTACACGTTGCCCAGCGGGTCATAGGTGTAGTCGTCGTTGCCGTAGCGGGTTGAAGCAAGCTGGGTCAGCCGATTCAGCACATCGTAGGTGAAGGTGCGCGGATCGGTACTGAAGTGACTCGTGCCATCGACTTCGAAGCCGTCGGCAAAGATGCGATCGGGCGGCGGCACCGGGCCGCTGACGCTGTCGCTGATGGCCGTGAGGTTGCCGTTGGCGTCATAGCTCAGGCTGCGGTGGGTGAGGTCGCTGCCGCCCAGGCGGTAGCGGGTGGTGTCGAGCAGATTGCGGGTGTTGTAACCGTACGTGGCGGTTACCCCGTTGCCGTAGGCCAACGCGGTGAGGTGGCCGCCGGGATCGTAGTCGAGATCGGTAGCGTAGCTGCCGGCCTGGATGGGCCGGCCAAGGCCGTCAGAGTCAAGGGTGATCGCCATGCCTGCCACAAGAAGCTAACCTGGAACCGTTTTTAGAACCGTTGTCTTCATTCACCAGTCACCGATTTCAGACCCACTCCGCTTTGATTTTGTGCTCCGCAAGATCAACCAAGACATTGCACTTGATGCGCGCAATCTCGCCATCAGTGAATGACTCGTTTTGATGGGGAGGATCCCAATGCGCCAAGTCGTCCCCGTACAAGACGATACCTCCGTCACCAGCAAGAAATTCCGAGGCAATCGAGAGCTTTCGGTCGCCTTCGCTGTACTGAACTTCTGATCGCCCATGCAACTTGACCTTATAGGGCTTGCGCTTCAAGGCAAACATACAATCACTCGGTTACGTGGTAGTTGATTCGTGTCTCTTTCTTCAGCAAGACAGGGTATTCCTTCGTGGCCCAGACGCTGTTTACTCGAACACCTTTTGAAGACTGAAATACGTTGACCGTACCATCTGCGCCCTTTGCAAAACTGGCAGATGCGCGATCCCAAAGCGGCTTCACCAGCGAGTAGGTTTGCTTGGTCGTGATCTTGTCCAGGAACTTGCCGACTGCGGTCATTTCAAGAGTGACGCCACCGCTTTGCTTCGCAAACGCTTCTGCTGCAGTCTTTGCTTCCCGACTTCCTGACCAGAACACTCGTCCCTTGGTGATCGCAGCACGACCGAACCGGCCGAGCAGCTTTGCGCCCATGGCAGCCTTGGTTGCCGGAATCGGAACGAGCGTGCTTGCATCTTGCCAAGCGGCTGACACTATGCCCGCACCTTCGCCGTTGTAACCATCTTTCAGCGCACCCCAAACTTGCGAGCCGTTGAATCCGTCGCCGTGGACGAAGTTCCAGGATTCGACAATCAGGCCACCCAGTGCAGCGGTGGCATTCCGCCCATCCGGGTCGGTAAATCGAATGGGGTTGTCATTGGCATAGGCGTAGCGGTTGAAGCTGTAGATATTGCCCGGCGCTGGCCCGACCGGGTCCGGGCTGATGAAGCGTCCTGTTATCGGATCGTAGTATCGCTGCTGCATGTACACCAGACCCGTGGCCGGGTCGTTCAC
>CAZMXV010000300.1:0-1540 GCA_964570295.1 uncultured Rhodanobacteraceae bacterium
ATCGAGGCTGCCGGCGGCAGCGTGGAGTAAGCGCGTGGCGGCTCCCAAGGGCAACGTGCTCGGCTCGATCGGCAAAATGACCGAGCTGCGCAACCGCATCGTCTTCGTCGTTCTGGCGTTGGTGGTCTACCGTCTGGGCTCGTTCATCCCGGTTCCGGGCGTCAACCCGGCCGCCATGACCAACCTGGTGGCCGGCGGCGGAAGCCTGCTGGGCATGTTCAACATGTTCTCGGGCGGCGCCCTGGAGCGCTTCTCGGTATTTGCCCTGGGCGTGATCCCCTACATCTCGGCATCCATCGTGGTGCAGATGATGGGCTCGGTCATCCCAAGCTGGCAGGCCCTGAAGAAGGAGGGCGAGTCGGGGCAGCGCAAGCTGACCATGTACACCCGCATCGGTACCGTGGGCCTGTGTGTCGTGCAGTCCTTCGGCATCGCCGTGGCCCTGCAGGGGCAGACGGCCGCCGGCGGCGCACCGGTGGTGTACTTCCCCGGCGCCGGTTTCGTGTTTTCGGCCGTGGTCGGTCTGACCGCCGGATCCATGTTCCTGATGTGGCTGGGCGAGCAGATGACCGAGCGTGGCGTCGGCAACGGCATCTCGCTGCTGATCTTCGCCGGCATCGTGGCCGGCCTGCCGGGTGCCGTCACGCAGACCCTGGGCATGGCCAACACCGGCGAGCTGTCGGTGCTGAAGGTGCTGATGGTGCTGGTCGTGGTGGCCGCGGTGACCGCCTTCGTGGTGTTCGTGGAGCGCGCACAGCGTCGCATTACGGTCAACTACGCCAATCGCGGCGGCGGACGCCAGGGCTATCGCAACCAGACCTCGCACCTGCCGCTGAAGATCAACATGTCGGGCGTGATTCCGCCGATCTTCTCCACCAGCCTGCTGATGTTCCCGGCCACGGCGGTACAGTGGTTCGGCCATGGCAACGAGTCGCGCTGGCTGCAGATGCTGACCAACTCGCTGTCGCCGGGCCAGACCGCCTACGAGATCGCCAACGCGGTGTTGATCGTCATCTTCGCCTATTTCTACACGGCCATCGTCTTCAATTCGCAAGAGACGGCGGACAACCTGAAGCGCTCCGGCGCGTTGATTCCGGGCATCCGTCCGGGTCGCGCCACGGGGCAGTATATCGACGGCGTGATGACTCGGCTTACCACCATCGGTGCCATCTACCTGGTCCTGGTGTGTCTGGTGCCCTCGTTCATGCAGTCGGAGTGGCACGTGCCATTCTATTTCGGCGGCACCTCGCTGCTGATCGTGGTGGTCGTGGTGATGGACTTCGTGTCGCAGATTCAGGCACACCTGGTCAGCCACCAGTACGACAGCCTGCTGAAAAAGGCCAACCTGCGCCGCTCCTGAGGCGGCCGGGATGGCTTGAAACAACCGTCGTGCCGGTCACCCGGCATGACGAAAGGTCGACAGGCCGGTATCGAGAGATGACGGTTTCGGCGGCCATCGCTGGAAAGTGAGCGGGGCGGGAATGCCCCGGGGCTTTCTGTTCGCTGAAAAAAAGGTTAGAATTGCGCGTTTACCGCGCAC
>CAZMXV010000301.1:0-1527 GCA_964570295.1 uncultured Rhodanobacteraceae bacterium
GCTCGCGGTTCTCCATGAGGTCGACCGGCACGGCCGCCCATGGTCGTGCAACGCGGCCAACGACGGTTCCGGGTCTGGTTCGGCGGGCAGCCACTCCGGTCAGGCCTCGTCGAGAACCTTCGCCAGGTCGGTGACGCGGAACATCGACCGCCGGCCAAACTTCACGCGGCAAGTGCGCAGGCGCTCCTCGATACCGCCCTCGCGGTACATGGTGGCCTGCAGGCCTGTCGGCGAGCGGCCAAGCAACTCGGCGACTTGCTCAAGGTTGAGGAATGGCTGGCCATACTTGGCGAAGATCATTTCTTCAGTGGTCATGGTGGTCTCTCACGACTAGGATTCGAATATCACTAAGGTTGCCCCAAACAACCTAAAGAACTACTATGAATCTGCACTTTGACGGTGAATGCACCCAAATGTACCTTAAATGTATCCGTTGTCAAGAGACACGTCGCGTATGAATACGTCAGAAAGCCCCGAGCAATCTGCCGAAGCCATAGGGCAGCGCTTGGCACAGCTGCGAATTAGGGCTGCTTTCAGCCAAGCGGAGCTGGCCGCCAAGCTGAACATTTCGACCAAGGGGTACCAGAACTATGAGCGAGGCATTCGAGGTCTCCCGGCCAGGCTACTTATCGGCCTGCACGACACGCTGGGCGCAGATCCACTGTGGATCTTGACCGGGGAAGATGCTGGGGCTTTTCAATGGACCACGGATGCGGTCGATGCTGTGAAGAATGCTGTTCAGATTGTCGAGGCAGCGCTAACCGAGACCGGTACGGAGCTGGAGCCGGAGCTGAAAGCTGAGCTGGTCGCTCACTTGGCCAGGTACGGCATTACTGACAGCCAAGCAGTTGATACATTCCTGTCACTCAGAGGTCGAGATACAAAATGAAGCATCAAGCAAGTGAAGTTCCGTTGCGGAACATACAAAGCGTGGCCCGGTACTACGAAAGCACCGTCGACATCGTTCGCAACTACAGCGAACAGAAGTTTAAGGCGCGCCGATGGAAGAACGTGTGCTGGCTGACAGAAGGCCTGGTCGGTGGTGTCCTGATCCAGCAGGCCGTCACAGGTTCACAAGGCGGCTTCGGGATCGCGGCTGGTGTTTTTCTGGTCGCCCTCGCCATCGGCACATCACGCGCACCGGATGGTGTTCGTCTTCGTCGCCGGATGATGAGCTCTCACTGAGACGGGTACCGCCAAAAAGGTACACTCACGGTACAGTGCCGAGTTTGGCCAACTTGGGCCAAATTCGGCTAAACCAATGAGAAACAGGTAGTTGCGCGCATCCCCGATTTTGCTAATTTTTGCCAATTTATCAATAACTTGGCGTGTTGCTCGCAAACTCATAATCCGTTGGTTCCAGGTTCAAGTCCTGGTGGGCCCACCATTCCCCTTCGCTTCTCTGTATTCCACACACATCCCCCGCTTTTGCCGTGAAAGCGGCTCGCCGGTGACGGCTGCATGGCACGCCAGCCTCACTCCGGCGGCGGGCCGTCGGGGCGGCGGTGGAGGAAGCGCGCGAAGCGC
>CAZMXV010000302.1:0-1525 GCA_964570295.1 uncultured Rhodanobacteraceae bacterium
CGGCGAACTGTGGGGCAACTTTCCGCAGACCTACTCGCTGGTCGGCCTGATCCAGGCCGCCATGCGCCTGTCGCGGCCCTGGGAGGACACCCTGTAGGCGCAGGGCGGCACCGGTGTTAATCGTGCAGTCCCAAAGCGGCGCATCCCCTGTGCGATGATGGAAAAACCGCCTGCATTCAAGAGGATTACGGATGTCACGCCTGATCGTGGTCTCCAACCGCGTCGCCCTGCCCCACGAGAAGCGCGCCGGTGGCCTGGCGGCCGCGCTGCAGTCGGCGCTGTGCGAACACGGCGGCATCTGGTTCGGCTGGAGCGGCAACCAGGCCGCGCACAGCGCCGGTGAAGTGCACCGCCAGCAGGACGGACGCATCACCTACGCCACCATCGACCTCTGCCGGCGCGACTACAACGACTACTACAAGGGATTCGCCAACCGCTCGCTGTGGCCGCTGTTCCACTACCGCCCCGACCTGGTCGACTACCAGCGCAGCAATTACGAGGGCTACGTCCGCGTCAACACCCTGTTCGCCGAACAGCTGGCGCGGCTGATCGAACCCGACGACACCGTCTGGATCCACGACTACCACCTGATTCCGCTGGCCAGCCAGTTGCGCGAACGGGGCATCGGCAACCGCATCGGCTTTTTTCTGCACACGCCGCTGGCCGCCGCCGAACTGCTGGTCACCCTGCCTCATCACCGCGAGCTGTTCGGCACCCTGGCCGCCTGCGACCTGGTGGGCGTGCAGACCCGACGCGACCTGCGCGCCCTGTGCGAATACTTCCAGGCCACGACCGGCGCCTCGACCGCCCCGGACGGCACCATCGCGCTGCCCGACGGCAGCCACTTCCGTGGCGGGCATTTTCCCATCAGCATCGACACCGCAGGCACCGTGGAGACGGCCCGCGCCGCCGTCAGTGGCGTGGCCTGCCAGCGCCTGCGGCGCAGCCTCGACGACCGTGCCCTGGTCATCGGCGTGGACCGGCTGGACTATTCCAAGGGGCTGCTGGAGCGCTTCGACGCCTATGCCGGCATGCTGCAGCGCAACCACGACTGGCACCAGCGCGTGTGCATGCTGCAGATCGCCCCGCCCTCGCGCAGCGACGTGCCCGAATACCGCCAGATCCGCCGCGAGCTGGAACGGCGCGCCGGGCACATCAACGGCGCCCTCGCGGAGCCGGACTGGGTGCCCATCCATTACGTCAACCAGACCATTCCGTACGCCACCCTGGCCGGCTATTACCGCCTCGCCCGCGTGGGCCTGGTCACGCCGCTGCGCGACGGCATGAACCTGGTTGCCAAGGAATTCGTCGCCAGCCAGGACGCGGACGACCCCGGCGCCCTGGTGCTGTCGCGCTTCGCCGGCGCGGCCGAGGAGCTGGAGGCGGCCGTCATGGTCAACCCGCACGACGAGGACGGCATGGCCGAAGGCCTGGAGCAGGCCCTGGACATGCCACTCGCGGAGCGCCGCGAACGCTGGCGCGCCATGATGGACGTGCTGGAGGCCCACGACATCACCGCCTGGCG
>CAZMXV010000303.1:0-1516 GCA_964570295.1 uncultured Rhodanobacteraceae bacterium
CTATTCACGGTTGCCAGAATGCCATTTTTTGCGAGCTTGGCATCCGTTTTCTTGCAATTTCCGGGGGAAAATTGATGGCACACCAGTCCTGCGCGGCGGACAACCCGCACAACACCGAGGCAGACCTGTTCCGGGCACGGCTGGAAAACATGATCGACATGACGCATCCGCTGGTGCGGGTGGCGCAGGTCATGCCTTGGGACGAGTTGATTGCCGCCATCGGACACACCTTGCCGTCGATCCCGGAGGGTGCCGGCCGACGCCCGTTGCCGGCGCGGTTGGTGATCGGGTTGCTGTATCTCAAACACGCGTACAACCTGTCCGACGAAGCGGTCTGTCAGCGCTGGCTGGAGAACCCGTACTTTCAATATTTTTGTGGCGAGGTGGTGTTCCAGACCCGCCTGCCGTGCGACAACTCCTCGCTGACGCGCTACCGCATGCGGATGGGTGAGGAAGGCGTGGAGGAGTTGTTGGCACAGACCATTGCGGCGGCGCAAAACCTCAAGGCCATTACCCGCAGCGACCTCAAGCGCGTAGTCATCGACAGCACCGTACAAGAAAAGGATGTCGCCCATCCCACCGACAGTCGCCTGCTGGAGACGGCGCGTGCCAAGCTGGTGGAGGCGGCGCGCCGTGAGCACATCGACTTGCGCCAAAGCTATCAGCGCGTGGGGCCGCGCCTGGCACGGCGCGCCGGCCGCTACGCGCATGCGCGGCAGTACAAGCGCATGCGTCGAATGATTGGCAAGCAGCGCACGATCGTGGGGCGCCTGATCCGGGACATTCAGCGCAAGGCCTCGCCCGAGGCTTTGGAGCGGCTGCAGCCGATACTCGAACGCGCCGAGCAGTTGCGCCGACAAGAGCGCAAGAGCAAGAACAAGATCTACGCTTGGCATGCGCCGGAAGTGGAGTGCATCAGCAAAGGCAAGGCGCGCAACCCCTACGAGTTTGGTGTCAAAGTCAGTATCGCCATCAGTGCCAAGAAGGCTTTCATCCTGGGTGCGCGAAGCTATCCGGGTAATCCGTACGACGGCGACACCTTGTGCGATCAACACGAACAGGTGGGCATTCTCACAGGTGTGACTCCCACGCATGTGCTGGTGGATCTGGGCTATCGCGGACGCAAGGTGGCCGGAGCCCGCGTGATGCATCGCGGCATGCCCAAACACCTGAGTCAAGAGGATTGGCAATGGCTCAAGCGACGCGCGTCGGTGGAACCGGTGATCGGCCACCTGAAAGCCGATCACCGCATGCGGCGCTGCTTCCTGAAAGGCGCACTGGGCGATGCCCAGAACGCCGTGCTGGCAGCAGCCGGCTACAACCTGCGCTGGCTGATGCGTTGGTTGAGGCTTTTTTACGCCTGGGTTTTAACGATGCTGGGTGGCCTGAAGGCCTTGGGACGGCTCAATGAATCGCCACGGCATCGTGAAAACACCGAATCGTTTGGTGTCGTCGTCCAAGCCGCTGCAATGTGAAGTTCGCAGGGGTGAGGTGAGGCGGATTGTTCAAGGGCGAC
>CAZMXV010000304.1:0-1509 GCA_964570295.1 uncultured Rhodanobacteraceae bacterium
TCGTCGATGCTGCCGCGCAGGAAGCGGCTGTCGGCCTTGATGTGTTCGAGTTTGGAGAGCGGTTTGTTCATGTCTGTACTCGCCTGAAGCGTTTGCGGGGTGGGCGCCTGCGGGAAATGTCGAAAAACCGTTTGCTTTTTCGGGAGCGGCTGGAGCCGCTCCCGCAGACCGATGATCCCTGTCCGGTTTTCAGGGCTGCGCCACGGAGCAAATCCGATGTTTCCTGCCGGGTGATGGTGTGCTGCGGCTCAATAAACGTCGCGCGCGTAGCGTCCCTCGGCCATCAGCGCCTTCAGCCAGGTTTCGGCCTCGTCGCGCGTCTTGCCGCCGTGCTCGACCGCCACAGCGGCCAGCGCGGCACCCACGTCCGGCGCCATGCGGTCGGCATCGCCGCACACGTAGAGGTGCGCGCCGCCTTCCAGCCAGTCCCACAACTCGCGGCCGTGCTCGCGGATGCGGTGCTGCACGTACACCTTCTCGGCCTGGTCGCGGGAGAACGCCACGTCCAGCCGCGTCAGCACGCCGCGCTTGCGGGCCTGTTGCCATTCCAGCTGGTACAGAAAGTCGGTGCGCCGGTGCGGGTTGCCGAACAGCAACCAGTTCCGTCCGGTGGCGCCGGAGACCGCGCGCTCCTGAAGGAAGGCACGGAAGGGAGCCACACCGGTGCCGGGGCCGACCATGATGATGTCGCGGGACGGGTCGGCGGGCAGGCGGAAACGGTCGTTGGTATCGACAAACACCGGCACGGTGTCGCCCTCGCCAAGCGCGCACAGGTGGTGGGAGGCGACGCCCCAGCGGTCTTCGCCATCGCTGAGGTAGTGCAGGCGGTCGACGGTCAGGTGCACTTCCTCGCCGACCTGGGCCTGGCTGGAGGCGATCGAGTACATGCGCGGGGCCAGCGGGCGCAGCGCGGCCACCAGGGCCTCGGCATCCCAGTCGGACGGGTATCTGCGCAGCAGGTCCAGCAGCTGTGTGGTGGCAAACAGCGTGGCCAGTTCGCGGTTGCTTCCCGAAGCCAGCCGGGCCTCCAGTTCGTGATGGCCTCCGCGCTCGGCGTGGGCGACGAGAAACGGCCGGGTCAGGCCGGTGAGCTCGCGTCGCCGGCCCAGCCATTCGGCGAGGGAAAGGGTTTCGTCCTTGAAGGTGACCTCCCTGCTGCCGTCCAGGTGCAACGTGGCCAGCACGGCGTCCACCAGCGTGGGTGACTGCACCGGCCATATGCCCAGTGCGTCACCCGGCTGATAGGTGATGCCGCTGCCCTCCAGTGACAGCTCGATGTGGCGTACGTCCTTGCCGCTGTCGTTGGCCACGATGCGCTGGTTGGCCAGCACTTCGGCATGGAACGGATGCTGTCGTGTCCATGCCGTACGCCCCGGGTGCAGGGGCGTGACCACGCTGCCGGTGGTGCGGGCGACGGCCGCCGGCGCATGTTCCTGTTTCAGCTCGACCGCCCGGGCGAGCGCGGTTTCGGACCACGGCTCGGCCACGCTGTCGACATCCACGTCGGCA
>CAZMXV010000305.1:0-1503 GCA_964570295.1 uncultured Rhodanobacteraceae bacterium
ATTGAATGTAAAAGCCCGTCTATAAAAAATCCGTTGGACAAGGCCATTCAACAACACCTGCGCAATCAACAGGAAGACGGCATTCGCCCTTTATATCGATATTCCAACCTGACTATGGCCCTGGCTACCAATGCCGCTAAATATGCCACTACAGCAACAACCAAAGAGTTTTGGGGCGTTTGGAAAGAGCTGTTGAGAACAAAAGAAGAACAGCGTCTGTTGGAAAATAAAATCGGGGGTTTAAAAAATCAGCCACTACCCAACAACGAACGTACCACTTTATTTAAGGAACGGTTTAAAAATGTGTTAGCCTATTACAACAAGCTTGAACAGGAAGAACAAGTGGTTACCATACAGGATAAAATGCTATACTGCATTTGCAGGCCGCAACGTTTGCTTGCTCTGATGCATGATTATATTGTGTATGATGATGGTGTAAAAAAAATAGCTCGCTATCAACAGTATTTTGCCATAGAAAACCTGATGCGAAGGATATTGGATGTTTTTGCCAATGGGACACATCCGAGTGGTGTAGTTTGGCACACACAAGGAAGTGGAAAATCGCTTACCATGGTCATGCTTGCAGAGCAAATTGCAGCACATAAGGAGATTAAAAACCCGAAAATTATTTTGGTAACGGATCGCATTGATTTGGACAGTCAAATAACAGATACTTTCAAAAAATGCCATATCCCGGTTGAAAATGCTGCCAACGGAGCATCTAAAGAGATTATTAAGAAATTGAAAGGGCAAAAGCTTTCGGATGAAGACCTTGAAAAATTAAAGAAGGATAAAAGTCTGTTGAAATTGCTTTCCGAACCCGGAAATGGCGTCATTACCACAATCGTCCACAAATTTGAAGCGGCCGTGAAAGCTTCTATAAAACCATTTGAAAGTACCGAAATATTTGTGCTTGTGGATGAAGGGCATCGCAGCCAGTACGGCACTTTCAATACGCAAATGCAAATGATATTTCCCAATGCCTGTTTTATAGCCTTTACCGGAACCCCCTTGATGAAGAAGGAAAAAAGTACGGCTCAAAAATTCGGCGGTATCGTTGACGTATATTCCATTACAGATGCCGTTGAAGATGGTGCTGTAGTACCATTGCTTTATGAAGGCAGGCATAATTTGATAGAGGTAAATGAAAAACCCCTGGATACATACTTTGATAAGGTTTCGGAACCTTTGACGCCGTATGGGAAAGCTTCTTTGAAGAGGAAGTATAGTTCAAAAAATGCCATCAACAAAGCTGATCAGGTAATCTATGCCAGAGCTTGGGATATTTCGGATCATTTTGAGAAAAATTTTCAGCATACCGGATTTAAAGGGCAACTGGTAGCTCCCAATAAGGCAACTGCCATTCAATATAAAAAGTATTTGGATGAAATTGGAAAAGTCAAATCGGAAGTGCTTATTTCATCCCCGGATATGCGGGAAGGAGAAGAAGATGCGTTTAATTCTTCAGACGACAAAGTCAAGAAATTTTGGAGTTCCCGGATG
>CAZMXV010000306.1:0-1470 GCA_964570295.1 uncultured Rhodanobacteraceae bacterium
GGTTTGGCGGAGTAGGATATGAGCAGATATTCTGGACGATCAAGAAAACACAATTCTCTCTTTTCATTGTGGCCTTAGCCATAGCTTTAACATACATTGGTATCAATGTCCGTTTTATAACTAAGGGGATGAGACCGATCCATCTGAATTTTGGTCCCGATACCCATGGAATACCTAATGTAATAAGCATTAGCGCCGGCAAGGTTAAGGTGATTTTATACGTGATTGCTTTTATTATCAGTCTCGTTTTTGCATTAAACTGGTCTGCTCATTGGGATGAATTTTTCCGTTTTGCCCATGCGCGGCCTTTTGGGACTAAGGACCCTGTATTTGGTTTTGATGCTGCTTTTTATGTATTTAGTCTGCCTTTTATCGAATCTGTTCAAAACGGCCTCGCACTTCTGGTGTTTTTTGTAACGGTTATCCTTATTGCATACCATCTTGCCAGCGGAGGGATATCCTTACCGAACTCTAATTTTCGTCCTTATCCGTATGCCGTTTCCGGGGCGCGAAAACAAGTGTTTACGAATATCAGTATTTGGCTGTTACTTCTGGCTTTGGGTTATTTTCTGGATCGCTACCATCTGGTGTATAAAGATAATCATATTATCTATGGAGCTGATTATACAGATATTCATGTTTTAATACCTGTCTATTGGGTCATGGCCATCGGTTGCCTCCTCTTTGCTATTTATACCTTTGTACAGAAGTATCGGTTTAATATACGTGGTTTTTTTTCGGGGGCTATCGTCCTTTTGGCGGCTGGAATAGTTGGACAGATTCTATTGCCTGGTATGATTCAGAAGTTTCAGGTGAACCCGAGTGAGTTTAATCTTGAAAAACCGTATATTAAGAACAACATCAGTTATACCCGTAAGGCTTATGACCTGGATCACGTAGAAATTAATAATTATAATGCCGGAGATACGCTTACCCTTGATCAAATCAGGCAACATCAGAAAGCTATTCGGAACATACGCATTTGGGATCAAAATTTAACAGTCGAAACCTACAAACAATTGCAGGAAATTCGACTTTACTATCAATTTAATAACATAGATCTGGATCGTTATCATACTGATAAAGGATATCGACAGGTATTAATTTCGGCGCGGGAATTGACGGCCTCTTTGCCTCCTAAGGCGCAAACCTGGGTGAATAACCACCTGCAATATACGCATGGCTTTGGGGTTGTAATGAGCCCTACTACAGAGAAAACTAAGGAAGGCAGTCCCATTTTTTACATAAAGGATATTCCTCCTAAATCCGATATAGGGCTGCAGGTAAAGCAACCTGCCATTTATTACGGGGAAGCAAGAACCGGTTTTAAACTGGTTAATACGGAAATAAGCGAACTGGATTATCCAAAGGGAGATAAGAATGTATATACTCATTATGAGGGAGAAGGAGGCATTCCCATTGATAATTATTTAAAGCGATTGCTTTTCGCCTGGCACTTCAGCGATATGA
>CAZMXV010000307.1:0-1464 GCA_964570295.1 uncultured Rhodanobacteraceae bacterium
CGGTCACCGCCACCGCCGACGGCAACGGTTCGCTGGCCTGCGGCGAAGGCGCCACGACCACTCTCGTCGGCGCCCCCACCTCGCTCAACGGCGCCACCGCGTTGGGTTACCAGAGCCAGGCCGGCTTCCTCGACAGCGCCGATCCGCAAGGCCCCACCAGCCATGGCCGCCATGCCTTCGCCGCTGGTTACAACAGCCAGGCGCTGGGTGACTCCAGCGTCGCCATCGGCTACTCCAGCCATGCCGAAGGGCGCGACACGCCGTCCAACAGCAGCAACCGGTACAACACCGCCATCGGCGCCCAGAGCAAGGCCGATGGCGGCGACAGCGTCGCCGTCGGCTACTCCGCACAGACCCTGGCGCCCTCCGCCGGCACCATACTGAGCGGCCAGTACGCCATCGCCCTGGGCGCCAGCGCCCAAGCCAACGGTGTCGACAGCCTCGCCATCGGCCAGGACGCCAGGACCTACAGCCGCGGCAGTATCGCTATCGGCGCCTACAACACCTCCACCGGCGTCAACGACGGCAGCGGCAGCGGCCAGTACGCCATCGCCATCGGCGGCAGCGCCAAGGCCGCGGACGAAAGCGCCACCAGCATCGGCGCTTTCACTTCAAGCAAGGGCGACAGCGCCACCGCCATCGGTCAAGGCACCATCGCCGGGCAATACAGCGTCGGCCTGCTGGGAGATGCCGGCACGACCGAATCGGTCTCCATCGGCTACCAGTCCGGCGCCAGCGCGGACCACGGCATCGCCATCGGCTTCAAGAGCAGCGTCAGCGGCGCCGACAGCGAACGCAGCATTTCGCTGGGTACCTACAGCACCGCAAGCGGCACCGACGCCAGCGCCCTGGGCTACTTCAGCGAAAGTGCCGCCGACGGCACTGCCATCGGCCGCGAAGCGCACGCCGGCACCGGCTTCGGCAGCGCGCTGGGTTCCTATGCCTGGGCCGACAACAACGAGAACAGCGCACTGGGATACGAAAGCTGGGCATCTGCCGATGGCCACAACTTCGCCGCCGGCACCTACGCGCGTGCCGCCAAGGGCGGCACCGTGCTGGGCGTGTGGTACGACGGCGGCAGCGGCGCCGGCGCCGTCGCCACCGCCCTGAGCAGCGTCAGCGGCGAATCGTCCGTGGCACTGGGCGCGCGAACGCAGTCCGAGGCGGACCAGATGGTCCTGCTGGGCGCGAACAGCGGTACCGGCAATGACCCCAGCCTCGGCAACGCCGTGGCCCTGGGCCAGGGTTCGGTCATCGACCGCGCCGATTCGGTCGCCGTGGGCAGCGCCACCGTACAGCGGCAGATCACCCACGTGGCCGACGCCACCACCGACACCGACGCGATCAACCTGCGCCAGCTGGTGGCGGCCACGGCGGCCGGCAGCGGAGGTGGCGGCGGCGACGCCAGCCTCGACGAGGCCAGGGCCTACATCGATGCGGGCGACGCGAACGCACTCGAGATCG
>CAZMXV010000308.1:0-1463 GCA_964570295.1 uncultured Rhodanobacteraceae bacterium
CGGCTTCCTCGTCGAAGATCTCGACGAACAGGTTGCCGATGATCTTGCGCTTGGCCTCCGGATCCGTGACGCCCGCCAGCGCGCGGAAATAGCGCTCCGCCGCGTCCACGCGGATGACGCGCACGCCCATGTGCTCGGCCATGGTAGCCATGACCTGGTCGCCTTCCTTGAAGCGCAGCAGGCCGGTGTCCACGAACACGCACACCAGGCGGTCACCGACGGCCTTGTGCAGCAGGGCCGCGACCACTGAGGAATCCACGCCGCCGGAAAGACCCAGCAGCACGTGGTCGTCGCCCACGGCGGCGCGCACGCGGGCGATCTGGTCCTCGATGATGTTGGCGCTGGTCCACAGGTTGCGGCAGCCGCAGATGTCGGACACGAAGCGCTTCAGGATCGCCCTGCCCTGGACCGTATGCGTCACCTCGGGATGGAACTGCACGCCGTACCAGGGCTTGCTCTGGTGGGCCATGGCCGCCACCGGCACGCGCTCGGTGCGCGCCGTGACCTCGAACCCCGGCGGCACGTCCTCGACATGGTCGCCGTGGCTCATCCACACGTCCAGCTTCGGCATGGTCGTGGCGTGGTCGTTCATGCCCTCGAACAGGGCGCACTCGGCCACGATGTCGACCTCGGCATGCCCGTATTCGTCGGCCGCCGCCGAGGCCGTACGGCCTCCCAGCTGCGCGGCCATGGTCTGCATGCCGTAGCAGATGCCGAGCACGGGCAGGCCCGAGTCGAAAACCACCTGCGGCGCACGCGGGGCACCGGTTCGGGTGGTCGATTCGGGGCCGCCGGAAAGCACGATGCCGTTGGCGCCGAAGGCCGCGATCGCCGCCGGATCGTGGTCCCATGCCCAGACCTCGCAGTACACGCCCAGCTCGCGAATGCGGCGTGCGATCAACTGGGTGTACTGGGCACCGAAATCAAGAACGAGGATCTTGTCGCTGTGGATGTCTGTTTGCATGCGGGACTCGGGACGCGGGACTGGGACTCGGGTTCCCGGTCACCGGCAGAGAGCAGGAAACCGATCGCGGCCAACAGCATTCCTTGCCGCGAATTTCACGCTTTGCCGAGCCCCGGGTCCCGAGTCCCGAGTCCCGGCCTTGTTCACGACTCCAGCCGGTAGTTCGGTGCTTCCTTGGTGATCTGGATGTCATGCGGATGCGCCTCGCGCAGGCCGGCACCGGTGACGCGCACGAATTGCGGCTCGTGGCGCATGGCATGGATGTCGGCGCAGCCGCAGTAGCCCATGGAGGCACGCAGGCCACCCATCATCTGGTGCACGATGTTGCGCACCGGGCCGCGGTACGGCACGCGGCCCTCGATGCCTTCCGGCACCAGCTTGTCGGTGTCGGTGTTGTCCTGGAAGTAGCGGTCCTTGGAACCTTTCTGCATGGCCGCCAGCGAGCCCATGCCGCGGTAGCTCTTGAACGAGCGGCCCTGGAACAGTTCCACCTCGCCCG
>CAZMXV010000309.1:0-1454 GCA_964570295.1 uncultured Rhodanobacteraceae bacterium
ACAAGGCCGGCCTGCACAGCTACCGCGATTTGCCGATCCGCTACGGCGAGTTCGGCTCCTGCCATCGCAACGAACCGTCCGGTGCCTTGCACGGCCTGATGCGCGTGCGCGCCTTCACCCAGGACGACGGCCACGTGTTCTGCACGCCCGACCAGATCGAACCCGAAGTGACCGATTTTCATGCCCAGGCCATGAAGGTCTACGCCGACTTCGGTTTCGACGACATCGAGGTGAAGATCGCCCTGCGTCCCGAGGACCGCATCGGTGACGACGCGGTCTGGGACAAGGCCGAGGACGCCTTGCGCAACGCGCTGCGCGCGGCCGGCGTGGCCTGGGACGAACTGCCGGGCGAGGGCGCCTTCTATGGTCCCAAGATCGAATACCACATGAAGGACTCCATCGGCCGCGACTGGCAGGTGGGCACCATGCAGGTGGACTTCTCCATGCCTGTGCGCCTGGGCGCCGAGTACGTCGACGAGCATTCCGAGCGCAGGCACCCGGTGATGCTGCACCGCGCCATCGTGGGCTCGATGGAGCGTTTCATCGGCATCCTGATCGAGCATTACGCCGGCAACCTGCCGGATTGGCTGGCGCCGGTGCAGGCGGTGGTGATGAACATCACCGATGCCCAGGCCGACTATGCCGGGAAACTGGCAAAAACCCTTGCGGGCAAGGGTTTGCGTGTGGAGCCGGATTTGCGCAACGAAAAAGTGGGCTATAAAATCCGGGAACATACGCTCAACAAGGTGCCGTGGCTTCTCGTGGTCGGCGACCGCGAAAAGGAGGCCGGAACCGTGTCCGTGCGTAGCCGCGACGGCAAGAACCTGGGCAGCATGACCCTCGATGACTTTGCCGCACGGCTGGAGACCGCCGGGCGCTGATGCCCTGCGGCCGTGACTGCAACTTCCAGGAGATACAGGTATCGCCACCCCAGACAACAAACGCAATCGTCGCAACCATGAAATCCGCGTGCCCCGCGTGCGCGTCATCGATGCCGACGGCGAACAGGCCGGCATCCTCTCGCGCGACGATGCGCTGGACATGGCCCGCGAGGCCGGGCTCGACCTCGTGGAAATCCAGCCCAACGGCGATCCGCCGGTGTGCCGCATCATGGATTTCGGCAAGTTCATGTTCGAGCAGCAGAAAAAGGCCAGCGCGGCGCGCAAGAAGACCAAGCAGGTCGAGATCAAGGAAGTGAAATTCCGGCCGACGACCGACATCGGCGACTACCAGATCAAGATGCGCAACGTGCTGAAGTTCCTGGAAGCCGGCAACAAGGTGAAGGTCACGATCCGCTTCCGCGGCCGTGAGATGCGCCACCAGGAAATCGGCCGCGAGCTGGCCGAGCGCATCCAGCAGGACGTGGGTGAGCTGGGGCAGGTCGAGCAGTTTCCGCGCCAGGAAGGGCGCATGATGCACATGATGATCGCGCCGCCCAAGAAGAAGTGATTTTT
>CAZMXV010000310.1:0-1453 GCA_964570295.1 uncultured Rhodanobacteraceae bacterium
ATAACAAACGGTTTGGCAAAATGGCGGGTAAACGTCTCCATTTGAAAGTTTTGTACTAAATTTGGAGTTTCGGCTTCGATTGAAATTTGGTGGTGTAAATCCGCCACTTCGCCAAGCCGCCGGGACGTTAGCGGTTATGCTAAACAGAACTATCGCAAAAAATTAACCCAAGTTCTTTTTGACTTGACTTTTTAATTTTCGCGAATATTCTTTGACAACAGAATATTTATCGTTTATTATTCTTTTTCCAAGTTTCCGGCGTGGACAATTAGCGTTATATTTTGCGCCCCAGTCCATTATTTCAATGACTATGGGTAATAAATCTGCCCCTTTTTGGGTTAGACTGTAGATATATTTTGACTTATTTCTTTCCGAAACCTCTTTTACTAAAATATCTTCTGATTCAAGTACTTTCAGACGGTTTGCAAGGATATTGGTGGAAATTTTTTCTTCTGACTCTAAAAACTCACTATAAGAAACTTTTCCTCTGAGCATAATATCTCTTATAATCAGTAAAGACCATTTATCCCCAAACACCTCTAATGAACAACTAATCGGACAATTTGACCTCATTGAAAAAATTTTATATAATTTACTTGCATTTTGCAAGAACTTTTCTATATTTGTACTTGCATATTGCAAGAACAAAAGTAAACAATAAAATTTAAAGATTATGAAAGAATTACTTGAAACTTACTACAAAGGATTTGCAGCAAAGGCAAATTGGGACAGTGTAATCGCCGATGATTTTCAATATATCGGTGGCGATATGACCAAAACCGAACCGCTTACAGGAAAACAAGCCTATATTGAAGTAATCAACCGATTTTCAAAAGTTTATCAGACAATGCGCATAAAGAAGATGATTATTAAGGGAGAAAATGCCTGTGTGATTGGAAATTATGATTTAAAATTCCCAAACGGAAAGACTATAAACGGCGATATAGCCGAAATGTGGACGGCAAAAGACGGAAAACTTCAATCACTTCGTATTTATTTTGATACCTTGACGTTCGCCCAAAATTCAAAGATGTAAGATGGCTTTTAACACCAAGCTTGCCGACAGAGTAAGAGAACATTTAGCACACTTCCCGAATATCGAAATTGAAGAGAAAAAACTGTTTGGGGGGTTGGCTTTTATGGTCAATGGAAAAATGTGTGTCAATGTAAGCGGTGATAACTTAATGTGCCGTTTCGACCCAAATATTACGGAAGAAATAGCCGACAAAACAGGGTTCCTACCAATGATTATGAAGGGAAATGAGTACAAAGGTTATTGCTATGTTGAACCAATAGGATTCAAATACAAGAAAGATTTTGAGTTTTGGATAAATTTGAGCCTTAACTTTAACGAACAGGCAAAATCTTCAAACAAACGGAAGAAAAAAAGCACAAACCGCTAACAATAAAGGGCTTAAACGCATGAAGCGAAGCGGAATGCGTATTAAGCCTT
>CAZMXV010000311.1:0-1453 GCA_964570295.1 uncultured Rhodanobacteraceae bacterium
AGCCGCAACACCCTCACCAACGAGCGCGTGTCGATCGGCAGCACCGAGCTGCCGTTCCTGGCGAGCCTGGAGCAGTTCGTCGACTTCGTCGGCGAGGGCGGATTCGACGCGGTCGCCCAGCACCGAGCCGGCCAGCTGATCGCCGAGGGGCATGCCGCGAAGCTGCTTAACCTGCGGTCCACGCTGTTGACCATCGCCGGTGGCGACGCGATGCCCTCGGCGGCGGTGTCGAAACTGCTGTCGATGCGCACCGGTCAGGGCTACGCGGAGTTCGGGGGGGCTTCCTTCGGCGTCGACGCCGCGATCGGCGACGCCGAGCAAGCGCCCGGCAAGTGGACCGACTACCTGTTGTTCAGCCGCGCCACCACGATCTACGGCGGCACCTCGGAGGTGCAGCTCAACATCATCGCCGAGCGGCTGCTGGGGCTGCCCCGCGATCCGTAACCACCGGGTCGCTGCTGAAAACGACGTCCCAGTGGACATACACCCCCGTTTTTCGGGGGTGTATGTCCACCACAGTGTCGATCTCAGTCGAGCCGAGCGCGCCGCGGGCCAGTTCCACCACCGACGCGCCCACCGCACCGCCGGGGCCGACCACAACACCGGGCCTTTTCGCCCTGGGTAGATTCGTGCCATGACCGACCCGCCTGCGGTACCCGCCGCCGATGCCGCCGATTCCGATGAACGCCAGACACTCGAATCGTTTCTCGATAACTACCGAAACATCGTGGTGCGCAAGACGATCGGACTCTCCGACGCGGACGCCCGCCGTCACCTGGTGGCCTCGGCGACCACGGTCTCCGGTCTGATCAAGCATCTGAGGTGGGCCGAGTTCGGCTGGTTCGATCAACTGCTCACCGGAAACTCCGACGACAATCGCCGCCCCCACGACCGGCAGTGGGAGTTCGAGGTCACCGCCGGCGAGGCGCTGCCGACCCTGGTCGATGAGTACCAGCGCCAGTGCGAACAGTCCCGGCGGATCGCCGCCGAATACTCGCTGGATCACCGGGTGGCCCACCGCCGGCTCGGTCCGGTCTCACTGCGCTGGATCTACGTGCACATGATCGAGGAGACCGCCCGGCACTGCGGACAGATCGACATCCTGCGCGAACAACTCGACGGCGCCACCGGGTTCTACGGCTGACCGCGTACAGCGTGTGCGGATCAGTACGGCTCGCACCGCGTGTCGCGGACGAATCTGCACACGGCCGCGGGCGGGGGCGGTGCCAGGCGCGGCCGACCAGTCCGGTGCGGGCGTTTACAGCTCGCGCAGTTCGCGTTTGAGGATCTTGCCGGTCGGGTTGCGTGGCAACTCCTCGAGGAAGACGACCTCACGCGGCACCTTGTAGCGGGCCAGGTGCTCCTTGACGTAGAGCTTGATCGCGTCCTCGTCGACCGTGGAGCCCTCCTTGCGCACGACGAAGGCCCGCAACCGGGCTCCCCACTCCTTGTC
>CAZMXV010000312.1:0-1449 GCA_964570295.1 uncultured Rhodanobacteraceae bacterium
CGATCTCGAGTGCGTTCGCGTCGCCCGCATCGATGTAGGCCCTGGCCTCGTCGAGACTGGCGTCGCCGCCACCTCCGCTGCCGGCCGCCGTGGCCGCCAACAGCTGGCGCAGGTTGATCGCGTCGGTGTCGGTGGTGGCGTCGGCCACATGGGTGATCTGCCGTTGCATGGTGGCGTCGCCCACGGCGACCGAGTGGGCCCGGTCCACGATGGAGCCCTGGCCCAGGGCTACGGCATCGCCGATGCCGGCCTCATTGCCGGTGCCGCTGTTCGCGCCCAGCAGGACCACCCGGTCCGCCTCGG
This sequence comes from uncultured Rhodanobacteraceae bacterium, assembly GCA_964570295.1. GTDB lineage: Bacteria > Pseudomonadota > Gammaproteobacteria > Xanthomonadales > Rhodanobacteraceae > Oleiagrimonas. The sequence continues at coordinate 304 of CAZMXV010000312.1, forward strand.
ACTGCGTTCGCGCGCCCAGTGCCACGGACGATTCGCCGCTGACGCTGCTCAGGGCGGTGGCGACGGCGCCGGCGCCGCTGCCGCCGTCGTACCACACGCCCAGCACGGTGCCGCCCTTGGCGGCACGCGCGTAGGTGCCGGCGGCGAAGTTGTGGCCATCGGCAGATGCCCAGCTTTCGTATCCCAGTGCGCTGTTCTCGTTGTTGTCGGCCCAGGCATAGGAACCCAGCGCGCTGCCGAAGCCGGTGCCGGCATGGGCTTCCCGGCCGATGGCGGTGCCGTCGGCGGCGCTTTCGCTGAAATAGCCCTGCGTGCTGGCATCGGTACCGTTTGCGCCGGCGTAGGCTCCCAGCGACACGCTGCGCTCGCTGTCGGTGCCGCTGACAGCGCTCTTGAAGCCGATGGCGATACCGTGGTCGGCGGCGGTGCCCGACTGGTTGCCGATGGAGACCGATTCGGTCGTGCCGGCATTGCCGGCCAGGTTCACGCTGTATTGCCCCGTGTGGTTGTCGCTGTTGATGGTGGTGGCGTTCAGGCCGGCATGGGCACTACCGATGCTGGTGGCACTTTCGTCCCCGGCCTTGGCGCTGTAGCCGATGGCGATGGCGTACTGGCTGCTGCCGTCGTTGCCGCCAGCGAAAGTGTCATAGGCGCCGATGGCGATGCTGCCGCGGCTGTAGGCCTTGGCCGACTGGCCGATCGCGGTGCTGTCGACCGCGCCGACGTAGGCGCCGGTACCCAAGGCGATACCGTACTGTCCGGCCAGGGCGGAGCCGGCGGAAGGCGCGAGAGCCTGCGCGGAACTGCCGATGGCGATGCTTTCGCTGCCGTCGGCCCGGGTTTGGGCGCCGATGGCGGTGTTGTAGCCATTGCTGGCGTTGGAGGGCGTGTCACGCCCTTCGGCGTGGCTGGAGTAGCCGAGGGCAATGCTGGAGTTGCCCAATGCCTGGCTGCCGTAGCCGGCGGCGAAGGCGTGGCGCCCATGGCTGGTGGGGCCTTGCGGATCGGCGGTGTCGATGAAGCCGGCCTGGCTTTGGTAGCCCAGTGCGGTGGCACCGTTGAGAGAGGCGGGAGCCCCGTCAAGGGCGGTGGTGGCGCCTTCGCCGCAGGCCAGCGAACCGTTGCCGTCGGCGGTGGCGGTGACCG
>CAZMXV010000313.1:0-1442 GCA_964570295.1 uncultured Rhodanobacteraceae bacterium
CGCAGCCCGACAAGTCCAACACACCACGTACACACCGCAAGTATCCGCGCTCACTGTAAGGAAGCAGCATGATCATCAGCGCTCCATTTTTACCGCCGCATGCCGCCACGGACGACTACGGCAATTATCTGAAAGCCGCCATGGCCTGCGGCAACTTCGGGGATGGCGCCTTTCCACTGGGAGCCGACCTGGCCTGGCATGGTGGTGTACATCTCACGGCACCAGCGCGGGGAGCGGGTGTTGAGCCTGTGCGGGCCATTGCTGATGGCACTGTGGTTTACGTACGTGCCCCCAAAAATTCCGCGGACGCCAATGCCGATGATCCACTCAACTACGTGGGTTGGACCGACAACGGTTGTGTCGTCATCAAGCATGAAACCGAAATCGGCGAAGACGTCGGCGTGACGTTCTATTCCATCATGCTGCATTTGCAGCAGATTGAGCCGTCCGTGCAGAAAGGAAGCAAGATTTGGCGCAAGAACAAAGTTGGCCAAGCCGGCCGTATCTACGGCAAAAGCCATCAACTTCATGTCGAAATCATTTGCGACGACGACAATCTGGCCCGCTTGACCGGTCGCAGTGATGGCACACTCGATATCGGCTCCCATGGGCGAACAGACGCGTTGTTTGGAAAGACATACATCCACTTGCCCAGCGGCACGTCGTTCTATTCCCAGCCGCCCACAGCATCCGGCCCAGCCGCAGCACCCACTTGGACAAGCGACGTCCCCCTGGTGATCGGCATCAGCCTCAGCCGCGTCGGCCAAACACAGTTCGTGACCCTCACATCCACTGGTGAATCGATCGGAACAGCACCGGCCCGGACGGACACGGAACTGTACGAACAAGCCTGTACCATGGCCCAGACACAAGCTGCAGTGGCGCGGGACACCTACGAACTGATGCGTTTTGGCCGCGTATTGGAAGCCCTCGGATCGGATACGGATACATTGGCGCATTGGCAGCAGGTGGCCTATCCCGGCGGCCACGGATGGGTCAACCTGCATGGCGCCGATGCCCGTGCGTTCAGTGAGGCTGACTTTCCCGACTGGTGCGGCTGGCGGCTGATCAATGATGACACCAACACAGATAGTCGTTGCGACTCCGAGGCGCTCCTGGATCTGATGCTTCAAGACAACAATAACGGCAGCCCGAATCAACGCCGGACTGATGCCTTGGCCGTAGTCGCCGATCCCAAGGCGCAAAAGCGCCTGGCCATGAGCATCTGCAAGTTTCCGACCGAGTGGCAGGCCTCCACCACTGAGGCCCGTTGGTCCTGGCTGAAAACCGATTCCCCGCCTGGCGCCAGCCGAACGGCTGGCCCGTACCTCGACCCGGAAGACTATCCGGAATTTGTCGCCCACTCCAAGGCACTATGCTTCTGGGACGAAGCCAACCTCGGTATCCCCGCCGCACACTGGCATTTCCACCCGCGCGAATTC
>CAZMXV010000314.1:0-1436 GCA_964570295.1 uncultured Rhodanobacteraceae bacterium
CGATGGCGTTCTTCGGCGGGCTTCAATGAGGCCGCGGCTGAGTGCCGCGGAAAACCAGCGTCTCCATCGCTTCCACGTGTGTTTGCAGCGCGCTTCAATGAGGCCGCGGCTGAGTGCCGCGGAAAACGATAGCTTCGTCGGGGCTGGCGCCGCGAACTCTGGAGCGCTTCAATGAGGCCGCGGCTGAGTGCCGCGGAAAACAGGTGGCCATGCCGGCTCCAAAAAAAGAGGCGGGGTCCGCTTCAATGAGGCCGCGGCTGAGTGCCGCGGAAAACCCGCTTGAAGCGGTTGGCGCGGACGTACTCCGTGAAGCTTCAATGAGGCCGCGGCTGAGTGCCGCGGAAAACGTGCGGAACAGGCCCGAGAGAACGCCCTTCGCAATGCTTCAATGAGGCCGCGGCTGAGTGCCGCGGAAAACGATCTCAAGCGCTCCGATCCGTCAGCTATCAGCACGCTTCAATGAGGCCGCGGCTGAGTGCCGCGGAAAACCATGACGCGCGCGGACCCCAGAACTGACCAGCTCGTGCTTCAATGAGGCCGCGGCTGAGTGCCGCGGAAAACCTCGAACAGTTCGGCAAACCGTTCCGAAACGGTTTCAGCTTCAATGAGGCCGCGGCTGAGTGCCGCGGAAAACATTGCAACCGACCAAGGCAACAAGTACAGGTTTCTCCGCTTCAATGAGGCCGCGGCTGAGTGCCGCGGAAAACGGAAAGCCCGCGACAGGTCGCGCAGATTGTCCTTCTGGCTTCAATGAGGCCGCGGCTGAGTGCCGCGGAAAACTGAAAGTAAATCTTCCCGTCGTACTCGCTGCCGAAGCAGCTTCAATGAGGCCGCGGCTGAGTGCCGCGGAAAACGCGGGCCGGTGTGCGGGCCTGACTACATTCTCAACGCTTCAATGAGGCCGCGGCTGAGTGCCGCGGAAAACGCACGATACCGGGCGTTTCCCGGGTATCGATGGCGCAGCTTCAATGAGGCCGCGGCTGAGTGCCGCGGAAAACCCCCGATACGGAGTGGAAGGCGCCCAAGGACTTTCCGCTTCAATGAGGCCGCGGCTGAGTGCCGCGGAAAACGCAGGTCGCTCGCGTCGTACGTCGGCTCAATGTGCACATGCTTCAATGAGGCCGCGGCTGAGTGCCGCGGAAAACGACGAAACATACGCGGGGACCTTGGCTTATCGGCCGCTTCAATGAGGCCGCGGCTGAGTGCCGCGGAAAACGCCTATTCAGCTGGTCCCACAGCTCCAGGTCGTAGTTGCTTCAATGAGGCCGCGGCTGAGTGCCGCGGAAAACCCAGAGGTGACAATCCGCAAACATCTGCGCTGCTGAAGCTTCAATGAGGCCGCGGCTGAGTGCCGCGGAAAACGTGGCGACGGGTGCCGGTCGCGCAAGCCATCACGATCGCTTCAATGAGGCCGCGGCTGAGTGCCGCGGAAAACA
>CAZMXV010000315.1:0-1423 GCA_964570295.1 uncultured Rhodanobacteraceae bacterium
TTTTGCTGCCAATGGGGCTGCTGCGGTACGTGGCGTTCAAGCTGGCGCCCAAGCCGAAGTGGCCGGCACACATTGATGCGGAGTCCAGAAGTGCACCGGCGGATTGCCCGGTGCCAAGCAGTTCGAAAAAGTCATTTGAGATCAAGTCCGGTCATGCCAAGGCACGGCCACCTTTTAGTCGGGAAAACAGGAGTTGAATCATGAAAGGCAAGAAGCTCGGTACAACCATTTTGGTGTGTGGTGTATTAGCCGGATGTGCGTCGGTAGCCGTGACAGAGGATGCGCTGGTGCAGCGCACGTCATTTGCGCTTGGCGTGTCGGCAGATCAGTTCACCATTTCCAATCGTGTTGATTCCGGCGTTCGGACCGACTACGACGTTCATACGCAGGCCGGCAAGGATTACGCGTGTTATGTGACGGGGACGGTGTCCGTGACGGGGCGCACAGTGTCCGATGCCATATGCAAGGCGCGGCAGGGTACGGCACAGGCATCGCAATCGACGAAAGCGTCCGATTCGCCGTGCAACGACCTGTTGAAGGCCGCCGGCAAGTGTGAGTGACGTGTCTCCAGGTCGCGCCGGGCGGAGGTCTGGTGCGACTTCATCATGCGAAGGATGTTTGAAGGAACGAGGTGAGTCATGCAGGAAATGACACAAGGGACCGACCTTGCCCAGTCGCGGATCCATTTTCCGTCAGCCGACGATCACGTCGGCGCGACGGTGGCGTCTGTGGAGCGCATTCAGGGCTTCACCATGTTGGTAGCCATGGGTCTGCTTGCGTTGCTGGTTGTGGTGAACTGGATTTCATCGGGATTTTTCAATGCGCTCATCGTGGCGATTGTCGCCGTGTTCGTGTTCATGGGTTTTGCTTTTATTGCCAATCTGTTGGTGCTGGGGCCCATGCAGACAATGCGGTACAAGGCGTGTGTAAAGTCCCTTGTGGACATGGTTCATCGTGGCGGAATGCAGCCCACGTCGACGTGGACATGGCATGCGCCGACACCCGGTATATGCGCGGTGGATGCGCGTCGGCAGCTGGTCTTCATCGAGTCGCGTGGAACAGGGTTCCAGCCCCTGCTTTTGCGTCCGGAGCAGATTCTTGGGGCCAAGGTCGAACGTGAATCCGAGGTCTACACCACGACCACCCATTCGGGACGAACCAGCGTGTTCGGTTCGAATCTGGGGCACACGTTTGGCGGCAAGTCGCATTCGACCAGCACGGTGGTGGAACGGGCGTTTCTCGAAGTTCACTACCAGTTGGAGCCACAGGGTCCTCCCGGCTGGGTGGCTATCCCGTTCGGGGCCAACCGCCGTGATGCCGACTCCATGGCAGCGGCGATTACGACGTTGTCAGGCCGGTAATTCTCTTGCATCGGCAGCAACGGCGGCATGGCGCGCTACCGGTTCGTGGTGGAGCCGTGGCT
>CAZMXV010000316.1:0-1420 GCA_964570295.1 uncultured Rhodanobacteraceae bacterium
TGCACGTCGGCACGTGCGGCTTCGCCGGTGATCCATTTGGACTCGCCATTGGCCAGCGCGGTACGGCCATCCAGGCTCATCGCCAGCTTCACGCGCACCCACGGGCGACCGCGTTCGAGGCGGCTGAAAAAACCGATATTGAGTTCGCGCGCCTCGTCCTGCATCAGGCCGGTGTCGACCCTGATCCCTGCGGCACGCAAGCGCTCCACACCGCCCTTCGCCTCGGGATTGGGGTCGAGCGAGGCAATCACCACGCGCGCCACGCCAGCCGTGACCAGGGCATCGACGCATGGCGGCGTGCGGCCGTGATGCGAGCACGGCTCCAGCGTCACGTACGCCGTGGCGCCACGCGCCTGCTCGCCCGCCGCGCGCAAGGCGAAGACCTCGGCATGCGGCTCCCCGGCCTTCCGGTGCCAGCCTTCGCCAACAACGTCGTTGTCGCGCACGATGACGCAACCCACGCGCGGATTGGGCTGGGTGGTGAACAGGCCGCGCCCGGCCAGGGCAAGCGCACGGCGCATGTAACGTGGATCGGGTGTCCCGGACATCGGCCCAATATACCGTCGCGGAAGCCGCCCTGCAGGCGGGCATCTGCCCAAAGGCAAAACGGCGGATTCTACGGCTTGTTTCGCTTGTCGCCACCGAGCAGCGACAACTGTTTCTCGTCCAGCGCCGGCAGGTCGCGCTCCAGTTTCTCGATTTCCTCGCGGAAGGCGTGCACATCCTCGAACTTGCGGTACACCGAAGCGAAACGCACGTAGGCCACCTGGTCCAGCTTCTTCAGTTCGCGCATCACCAGTTCACCGACCTGGCGCGAAGGTACTTCGCGTTCCCCGCGCTTGCGCAGGTCGTCGATGACGGCACGCACGGCCATGTCCACGGCATCGCCGGTGACCGGACGCTTCTGCAAGGCGCGCTCGAAACTGGTGCGCAGCTTGTGCTCGTCGAACATCTGCCGGCGCTCGCCGCTCTTGATGACGGCCGGCATCTTCAGCTCGGCCGTCTCGAAGGTGTTGAAGCGCTCGCCGCAGGCCGGACACTCCCGACGCCGGCGCACGGTGGCGCCGTCGTCGGCCAGACGTGAATCAATCACGCGCGTGTCTTCATGCTGGCAGAAGGGACAATGCATCAGAAGAGCCGGGACCGGGGACCGGGGACCTGGGACCGGGGAAAAAGCGTGGTCGAGGCAAGTGCAACCGTCGCCCGCGTTGCAACCCTCCATGACAACAAATACCGGGACATCGAGGACCGGTCCGGTCCCCGGTCCCCGGTCCCTGGTCCCCGTTTCTCAACCATACACCGGATACTTCGCACACTGCGCCTGCACCAGGGCACGCACGTTTTCAGCGACGGACTCGTCCTCGGGAGCGTCGAGCACGTCGGCGATCCAGCCGGCCAGCTCGATGCAGTCGGCTTCCTG
>CAZMXV010000317.1:0-1419 GCA_964570295.1 uncultured Rhodanobacteraceae bacterium
GCTCAAGCTGGGGGCGACTGTTGGTTTCAGAAAAGCGCACTCTGACTCCTGTTTTCGCCACTCCTGTTTTCGCCTGTTTTCGCAACTGGAACAGGTGCGCCAGCTACCCCGCGCACGTCAGCGCATAGTCAGCGAAGTGCTGGATTCGTTGCTCGCCGCGCATCAGTAGCCGCGCGACCACCACCGCACATACGACAAGGCCCGCAGCGATGCGGGCCTCGAGCTTTATGGGATGTCAGAAAGTGAACCTGGAGCCGTTATTGATGGCTTTTGTTGTTATTTTGGTCAATCATTCTTTCAAACACACTTGGACCAGGAAGCAAATCACTTATGCTTTGCTTATTATAAAAACACTTACCATTAAATAAAATTATATTTCCCCACTTCAAATATTCGATGTTTTTATCATCACCAAAATTAATCAATAAGTACTTATCCTTGGCCTTAGGGCAAGAAGTCATTTTTTTAGATTTGATAAAATTATTTATAATAATCTTAGTGTAACGTTCACAACCTAAAAAACATCTTATCTTAATTACGTACATAGATTCTTCTTTCATGTCAGCGATGGAAGAATAATGGGCATCAAGACCCATTGAGTAATACATTGAAATAACGCGCGTATTATCAACGTATGAACGCAATTCATTAGCGTAGTCAACCTCTTGAGCACCAAAACAGCAGCCGACAAGAGCGGCCCCAAAGACAACAACTATCATCTTTAGCATTAATTTTGGCATACATTATTACTCGTTGGGCCACAAGTAGTAACGCTAGGACCTACATCGGTATAAGATTTGCGAGTTGGCTCACCGAGCTCTTTAGCCACCTTACTTTCTATTCTCGTCGCTCGCTCCTCTTCCACATCATTTTTTGGAATAGGCACACCATTTGCATCAAGAACAGATGTATTTGAATCTATTTTAAATTTTTTGTCGCCAAGACGATCATTGTCAGCAGCATGCGCTATCTCATGCGCACCAGCAATAGAGGGCGATTGAATCTTTCCTGATGATTTAATTTTCATCCCAACCTTTGGATTTATATAGATCCTCTTAAGTGTTGGGAAATACTGACTCTTTACTGACCCGCCAACCATGATCGTGTATGTGATCTTTGAATTCTTAATGCGCAGAAATTGCTTTCTAAATGTTGGTGACTTGTTGAGATATGCAAACATGACGGCAGACGAGGCACGCGCACTTCCGCTCTCATAAGCAAACTGCACGGCCCTCCCATCCGGGTCAATATTTCCGATGGGGTTGTCATTGGCGTAGGTGTAGCGGCCAAAGTTGAACACGTCCCCCGGTGCAGGCACTACCGGGTCCGGACTCAGAAACCGTCCCACCTCGGGATCGTAGTACCGCTGCTGCATGTACACCAGACCCGTGGCCGGGTCGTTCACGTGCCCCGTGTAGC
>CAZMXV010000318.1:0-1412 GCA_964570295.1 uncultured Rhodanobacteraceae bacterium
CATTTATTAGTTTTAGTGATTGCCAATTATCTAACTGTCCGAAAGCAGAAACGCCATTGCCAATTGCAATAGGATTGATAAAAAAATGAAATTCGTCAATCAGCTTGTGCTTAATCAGCGAAGCAACAAATGAACTGCCACCGTAAACGATAATGTCTTTGCCGTCTTGGTTTTTTAACTTATTGATTTCGTCGGTCAGATTTCCTTTTGCGAGTTCGGTATTTTCCCATTCAGACTTTTCGAGTGTGTTTGTAAAAACGATTTTCTTTTGTTTGATTTTGATTTTGGCGACTTCGTACATTGGGTCTTCCTGATTTTTATAGGTGTTAATCCAATAGGGTATATAGTCGATTGCTAGTTTTCTGCCTATTATTTCGGTGTCTGCTGAGTTGGCTAAGTCAAGAACATATTGTTTAATTTCGTCCCAAGCCCAAGTTACCCATTTTTGTTCGTCATTCGGTCCTATAGAGTTGAAACCATCAAGGGAAACCTGCATTTGTAATTTTAATTTTCTCATTTTTATTGCAATCTTTTTCTCATTTTTATTTTGTTACTAAGCCACATTGGCGGTTCATCTTTTATGTTTTTGCAAGCAAGAAAAATTCTCCACTTGCGGGAATAAAATTGTCGGTTCTGTCCTTAAAGTATTTTTCAATCATATCTTTTGTCGAGATAATTTGGATTTCTTTCAAACCTATTTCTTTCGCAAGTTTTACAATTTCTTCAGTCGGGAAAAAGCTGACAAAAGGCGTTCCCGAAGCTGCTGCACCTTTTATTGCCATTTCTTGCATTGGTTTATCTTCTTCGTCAAGCTGTTGAAGTGGCAAATAAAATGCAATAGCAATAGTTGAACCCGAAGTAAGTAAAGTCATCTTTCTCAATGTATCTGTAATAGCTTCTTTGGTAAGATAAAGTGTAACTCCTGTGCAGGAAACGACTGCTTTTTTGTGAATATCAAATCCTTTGTTTAGAAGTTCAGCCCACCAAGAAGAAGTTTCAAAATCAACGGGAACGAAATGAAGATTTTCGGGGATATTGTAGCCGTTTTCAATTAGCTTTTCTTGTTTCCAAATCAATGTGTCGGGTTGGTCAATTTCATAAATGTCAACTTGTGAACTGATTTTTGAATTTCGTTGAGCAAAACTGTCAAGTCCTGCACCAAGCAAAACATATTGATTTACTCCATTTTCAATTTGTTCTTTAGCTATGTCTTCAACAAATCGGGCACGAGCAACGATAGAAGCCCGAAGTCGTTTTGTATATTTCATATCGGGACGTTCTTGCCAATCATTTTCGGGTTTGATTAGGTCATACCCAACTTTGTCGTCAATGATATAAGGCTTGTCATCTGTCAAAACGTGTAACGCTCTCCATAAGGCTGTCCGTAATGCTGTATTATCTGGTTGCTTTGT
>CAZMXV010000319.1:0-1407 GCA_964570295.1 uncultured Rhodanobacteraceae bacterium
CATCAATGCTGAACTGGGCATCGGGGCGGTCCTTGAAGTGCACGACCAGAGTGAAACTCTCATGCACTGGTGGACGACCGTCGTCAGCGAACATGCCACCTTCCACACAAAAACCGGGAGTAGAAGGGATGATGCCATGAACTATAGGGCGAAAGTGCGCGACAGCCGCCCACATCATGTCACGCGTTGAATTGACATCATCAGCACCAGCACCTTCAGATTTGAAGACGTAATCCTTACCATCAAGATACCTGTGAACCTCCGTGATAGCTTGAGGAGAATTGAGCCTTGGGTGGTAACCAATTATAATCTGTTCTTCTTTGTCGCTAGAGTGAAATATAATCAGCTGATTTTTCCCATAAATTTTATCTGGATCAACTCCACCACTACGGTATATAGCATCAGACCTTTCACTACGATCCATCTGAGCATAACTATATTTTTTTCTATCCGACTCAATGGCACTTTTTATCGAATCAAAACTTGCCGCTCGCCTAGGCGTCCGTTCATCGATATAATGATACGTTGCATCCAAGTCCGACTTCGCGTCGGTCGGCAAATCAAGAATGAAGCGACCGACACATAATGACTTCGGTATACGGGTATTAGGCATAGAGGCAAACCCTTGAGCCGCAATGGCCCACCCTGCCATGCTGACGATTAACGCAATGCATAATGCTCGCGTACCACGGACCATATTGATTCACCTTGTTCATAGCCTCTTCGTTTGCTGCAACAACATGCAAATTGCGTACAACGTGGCTTTTCGCACGGCCTCGTTATCGTAAGCCGCTTGATGTTCGAAACCCGTCAATCGGAAACTTTGCTTGACGTTGCTACCGCCTTGCACATTCGGCGCGTCCCCGGAACAAGCTGGCACGGTACCATCCCCAGCCTGCGAATATCCTACACCCTTCGGATCTACGATGGAAAAGCGTAATATCTTCCCGCCAAGACGAGATTTTACCAATACCGGGTTACTCCCATCGACAAGCTCGGCTTCACAAAGCGCAATCTTACTGAGACCCGCGCCGGTTTCACTATGCCATATCAAATCACCAAAGGCTGGGTATTTTTTTGTGTCAGCACCATAATGCACATAGGTTTGGCGATGGTAACTTTCACCAAGTGCATAATGAAATCTTGACGTTGAATCCACATTGTTCAAGTAACCATTCCAAGGCTTCCTTATCCTTCGAGAAGGATCAATGAGTACAGGATCAACCAGACGCCACCAAGGTTCTTTTTTCGAATAAATCTCTGGATACGGATCAGCCTCAGGCAATTCCATCACCGCCGCCGGATCCCTTCCCACTTTAGCCTTGAGCCACTTTTTTGGGTACTGTTGGTTTGGCAGCAACTCCATCGCACCCGGCGAGTTGGCAAACACCGCCGTCACTTGTGCCG
>CAZMXV010000320.1:0-1407 GCA_964570295.1 uncultured Rhodanobacteraceae bacterium
CTGCAATGTGAAGTTCGCAGGGGTGAGGTGAGGCGGATTGTTCAAGGGCGACTCAGTAGCCGCGCCATCACCGCAGCGCATACGACAAGGCCCGCAGCGATGCGGGCCTTGTGCTTTATCGAACATCAGAAAATGAACTTGGAACCGTTATTGCGCACTTATTGGCCGCACATTTTTAATATGCTCCACATAGATAACGTAAGGCATATATTGTCTATTTAAAATAACAAATTTACCCAAGACGCTAGCCTTGCCCACATGACCGGTTTTACTTAACGTTTTGTAGAAGCTCTGTATATCATCTTGGTTAAATACCTTGTCACCTATTACTAGCTTGACTGGCTTACCGGGACAACCTTTACTGCTAATGTTTATGCCATCCACACCCCAATAAACAATTCCATTTACCGTCACTTTGTCATTCACGTAACTACGTGGCGCTTTCAAGATAGCGCACAAATCCGCACTCTTCCCATAAGAGCAAGAAGACACGAAATATGCAAAACACAGCACCACCAATGCGATGATTAGCCGCATGGATATAGTTCGCCTGTAAATTTGATTAAAATCCATTTGGGAAAACCGAATCAACTACATTTGGCGAACACCCAGCCGCGCCACACACTTGAGACATTGCATTATATTGAACCGAGCCATTTCTCAACCAATTCGTTATTGGCCCCTTAGTCCACCCACTCTTCCAAAGCCCGTATGGCGATGTCTTATTCAACCCTTGGTCTACGTAAGATTGAGTTTTGTAGCCATTTTTCTCAAAAACTAGATGCTCAGTGGTATTTATTGGGCGTCCAAAGAATTGGCCATCAATCCCATGCTGCCCCTCATGAGCTACCGTGGACGCCATCTCAGCAGCAACTGTCGTCCCTTTGGCAGAACCTGTCATTTTTATGCTCTTCAGGTTAAAAATAATATTAGTACTCTTCCCTTTTATTTTGGTTATGGCATTAGCGCCACCGGCCGAACCGAAGCTCACCGTAACGCCATTATCTTGACCAGGCTTACCGTAAAACTTTAGAACTGCGCCAAGCGCAGCCTGGCCTTTGGAACCAGAAGCAAGGTTGCCTCTTGCGGTACGGATACCAGCTAGCCCTCCACTGACTGAGGCACACTGTTTCTTGTTTCCATTGCAGATGTACATACCCGTGGGGTCGGTATACCGCAGCGGGTTGTTATTGGCGTAGGTATACCTCCCAAAGTTGAAGATATTCCCCGGCGTCGGCGCCACCGGATCGGGACTGATGAAGCGTCCGATAGTCGGATCGTAGTATCGCTGCTGCATGTACACTAGGCCCGTGGCCGGGTCGTTCACGTGCCCCGTGTAGCCCGGGCCGGCTTGGGGCGCACCTTCCGCCTGTTCACCGTAAGGACGGTAGGCGGCGGTGTAGGTCA
>CAZMXV010000321.1:0-1405 GCA_964570295.1 uncultured Rhodanobacteraceae bacterium
AGGCCAAGGTGCTGCGCATGCGCTTCGGCATCGACATGAACACCGACCACACCCTCGAGGAAGTCGGCAAGCAGTTCGACGTCACCCGCGAGCGCATCCGCCAGATCGAGGCCAAGGCCCTGCGCAAGCTGCGCCATCCCAGCCGCTCGGAGCAGCTGCGCAGCTTCCTGGACCTGGACTGATCCATCCCGCCCCCGTGCGGCGGGGGCACGCGACGCGAAAAACGCCCGCATGACGCGGGCGTTTTTTGCTGCCACCACCGAGACCCCCACGGCATGACCACCGACGCCCCCGCCAACCCGTCCCCGTCGCCCGACGGCCATGGACTCGCCCTCGGCATCGCCAGTTACGGCATCTGGGGCCTGCTGCCGCTTTACTTCATCCTCGTCGACTTCGCCTCGGCCGTGGAAATCGTGGCCAACCGCACCCTGTGGTCGCTGTTGTTCTGCCTGTTCCTGCTGCCGTTCCGGCGCGGCTTCGCCCATGTCTGGCAGACCCTGCGCCAGGGACGCCTGGTACGCCGCCTGGCCGTCGCCGCCAGCCTGGTCGCCTGCAACTGGCTGATCTACGTCTACGCCGTCACCCACGGCCACGTCGTGCAGGCCGCGCTCGGCTACTTCATCAACCCGGTCCTGACCGTGCTGCTGGGCGTGCTGGTGCTGCACGAGCGCATGCGCGGCCTGCAGTGGCTGGCGGTCGGCATCAGCGTCGTGGCCATTGTCGTCCTCACCCTCGACTACGGCCACCTGCCCTGGCTGGCACTGGCCCTGGCCGTCACCTTCGGCCTGTACAGCCTGGCCAAGAACCACATCGGCCGCGACGTCGGCGCCATCTCCAGCCTCAGCGTGGAAACCCTGCTCCTGGCCCCGCTGGCGCTGGGCGCCATGCTGTGGCTGGACCACCACGGCCAGGGCCACTTCGGCCGCGACGGCACCGCGCACAGCCTGCTGCTGATGGCTTCCGGCATCGTCACCGCCCTGCCCCTGGTCCTGTTCGCCGCCGCCGCGCGCCGCCTGCCGCTGAGCACCCTGGGCCTGCTGCAGTACCTGGCCCCGATGATGCAGTTCCTGATCGGCGTGTTCGTCCTGCACGAAGCCATGCCGCCCAGCCGCTGGATCGGCTTCATCCTGATCTGGACCGCGTTGTCGCTGATCAGCTTCGACGCCATCCGCCACACCCGCCGCAACCGCGCCCTGCGCCGCAGCGCCCTGGAAACCGTCTGAGCCCCGGCCACGACGCGACAGGACACGCCCGCGCCGGTATCATTACGCGCGCTCCCGCACCTCGCCGGAACCCGGGCAGCACGCAACAGGCACGGCGGGCCTATAGCTCAATTGGTCAGAGCAGCGGACTCATAATCCGTTGGTTCCAGGTTCAAGTCCTGGTGGGCCCACCATTCCCCTTC
>CAZMXV010000322.1:0-1397 GCA_964570295.1 uncultured Rhodanobacteraceae bacterium
TGTTCGACACCACCGACGCCATGGTGCGCATCGACATGAGCGAGTTCATGGAAAAGCACGCCGTGAGCCGCCTGGTCGGTGCGCCCCCCGGGTACGTGGGTTACGAGGAAGGGGGGTATCTCACCGAGGCCGTGCGCCGCCGTCCGTACAGCGTGATCCTGCTCGACGAGGTCGAGAAGGCGCATCCGGACGTGTTCAACATTCTGCTGCAGGTACTCGACGACGGTCGCCTCACCGACGGCCAGGGCCGCACGGTGGATTTCCGCAACACCATCATCGTGATGACTTCCAACCTGGGCTCGCACCGCATCCAGGAACTGGCCGGCTCGGGCGGCGACAGCGAGGTGACCTACACGCAGATGAAGGCCGAAGTGATGGGCGTGGTGCAGGACCACTTCCGCCCCGAGTTCGTCAACCGCCTCGACGAAATCGTGGTCTTCCGCCCGCTGGACAAGGCCGCCATCCGTGCCATCGCCCGCATCCAGATGCAGGGGCTGGAAAAGCGCCTGGAAGAGCGCCAGCTCACGCTCGAGGTGTCCGACAAGGCGCTGGACCTGCTGGCCAATGTCGGCTTCGATCCCGTCTACGGCGCCCGTCCGCTGAAGCGGGCCATCCAGCAGCAGCTGGAAAACCCGCTGGCCCAGAAGCTCCTGGCCGGCGAGTTCGCACCCGGCGACACCATCCGCGTCGATGTGGACAACGGTCGCCTGGGCTTCGGCAAGGCCTGACGACGCAGTGCACCTGCCGGGGGCATGGCGCTTCCGGCCGCCACACCTCCCGCCCACTCCGCGGCCGTCCATGCGGCCGCGGAGTGGGCGGGGTGACGCTTCAGTGCGGTGTCGAGACGCGGTCCGCGACCTGCTGCTTCAGCGAGCGCGCGTCCGTGGCCTGCAGATCGGCCTGGGAGACGACGCCGCAGAGCATGCCGTTGGCATCGACGATCGGCATCCGGCGGATGCGTTGGGAGGCCATGGCGTGCGCGCAGTCCTCCAGTGAATCGTCCTCCGTGCAGCTCACCGCGGGCTCGGTCATGCAGTCGCTGGCGGCGACCTGCGAGGGGTCGCGCCCGGCGGCAACGACGCGCACCGCGATGTCGCGGTCGGTGACCATGCCGAGCAGACGGTTGCCGCCGTTGGATTCCACGATCGGTACCGCGCCGATGTCTTCGTCGCGCATCACCTGCGCCACCTGCTCCAGCGAGGCGGTGGGCGGGCAGAAGGTGGGATTCTGGGTCATGATGTCCTGGATATTCATGTCGTATCTCTCTGCAATGACGGATTTCGCGACGCCGGGCGCCGCAGCCTGGGGTCATCGCAGCACCGCCGCGGTGTACTCCCGGTGAATGTGCGGCGGTATACAAGGCGGAGTCAGGTTGCGATGGCGTTGGCCTTCATGGT
>CAZMXV010000323.1:0-1387 GCA_964570295.1 uncultured Rhodanobacteraceae bacterium
GTAGACGAGACCAAACAGGATGCCGGCCTCGATGGCGATGGCGGCCGAGCTCCAGACGGTGGCGGCGGGGTTGCCCATGTGCATGAAGCCGAACACGAGTGCCGACAGGGCCAGCGCCCACCAGGTGCCGAGCCCCTCCTCGACGATGCGGTAAAGCACGCCGCGCATCAGGATTTCCTCGCCGATGCCGGCACCGATGCCAACCACCAGGACCTGCGCTTGCCAGTGCGCGTCCGGGTTGGTACCGACCACATGGTAACTGCCGGCCAGCCACAGGATGCCGACGATGCCGCTGAACAGCACGGCTCCGCCGGCCAGCCCGGCGAGGCCCAGCGTGGGCATGTCACGCCACGCCAGTTCGCGCGGTCGGCGGCGCTCGACGAGCCATGCCAGCAGCAGATAGGCCAGGACGATCGGTACGGTCTGGCCGAGCAGGTAGCGCCACGGGAAAGCGAGCATCGTGGCCGCCCGGGTGGTCCCTTCGGGAGCGGGCGGCAGGAGCGCATGCATGCCGAAACCGAGGAGCGCCATCATGACGGCGAACAGCACGATGCGGGCGAGCGGCGAATACAGCAGCCAGCGAGCCGGGGCAGTGGTTTCCGAAGGTGTCGTGAAGGCGATGCGTCGGGCAGTCATGTGCGGGTCCGTTCCCCCTGGAGTGGTGCACAGGATACAGCGGGGTGGGGTTTGGGACTCGGGACCAGGGACCCGGTCTTCGGCCGGATGGCGCGAGTGTCGTGGCTCCGTGGATTCGGGAAAGCGTCGCTGTCGGGGCTGGGGCTCCTTCCACAGGATCTGCTTCCGGCAGATCCCGGCCTGGCGCCAGGCCCCATCCCTTGTGGGAGCGGCCCATGGCCGCGCCCCCGGGTTCCGGAAACGATCACGACTGACGCCGCGAAGGCGTTTCTTCACTCCGCGACGCCGGCATGCTCCCGGGTGGCACGGAAGGTCACCTCGGGCCAGCGCTCCTGGGCCAGCTGCAGATTGACGCGCGTGGGTGCAAGGTAGACCAGGGTGTCGGCCGCGTCCACGGCGAGATACATGGCGTTCTTCTCGCGGAACTGCTCCAGCATCTTCGCGTCGTCGCAGTGGATCCATCGGGCGGTGGCCACGCTGGCTTGTTCGAACCCGGCGTCGACGCCGTATTCGTTTTTCAGGCGGTAGGCCACCACGTCGAACTGCAGTACACCGACGGCGCCCAATACCAGATCGTTGGACATCAGGGGCCGGAAGAACTGGGTCGCGCCCTCCTCGGACAACTGCTCCAGGCCCTTGGCCAGTGCCTTGGCCTTCAACGGGTCGCGCAGCCGCGCCACGCGGAAAAGCTCGGGAGCGAAGTTGGGAATGCCGGTGAAGTGCAGTTTTTCGCCCTCGGTGAAACTGTCGC
>CAZMXV010000324.1:0-1370 GCA_964570295.1 uncultured Rhodanobacteraceae bacterium
CTACATCTGCGACGAGTGCATCGAACTGTGCAACGAGATCATCGAGGAGGAGCTCTCCGAGGGTTCCGAGGTCTCCTTCGAGGACCTTCCCAAGCCGCGTGAGATCTTCGAGTTCCTGAACGACTACATCGTCGGCCAGGACGTCGCCAAGAAGATCCTCTCGGTGGCGGTCTACAACCACTACAAGCGGATCCAGTTCGGCTCCTCCCGCAACGACGACGTCGAGCTCGCCAAGTCGAACATCCTGCTGATCGGCCCGACCGGGTGCGGCAAGACGCTGCTCGCGCAGACGCTGGCGCGGATGCTCAACGTGCCCTTCGCGATCGCGGACGCAACCGCGCTCACCGAGGCCGGGTACGTGGGTGAGGACGTCGAGAACATCTTGTTGAAGCTCATCCAGGCCGCCGACTACGACGTCGCCAAGGCCGAGACCGGCATCATCTACATCGACGAGATCGACAAGGTCGCGCGCAAGTCCGAGAACCCGTCGATCACCCGTGACGTGTCCGGCGAGGGCGTGCAGCAGGCGCTGCTCAAGATTCTCGAGGGCACCACCGCGGCCGTGCCGCCCCAGGGGGGGCGCAAGCATCCGCACCAGGAATTCCTGCAGATCGACACGACGAACATCCTGTTCATCTGCGGCGGCGCCTTCGCGGGGATCGACAACATCATCGAGTCGCGGACCGGGTCGGCCGGGGTCGGTTTCGGTGCCGACGTGCGCCGCGCCGAGGAGAAGGACCTGGGCGAGTTGCTGGCCCAGGTGCTGCCGGAAGATCTGCTCTCGTTCGGGTTGATCCCCGAGTTCATCGGTCGGCTCCCGGTGATCGGCGCCGTGTCGAGCCTCGACCGTGAAGCGTTGATCGAGATCCTCGTCGAGCCGAAGAACGCGCTGTCCAAGCAGTACCGCAAGTTCTTCGAGATGGAGAACGTCGACCTCGAGTTCACCGACGACGCCATCGAGGCGATCGCCGATCTGGCGATCCTGCGGGGCACCGGTGCCCGCGGGCTGCGGGCGATCATGGAAGAGGTCCTCCTGAACGCCATGTACGAGTTGCCCGGGCGCGACGACGTGTCCAAATGCGTGGTGACCGCCGAAGTCGTGCGCGACAAGGTGAACCCGACCCTGGTGCCCAAGAAGAAGTCGCCGCCGCGCACCTCCCGCCCCCGTCGCGCCGCATCCTGACCCGTCGACGACGAGTCGGCGGCCGATGCGACCGGTCTGATTCTCAGGACCAGACCCAGGTGTCGGAAAGGTACGCTCCGTTCCAGCCACCGAACAGAACGGTCGCGCCGGTTCGGTGGGTGGCCATGGCGTGTCCGTTCCTGGCGGCGGGACTCGATGCGGAGAATTGCTCGATCCAGGTGGCGCC
>CAZMXV010000325.1:0-1369 GCA_964570295.1 uncultured Rhodanobacteraceae bacterium
CGCCCTGTGGCCCTGGCTGCCACTGTGGCTGCTGGTGGCCCTGGTGGCCATTTTTTCGCACGACCCGATGCCCATGTTCTCCACGCGTACCCTGGCGGTGGCCTGGGACATGTGGAGCCATGGTCACTGGCTGGTCCCGCATCTCAATGGCCAGCCCTACAGCGAAAAGGCGCCGCTGCTGTTCTGGATGATCCACGCCGGCTGGTTCGCGTTCGGCGTCAACGACATCTGGCCGCGGGTGCTGGAAATCGGCTTCGGCGCCACCGAACTGGTGCTGGCCATGCTGCTGGCCCGGCGCCTGTTCCCGGACCGCCCGTGGGTGGCCCGGGCCACGCCGTGGATGCTGCTGGCGCTGGGCTACGCGTTTCTTTTCGACCTGCAGATCATGTACGACGTGCTGCTGGCCGTGTGGGTGCTGGCGGCCCTGCTGTGCCTGACGCCGAAGCCCCGCCGCGAGGAACCGCGCTGGCTGCTGTTCGGCATCTGCCTGGGCCTGGGGCTGCTGACCAAGGGGCCGGTGATGCTGCTGCACGTCGCCTTTCCGTGGCTGCTGGGCCCGCTGTGGAACGACTGGGCCCGCGGCCACCGGGCGCGCTGGTACGGCCGGGGCGTGCTGGCGGTGCTGCTGGGCGGCGCGATCATGGCCGCCTGGGTATGGCCGGCGGTGCTGCTGGGCGGCCCCGAATACCGCCACCGCCTGCTGTTCACCCAGACCGCCGCGCGCGTGGTCGACGGCGTCCAGCATGCCATGCCGCTGCAAAGCCACTCGCGCCCCTGGTGGTGGTACGGCGCGCAGCTGCCGCTCATCCTGTTCCCGTTCTTTTTCTGGCCGCGTGCCTGGGTCGCCCTCGGCGCATTGCGCCGTCCGCTGGAACCCGGCCTGCGCTTCGCCCTGTGCTGGCTGCTGCCGATGCTGCTGGCGCTGTCGTTGATCAGCGGCAAGCAGGCCTACTATCCGTTGCCCGAATACGCCGGGGTGATGTTGCTGCTGGCCGGCGCCGTCGCGGTGCTGCGCGAGCGCCACCCGCGCCTGTCACGCACGTCCTGGCTGGGTACCTGGCCGCTGGCCGTGGGCGGCATCGCCTTCGGCGTGCTGATGTTCATCCTGCCGCTCCTGGTGCAGCAGGGCCGTCTGGAAGGCATCTGGGTGGAAAGCGCCGCCGAATACAGCCGCTTTGTCAGCTTCGTGTTCCTGCTGCTGGGCGTGCTCCTGCTGCTGCGCGGACGTGGCGAAATGCGCCGCCTGGCCGTCGCCGGCCTGCTTGGCGCCCTGGCCCTCAACACCCTGTTCACGCTGGCCTGGTGGCCGCGCTACGACCTGCATCCGACCGCGCAACTGCTGCGCCAGGTCCAGGCGAACCATCGCGCC
>CAZMXV010000326.1:0-1358 GCA_964570295.1 uncultured Rhodanobacteraceae bacterium
CCGCAACGGACTGGTGGCGCACGAGTGCATCCTGGACCTGCGCCCGCTCAAGGACAGCTCCGGCATCGAAGCCGAAGACGTCGCCAAGCGCCTGATCGACTTCGGCTTCCATGCCCCGACCCTGAGCTTCCCGGTCGCCGGCACGCTGATGGTCGAACCGACCGAGTCCGAGTCGAAGGTGGAACTGGATCGCTTTTGTGATGCCATGATCCAGATCCGCGAGGAAATCCAGGCCATCGCCGACGGCAAGCTGGACCGCGAGGACAACCCGCTCAAGAACGCCCCGCACACGGCCACCCAGGTCGGTGCCAGCGAGTGGACCCACGCCTACCCGCGCGAGCTGGCCGCCTTCCCGCTGGTCAGCCTCAAGCAGCAGAAATACTGGCCCCCCGTGGCCCGCGTGGACAACGTCTACGGCGACAAGAACGTGTTCTGCAGCTGCGTGCCCACCAGCGACTTCAAGGACGAACCCGAGGCCTTCAGCGAGCCCAACGTGGCCTGAGGCATTCGCGGCTGAAGCTGCTCCCGCAGGGCTTGCATGAAATGGCATGAAACCCTTGCGGGAACGGCTTCAGCCGCGACGATCCACCGTGCCGCCGCAGACGGATGGCGCCTCCGATACAAGGAGTTTTCCATGACCATCGCCATGACCGACTTCGCCCGTCGCCGGCTGTTTCCGCGCGACGGCCGCCGCAACGGTATCCGGGACTGCACGGCCGATCAGTTTGTCGAGCACCTCAACCAGCACGAACCGATCAAGGTGCTGGACGGCTACGCACCGTTCTGCAAGTTGCCGGTGCACGAAAACTGGACGTCCACCCGCGCCACCGCCGTCGCCATCACCGATGCCAACCGGCACCTGTTGCGCTCGGCCTACGAGGCCCGCTCGCGCGAGGAACTGCCGGTGCTGAACCGCTGGTTCGAGGGCGTCGAGCCGCCCGTGGCCCGCTACCTCCTGCCCATTCTCTACAGCCGCGAACAGATCGAAAAAGAAGGCAACCGCGTGGACGCCGACTGGGGCATCGTCGGCTGCCTGTACACCATGCAACCGGCGGAAATCCCGATGGCGCCGATCACCATGCTGCGCAACGCGCTGGGCGTGGCCGAAGGCGGCTCCGGCGTGCCCGTCGACCGCGAGGCCTACGCCGCCAGCGTCGCCTTCTGGGACACCCACGCCAACTGGCGCGGCTGATTCCCGGCCATACGGCAGGAGCCTGCCTGCCGGCGATGGCATGGTGTCTCGAACAATCGCGCGGGCAGGCGTGCATGCAGGCTTGCCCTCTTGCCAACAACGCGGGCATGAGTGACGCTGTCGGCATTGATCACACGGAGATACGGCATGGCGCGCGCGGCGCTGT
>CAZMXV010000327.1:0-1353 GCA_964570295.1 uncultured Rhodanobacteraceae bacterium
ACATCGTTCTTATTCTGGACGACTCCGGTTCCATGCAATGGAACTACATGCCGGATGATAGCGCACACAGAAAAGCCGACATCAATGTAAACGGCGTTTACTATGACCCTACGGTGACCTATCTTGCGCCGCCCAAGGCCGACGGATCGCAATATGACAACTACACGGATATAACCAGCGTTCCCGTATCCGGATTCACAGGAGTTTATAGCAAAAAAAATCTAACATACTACAATAGCAATTTTTCTTATTATGAAAGTGAATATTATTCCTGCGGTCACAATAACTGCCGTGGTTATTATTTCAAATTCACACATCCTGGAAGCTCCACCTACCATTATGTGGCCACCACTTCACAAGGATGTCACATAAACAACTGCGTCACGGAAGATGACACGAGTGGCAAGGCCGCACCAAAGGGCATACGGGCAGGCACCAATATCGCCAACTGGTTTGCCTATTATCATACGCGCATGCTCATGGCAAAAAGCAGCCTCATGCTTGCATTCAGCACCCTTTCGCCCAACTATCGACTGGGCTTCGGTTCAATCAATAATACCAATACGAGAAACATGCCATCCGGCAGCTACACCGGATCTCACATCACCATTGCAAAGGTCAAGCCTTTTGGAGATGGCACAAACAATTCCGACCAGAAATCCCGATTCTGGGATTGGCTTGCCACTTTCAATCCCAGCGGCGGCACGCCTCTGCGTCGGGCGTTGGAGGCCGCGGGTGAATATTACAAGACAAGCCAGCCATGGCAGACCATGGAAGGAGATCCCAACTATGTCAGTGGGGGATCAAACAATGACGAACTCGCGTGTCGCGCCTCCTACACCATCCTGACAACCGATGGCTTTTGGAATGGAGCAGACCCCACCAAGACACCGGCGCAGGACGCCAACAGGGACGGCGATGAACATCCAAGCCCGAAAGGGAAAAAAACCAAATACAAGGCAGATGCCCCATTTGGAGGATCATACGCAAATGCCAGCAGTGGGCGGACCACGCATGTCAACATCCCCTCTTTGGCGGATGTCGCCGCCCACTATTGGAAGCAGGACTTGCGCGGAAGCAGCAACCTCGTTCCCACCAGTGACCGGGATCCCGCATACTGGCAGCACATGTCCACCTTTACCATGGGCCTGGGGTTCGACCCATCCGGTATCAAGCCGGCAGGAACAACCATGGCCGACATTCTTGAGTGGGTCCGTATCGGTGATGACAAAAAGATAGACAATTTCAGCTGGCCCAACATTCTTGGTGGCATCTCCGGCAGCGGCGGCAACCAGACGACGATTACCGACCTGGCTCACGCTGCCGTTACCGGTCATGGCGACTTCTTCAGCG
>CAZMXV010000328.1:0-1350 GCA_964570295.1 uncultured Rhodanobacteraceae bacterium
GTGCGGCGTTGAGCAATTTGTTCCCAGCCGATGCCGACGGGTTCCCCAAGGGGCACTTCTTCTCGGATGAGGCGTTGTACGTGACCCTCACCTCCGACTTCTACGGCGGGGTGGTGTGCATCGTCGACGCCGAGATCACCGTTGCCGGGTCGGCGGATTGTGTGAAGGACAACGCCTGGGGGAAACCGCGTACGTTCACGGGTCTGGGCACGATGCTGGGGTTCCCGTGGAAGGCGCCGTGGCTGACGGCGGGTGAGTGGCGACTGTTGACGGTGCCGGCGCTGACAGCGGACGGCAAACCGGTGCCGGGGACCGAGTTGTCCGAGCCGTTCGTGGTCGAGGCCTGCGGGCCGTGTGACCGGTCGTGGGCCGACGACGAGTTGCAGCCGTGGAAGGACATGGCCGGGACGATGAAGACCCTCGGTGATCTGACCAAGGCCGCGGATGCCTATGACGCGGCGTCCAAGGTTCATGGGATCGCGTCGAACATGTACACGGGTGCGGCGTTCGGTCTGTCGGGGGTCCTGTTCGGTGGGCTGGTGAGCGGGGCGGGTCTGGCGTTGGATGCGATGGGGGTGAAGTCGACCGAGAGCATGGCCAAGGACCTGTTCAAGGGCCTGGCCGGCCGGGTCGGGACCATGTACGCGGACATCCACGCCGACCCGCCGCGTTTCGACTACGGCGTGGCGACGGTCCCCCAGTTCGAGGTGGTGGAGCCGCTGGTGCCGGACGGGTCGATGACCGCGGCCGAGGTCGAGGTGGCGAACGCGTACTTCGATGCGATGGCCCGTGCCGCGGCCTACGGCGACGCGTCCAGAATCGCGAACGAACGGTACCAGGGTGCGGTGATCGACGGCGACCACGAAGCCGCGCACGACCAGGCGCTGGCGTCTTCGAGATTCACCTTCAACATGAACCAGCAGCTCAGCCTGGTGCAGCTCTATGAACCCCGGGTCGCCTCCCAGGGCTGGGCAGTCGAGAAGAACGTGACCGTGCCCGCCGGCGAGACCTGGGCCGGGATCCTCGCGGAGATCGACGAGTTGCGCACGAACGGGCTGACGCCCGATCAGCAGGCCGCGTTGGATGCCGAATTGGCGTCGTGCACGATCAAGACCCTCGCCGATGCGTGTCTGATCACCCAGGAGCTGGTCGACCGGGCGCTGGTGTCGTGGCAGGACCCGGCATGGTTCGCGTCACTGCAGGCCGTCGATGAGAACGGGTCACTCGCGGATGTGTTGGCGGTGAACAGTGCCCGGTTGGACGATGCGATCGCGGCGTTCGAGCACTTCGGGCAGTGGATGGCCCACAATGCCGCCGACGAAGCCGACCAGATCCCCACCACGCCGCCGA
>CAZMXV010000329.1:0-1347 GCA_964570295.1 uncultured Rhodanobacteraceae bacterium
CGCGCGCCAGCGCGGCCAGGCCGCCCATGAAGGTGCCGCAGATGCCGAGGATGTGGATGCGCATGTCGCTCCGGGGACGATCAGGCGCCGCCGACCAGGCCGGCGACGAGGCCCATGGCGATCGTGTTCACGAACAGCAGGCCCAGGAACGCCAGTACCCCGCCTGCAAGGGAAACCTCCAGCGACCGCCGCAGCGTGAAGATCCACACGCAAAGCTGCCAGATGCCGAAGACCGAGATCGCCAGCGCCGCCAGCGTCTGGCCGCCGGTCAACGCCAGCCGCTCGCCCGGGTGTTCGAGGAACTGCCGGATCGGCACCAGCGGGACCAGCGGGTATTCGAGCAGGTCGAACAGCGCCGACGCCGCGGCCAGCGAGGTGGCGGTCTGCACGAAGCGCTCGGTCTTTTCGCGCCAGCGCAGCAGCATGAACACCGCCCAGAGGGTCGCCAGCCCGCCGAAGATGGCCGCCACCGCGGCGATCGCCCCGAATCCGTTCTGGATGTCGAAGGCGGTCCGCAGCACGGCGCACACCACCAGCAGGCCGGCCAGCAGCGCCGGGCTGTACGGCATGTCCTCCGGCCCGCGGCGGAACAGGCACAGGTCGCGCAGGCTGGCCAGGAATGCCAACAAGGTGGTCAGGCGCTGTCGCGGGTACGCAGGGCCGCGAGCACCCGCCCGCCGATGTCCTCGATCGCGCCGACCCCGTCGATCTCGGTCAGCAGCCCGCGGCGGGCATAGAAGTCGGCGACCGGCGCGGTACTCGCCGCGTAGACTTCCAGCCGCTTGCGCACGGTCTCGGGGTTGTCGTCGGCGCGGCCTTCCTCGCGGAAACGGATTTCGCAGCGCTTGAGGATGTCCGCATCGGGCACGTTGAGCTTCACCACCGCGTCCAACGGCTGGCCCATGCGGCCCAGCAGCGCGTCGAGGGCGTTCGCCTGCTCGAGGTTGCGCGGATAGCCGTCGAGGATGAAGCCCGCTTTCGTGTCGGGTTGCGACAGGCGTTCCTCGAGCAACCCCAGCACGATGTCGTCGGACACCAGTTGGCCGGCTTCCATCACCGCCCTGGCCTTGAGCCCGAGCGGCGTGCCGGCCTTGACCGCGGCCCGCAGCAGGTCGCCGGTCGAGATATGCGCCACGCCGAGTTCCACCTTCAGCCGCTTGGCCTGGGTGCCCTTGCCAGAACCGGGTGCCCCGAGCAACACGATTCGCATGCGATTTCCTCTCTTGAGCCCGCGACCGGCGCCGCGGCTTCGATTCTGTTCCAGCACGGAGTACGCTAGCCGCCACGCGGCCAGCCCGTCAAACGCCAACGCGCCACGCCAGATACCGCCATGAACGCGAGCCCGAG
>CAZMXV010000330.1:0-1338 GCA_964570295.1 uncultured Rhodanobacteraceae bacterium
GTGGAAGCCGCCGGGACGATGTGGCGCAAGGAGCGAAGCGGATTGCGCCACATCGTCTGGCGGCTTTGCGCAGGGCCGGTTTTCAACCACTACACGTAAACCGAAGACGGAACTTCAAATTTAGTACTTTTTCGTTAATCGAAGACGTTTACCCGGCCTTGCGCAACAGCCGTTTGTTATCGGTCGTGCCTATTTGTGGCTTGCCGAATTTCTTTAGGTTGTAAGCTGTTGTTTTAATTTGTTAATGACTTCCATTTGAGAAGTTATTTGTTCTTGTTTCGTTACTTCGCTCCTTCCAATTTTCCATTTTTTTATTTTTTCTAATTCAGTTTCGGCTTCCACTAGTTTCGTCTTTAGAGTATCAATTATTTTCTGAAACAATTTAATCGTAATTTTCATTATCAGTTTATTCCGATTTAATTCTCCCTGTGTAGCAATTTTATTATTATCATTTGTTATTTCAAATATGATTTCAGATGAAGTATTGTTAGAAGAATTAGGGCTAATTTTTAATATCGCATCTACGTCTAAGACAACATCATCACCAACTTGTGGTACTCTTCTTATAACTGTTTCTTCTGAAGTCTCTGATACTAATTTATAAGTACCTGGATAAGTCGTTATTAATTTGTTTAGATTCTTTTTAACACTATCCCAACTAATATCATATTTAACTAAATCCTTCGGGTTTTCTACGTCAACACTAATAGTGTTTTGTGCAGAAGTCTCCCTTACTTTTGTGAGTAAATTTGAAATACCATTGAATAAGTAATCAATGTGTTGGTTCGCTTGCTGAACTTCATACCATCGGTCAAATGCCCCCAATTTCCTCCGGACTTCAGCAATAATCTCTGATTTTGTATCTGTTATCGAATTTAAGTTAATATCTACAAATACCCCGAAAGATAAAAATTCTGATGCACTAAAAGTATATTGACTCATTATGTCATTTCTATTGTTAAGGGTATATTTGTTAGCAAAATATGCAGGAAGTTTTACCAATGTACTTTTGATTTCGGCAATAGTAAAATCAACAGTCACTTTTTTTCTAGGGTTTGGTATCATACTCATAATATCAAATTTTAATATTTATTTTTTATTTTCAGGTTAAAGAGTTTAGTCGGGGTTCAAGCATGACCGATAACGTCCCGGCGGCTTTGCGAGGTTTTTCTTGGAGCTTGCTCCAAAGAAAAATCTTGCCGCAGTGGCTGATTTCCACCACTAAACGCCAAACGAAGACGTGACCGTAAATTTAGTACTTTTCTGTCAATCGAAGCCGTTAGCCAGCCATTGCGGCAAGCTGTTTGTTGAACTAAACCTACGGTAGCCCTTCCGCAG
>CAZMXV010000331.1:0-1334 GCA_964570295.1 uncultured Rhodanobacteraceae bacterium
CACCCCAGGGATTACTGTAACCGGCAATCCCGTTGCCACCATACTGCCAGCCAAATCCGAAGGCCGCTTCGGGGTTTTGATCGAAGTTCAGGAAGCCGGTGGTCTCAGCCTTATAGACCGGATACTGGACCCCGTCTATTGTAGCCTTACCAGACTGCTTCTGCACGTATTGATCTTCCGACATCAGGGAAAGTTCCCCTCCATTGATTACCCTATTACAGGCGTCCAACGCTATCTTGAAATATTTGTTGACATCCGCCCCTTCAGCCTCGACTGCGAGCAGAGATGCATGGGCAATAACGTAATTTGTCAGGCCGCGGTTCAGGTCGCTATTGTCCGTCGCCTTGAAGCCTATTCCAGCCTCTTTAAAAAGATCGTCCGCACGAATGGCCCAATGGATGATCGAATCGAGCGTTTCGAGAGCAGAAGAACGTGCCACGACGGGTTGGCCTACATCATACTTAGTATAAATGGACATACCCAGTTCATTCGTGCCGAAGGTTTTCTGGGCATAGAGGTAGCCGAAAGCGCGGATTATGTAAGCACGGCCGAGATAGTCGCGCAGTTTTAAACTCTGATTTTCTTTGATAAGATCTTCAGTGATTATGTTGAACACTTTATTAGCCGCCGTAGTCATGCCGAAAGCTCGATGCCACCAACTGGGGGTTGTGGTACTGTTTTCACCGGTAATATCCTGACCTGTATAATAATCATTATCAGGCATTGCCCAGTTCCCAACCACAATATCGTTTCCTAGCATCATACGGGCAGCGAGCTGACCAGCCCATGAGTTGTCAATCATGCTGGAATAACGGAAGTTATAGCCGCCACCTCGCATGTAAGGAGGCAACGCATCTGCCATCCCACCCAGAATTTTCTCTACAGTGGCTTCATCCGCTGTTTTCAGCAACTCCTCCACCTGTGCGTTAATAATGTCGTCGGGTGGTGCGATGTCCAGTTTCTTATTACACGATATAGTCGCCAGGACCAATATAGAAAATGCTATTAAATATTTTTTCATGTTGTTAAATTTTAGAAAGTTACGTTAAGACCCATTGAGCATGAACGAATCATTGGATAAGTATATGCGCCTGTACCAAGCCCACCTACGATGGAGTTGCGCGGGTCAATACCGTTGTGGCAAAATAGCCACATATTGTCCAGTGAGGCATACACGCGGACACCGCCTATACCTATTTTGTCCATCCATTGCTGCGATAAGTTATAACCAACTGTAATATTCTTTACGCTTAGATATGAGGCATTAAAGAGGGATAGGTCGGTGTAACCATTGCCGGTAGCAACTCGTGTACCGTTTGCATAATAACCGCTAC
>CAZMXV010000332.1:0-1329 GCA_964570295.1 uncultured Rhodanobacteraceae bacterium
CCAGGTAGTCGTCGGCACCGTGCTTGAGCCCCTCGACCTTGTCCTGCCAGCTGGAGCGCGCGGTCAGGATCAGGATGGGATAGCTGTATTTTTCCTCGCGCAACGCACGCACCAGGTCCATGCCCGACATCTTGGGCAGGCCCAGGTCGATGATGGCCAGGTCGAAGGGCACCTCGCGACCGAGATACAGGCCCTCCTCGCCGTCCTGTGCCGTGTCCACGGCAAAGCCGTCGCGTTTCAGGCGTGCCGCCAGCGTCTCGCGCAACGGCGCCTCGTCCTCCACCAACAGGATGCGCATCAATCTGTCTCCTTGGAATTGTCTTCAGGGGCGCGGTCGGGCCGCGACCGAACGGATATCACACGCACGTGGCCATCCGGTGTCAGGACCTTGATCCGGTACTCCGGCATGTCGCCGTAGCGACGCGAATCGGCGCGAAGCACCTTGCCGTGCGTCTCGCTCTGCACTCTGGCGACGGCCTGCTCGAGTGTCAACGCGGAAGCGGCCGTCACGACATCGGCGGCCACGCCGCTGGAGGCCGCCGGTGTCGCGGCGAAGGCGCACGCCATGCCCGCATACAGGCCGAGGGCCCCCATGCCGCACATTCGCCATCGCTTGTTCAGCCAGTCTGCCATTGATCCATGATGCCTTGCCGGTTTGAATTCGTGCTGAACCTGAACGAAACCCGGGGCCGCCGGTGGTCCCTGCCGCCGTCCAGATCGTGGCGGAACCCCGCGGCCGCGAAAACGGCTCGTCTCCACCATGCCGCCCTAGGCCGCCTCCTGCAAGGGACCCATCGCCTGGATGGCCCGTTCCAGCAATCCGAAGTCCGCCCGGTCGTCGTGCATGCCTTCGCTGAGCAGGCGCCGGAACCGGCGCGCCCCGGGCTGGCCCTGGTACAGGCCCAGAACGTGCCGCGCGACGTGTTTCAACCGGCCCCCGGCGGCCAGCTCGGCCTCGACATGGGCGCGCATGCCGCGCAGCACGTCCGCCCGGGCGGGCAGCGGGGTGCCCCACAGGGCCTGTTCCAGTTCGGCCAGGATCCAGGGGTCGCGATAGGCGGCGCGGCCCAGCATCACACCGTCCACGTGCGCCAGGTGCCGCAGCGCCTGGTCGACCTCGGTGATGCCGCCGTTGATGACCACGACCAGATGCGGGTACTCGCGCTTCAGGCGGTACACGCGCGCGTAGTCCAGCGGCGGAATGTCGCGGTTCTCCTTGGGCGAAAGCCCCTTCAGCCAGGCCTTGCGCGCATGCACCTCGAGCACTTCGACGCCGGCTTCGCACATGGCGTCGGTGAAGCGCTGCAGGTCCGCGTAGGCGTCCTGGTC
>CAZMXV010000333.1:0-1319 GCA_964570295.1 uncultured Rhodanobacteraceae bacterium
AGCCCATGGCTTTTGACGCGCCGCGCCCGGACGACATGGCGGCATTGATCGAGGCCTTGCGCGTCGATGCGGGGGCAAAGAACGAGGAGTGAAGGGCCGGTGGCGGGGCGCGTGGGCGCATTTTCGCGGCAGGCTGGCGGCGCAATCGGCAAACGCCATCGCGGCGGTGGGCCGTTCCCGCAAGGTCCATGGACATTGGCGGTCTCAGGTTGACGTTTTTCGGGGTGTCCCGCAGGGACGCCTGGAAGTTCGCTTTTTCGATATCCTCACGGGAAGTGCCACGGCCTCCCTGCATCTCCGACCCCGACTGCCTCATGCAAGACACCTGGATTTTCCCCGACTGGTCCGCGCCGCCGCGCGTCCATGCCGCGGTCACCACCCGCAACGGCCCGGGCGTGTCGTTGCCGCCGTATGCACGTTTCAATCTCGGCCTGCACAGCGGGGACGATGCCGACACGGTGTACAGCAACCGCCGCGCCCTGGCGCAGGCGTTGAACCTGCCTTCGGCACCGCGCTGGCTGCGGCAGGTGCATGGCACGCGGGTTGCCGAACTGGGTCCCCTGCCGGGAGCCACGGAGCCGCAGGCCGATGCCGCGGTGTCGCGTATGCCGGGCACGGTCCTGGCCATTCTCACCGCGGATTGCCTGCCGGTGCTGCTGTGCGCCGACGACGGCAGCGAGATCGGTGCCGCCCATGCCGGCTGGCGCGGCCTGGCGGGCGGGGTGCTGGAGGCCACCGTGGCCACGATGGCCACGCCGGCGTCACGCCTCATGGCATGGCTGGGGCCCTGCATCGGGGCGGAAAGCTACGAGGTCGACGCGCCGGTATACCGCGCGTTCGGTGGTGACCGGGCGCCGCCCGGCGCGTTCGTGCCGATCCGCCCCGGGCATTGGCACGCGGATCTGGCAAGGCTGGCCCGGCACCGGTTGCAGGCGGCGGGCGTGGCCCGGATCCACGGCGGCGGACCGGACACCTTCACCGATCCGCGGCTGTACTCCCACCGCCGCGAAGGTGCCCGCAGCGGTCGTCTGGCCAGCCTGGTGTGGCTGGCTCCGTAGGGGGGGCTCGAAAAACCCGATACCGGGCATGCATCCGTGGGAGCGCTCCATGGCCGCGATGGCGCTGGCCGATACGCCGCCCGAAGCCACGGACATGCTCGAAAACGGATTTTTCGAGGGACCCCGCGGGAAACTCCCAGCACCCCTCGATGGTCTGCGGTGACGCAGGAAAACGTCACCGCACCAGCGTGTCCAGGTACTGGCGTCGCCAGGCGGTGATGTCGTGGGCCTCCAGCACGTCCATCATGGCGCGCCAGCGTT
>CAZMXV010000334.1:0-1318 GCA_964570295.1 uncultured Rhodanobacteraceae bacterium
GTACATGACCAAGGACCTTTACGAACCCGGCGACGGTCAGTGGCAGTTCGCGTATCCCGAACCGGACCGGGCCATGACGCTGGGCGAGGGGCGCGTCTACGCGGAAGAGGCCAGGGACCTGGTGGTGTTCACCTTCGGCAACGGCGTGCCGATGAGCCTGCGCGCGGCGCGACGCATCGAGGCCGCGCACGGCTGGAAGGTACGCGTGGTCGACCTGCGCTGGCTGGTGCCGCTCAACGACACCTTCATTGCCGAACAGGCGGCCGATGCCGAGCGCATTCTGGTGGTGGACGAGGGGCGTCGCAGCGCCGGCGTCGGCGAGGGCATCATCACCGCCATCGTCGAGGCGGGCCATGGCGGCAAACCGTTGCGGCGCGTGGTCGGTGCCGACACCTACACCCCGCTGGCCGGTGCCGCGCTGCTGGTGCTGCCGGCCGAGGACGACATCGTGGAAGCCGCCGCCGGCATGGCTTGACATCCGTACCTGCCAGTACGGCCCCGGGTGGTGTAAAGTCTGCGGCTTGACTGGCCCATCCTTGATTTGCGCAGAAGGGGAACCGCTCTGACTTACGCACGTATCATCGCCACTGGCAGCGCGTTGCCCGAACGCGTGATGACCAATGCCGATCTGGAAAAAATCGTCGACACCAGCGACGAATGGATCCGCACCCGTACCGGCATCCGCGAGCGCCATGTCGCCGCCGAGGGCGAGACTACCGGCGATCTGGCGTTTCGTGCCGCCCGGCAGGCGCTGGAGCGCGCCGGCGTCAAGGCGTCCGAGCTCGATCTGCTGATTCTCGGCACCACCACGCCGGACATCGTGTTTCCCTCCACGGCCTGCCTGGTCCAGCATCGGCTGGGTGCCAACGGCTGCGCCGCGTTCGACGTCAATGCCGCCTGTTCGGGCTTCATGTATGCCCTGGGCGTGGCCAATGCCATGGTGCGTTCCGGGCAGGCGAGGAAGGCCCTGGTGATCGGCGCCGAGACCCTGACCCGCATGGTCGACTGGACGGAGCGTGAAACCTGCGTGCTGTTCGGTGATGGGGCCGGCGCCGTGGTGCTCGAGGCGTCCGAGGAACCCGGTATCCGCGCCACCTGCCTGCATGCCGATGGCGGCTACAAGGAACTGCTGTACAATCCGGTGGGCGTGTCCGTCGGCTTCAGCGACGAGCCCAACCACGGCGTGCGCATCCGCATGAAGGGTCGCGAGGTGTTCAAGATCGCGGTCAAGACGTTCGACGCCCTGGTCGGCGAGACGCTGACCGCGGCCGGCATGCAGGAATCGGACGTGGACTGGCTGATTCCGCACCAGGCCAAC
>CAZMXV010000335.1:0-1317 GCA_964570295.1 uncultured Rhodanobacteraceae bacterium
GGCAACCACTTACCCTCGACGAGCAAGTCGAACAGGTGCTGGCCAGCACCCATCTGCGCGAGCACTGCGAGCGCGACAGCCGCGGCAATGGCGAGGCACGGGTGGAAAACCTGGACGAACTGGTCAATGTCGCCGACCGCTTCGAGCCCAGTGCCGAGGATGTCGAGGCCGGGCTCTCGGAGCTGGCCGCCTTCCTCTCGCACGCGGCGCTGGAGGCCGGCGAAGGCCAGGGCCAGGCCGGCGACGACTGCGTGCAGCTGATGACGCTGCACTCGGCCAAGGGGCTGGAGTTTCCGCATGTGTTCCTGGTGGGCATGGAAGACGGCCTGTTCCCCAGCCAGCGGGCGGTCGAGGAGGAAGGCCGGCTGGAGGAAGAGCGCCGCCTGGCTTATGTGGGCATCACCCGCGCCCGCGAGACGCTCACCCTGACCTATGCCGAACAGCGCCGCCTGCACGGCAGCGAAATGTTCTGCCGGCCGTCCCGCTTCCTGGGCGAGATTCCGCAGGGTCTGGTCCACGAAATCCGCCCGCGCATCAAGGTCAGCCGCCCGGCCTGGACGGCGCCCGCCCACGCCGCGCTGGAAGAGGCTCCTGCCGGTCTGAAGCTGGGCCAGCCCGTGCGCCATCCCACCTTCGGCGACGGCGTGATCGTCAGCGCCGAGGGCAGCGGCGCGCACACGCGTGTGCAGGTGAACTTTGCCGAGGCGGGAAACAAGTGGCTGGTGCTGGCCTATGCCAATTTGACGGTGGTTTGAGGCGAGACGCGGAGCAGGCCCCTGCATGCGGCTGGGCACCCCGGAATCGCGACGGGCTGGGGTGGCGCGCCGATCCGTGGCCGGCAGAAACGGAGAGCGCCGCCAGCCCGCGCCTTCCGTTCCTGCCGGGTACGCGACGATGATCAGCCGATGACGCGCCTCGCCGCTTCGACGACGTTGGCGACGGTGAAGCCGAATTTTTCGAAGGCCACTTCGGCGGGGGCGGAGGCCCCGAAGCTGTGCATGCCGATGACTTCGCCGTCCAGGCCGACGTATTTGCGCCAGTAGTCGGCGGTGCCGGCCTCGATGGCGACGCGCGCGCGGCAGTGGCCGGGCAGCACGCCTTCGCGGTATTCCACGGGCTGTTCGTCGAAGGTTTCGGTGCAGGGCATGGAGACCACGCGCACGGCGATGCCGTTGTCGGCCAGGTGGCGCATGGCGTCCATGGCCAGGCCGACTTCGGAGCCGGTGGCGATGAGGATGGCCTGGAACTTGGTGTCGGCCGGGTCGTGCAGGATGTAGCCGCCGCGCTCGATCAGCCCGAGCTGCTCGTCGCTGCGTG
>CAZMXV010000336.1:0-1315 GCA_964570295.1 uncultured Rhodanobacteraceae bacterium
CCCACGTCCTGATCCACCGGCCACCGGACCGGTACGGTCGGGTGACTCAATGCTGCGACGAACACTGACAGGCGGGCGCGTTGCCGCCATGCCGCTGCTGCGGCTTCGACTGTCGCCAATGCCAGTGGCCCATCCTGTCAATGACCAGGCACCGACGGGAAGACGCCGGACACTGCGTGGCCAGGCGGGTCGCCCCCGGGCCAAGATGGAGACGCCACGCCAGCCCGGCCTGACCCACCGCGTAAAAGCGGTGCCGGTCGGAAACCGCCACCCAGAAGGGAGCCCGCACCGGCTGCGCTTCCAGTTGTCGCAGCATGTTCTCGCCCCACTGGGCGCGGGCGATCAAGGCGGGCCGGGGCGCATGGCGGGTGCCCGCCACAGCCACCCATGAAGACAGGGCGACCAAGACCACCATCCCCCACACGCGTTTTCCGTCCATGCCGAGACGGGCCAGCACGACCACCGGCAGAACGGCCGCCACGGCCGCGTAGTAGGCATAGCTGTTCCACGAGAACAGGAAATACGGCCCATAGGCCAGGCCGGCGAACACCATCACGCCAAGCCACTGGAAACGGGACAGCTGCCTGCGCCCGCGCCACCCCGCCACGTACCATGCGCCCAGCATGGGCAGTGCCGTGGCCGCGACCCATCCCAGTGCCAGCCAGCGGTTGCCGACGAGTGCCATGCGCAAGGCCTCGCGCGGCACATTCAGCAGCCAGGCCGCGAATGATGCGCCGTTGCGCAACACGTTGCGCCCCACTTCAAGCGTATAGGCGGCTTCCGTACGGGCCGTGAAGCGCGCGTCGAGCACCAGCCAGATGGCAATGATCGCGGCGCACGCAACCAGCGTGACAACATGGCCGGGACGCCAGAAAGGGGCGCCGGTGAACAGGCCGGCCACCACCATCAAAAGCGGTATCAGTACCGCCGACTCCTTGGTCAGAAGGGCCATGGCCAGCAGGACCGGTATGCCGCCCAGCACCAGCACGCGGCGCGCACCACCCAGGCGAAATGCCGCCACCCAGGCCGCCAGCGCCAGGGCCGTGAACAGGGTCAGCATGGAATTGTTGGCGGCGGCGGCCCAGTGCACCGGCAACATGTGCATGGCCAGGGATGCATAAAGCACACCGGCCAGCACCGCCGTGCGCGTGACATGCCGCCACCGGCAGGCATGCGCCAGGGCCCAGGCGAACACGCCCACGCCTGCCGAGGCCAGTGCATGCAGGAAGAGGCTGGCCGCGTGCATGGCGAACGCGCTGCCGCCGAACAGCACGTCCATCAACCGCCAGTAGCCCTCCTGCGACAGGGGCCGCCA
>CAZMXV010000337.1:0-1306 GCA_964570295.1 uncultured Rhodanobacteraceae bacterium
CCCTGATGCAGGCGGCCGCCGTATCGGCGGGCCTGGATCCGCTGGCACCCAAGCGGATCAAGGCCCTCATGCGCGCCACGGCCAAGCCCTTCGGCGCGCAGCCACCCAGCAGCACGCCCCTCGGCGCCGGCATCCTCGATGCCGCGGCCGCGGTGGCGGCCGCCATGGACGACAGTGGCAGCGACATCGAAGCCACCCAGCTGGACAACCGCATCCCGCTGACCGGGCAGACCGGTGCCGCCGGCGACGCCTTCCTGTACAAGCTGGTGGTTCCCGAAGGTGCCAGCCTGCTGAACCTGCGCACGTTCGGCGGCAGCGGCGACGTTTCCACGTACGTGTCCTACGAGGAGGCGCCGACCGCCACCGTGCACGACTTCGCTTCCACGCGTCCCGGCAACACCGAAACCACCGTCATCCGCCAGCCGCAGGCCGGCACCTATTACCTGCTGGTGGTGGGCGAGACGCCCTTTCTCAACCTGAACGTGATGGGCTACTACCAATAAACCCTTGACTGAACACGGAGTCCCACCCCAAGCCGGCTCCGTGCTTCCTCCAGGCCCCGACGTGTTGTCGGGGCCATTTTTTTGTCGCGCACCACCCTGCCCGCCACTGCCAGTCAATCATGTCTATTGAAATCGGCATGTACGATTCACATAATCTATGCAAAGCGTTGCCGGGGAAGAAACCGTGAATCTGCGTGAACTGCAATACCTGGTCGCCCTGGCCGAGCACCGGCACTTCGGCCGCGCGGCCGAGTCCTGCTTCGTCAGCCAGCCCACCTTGTCCACGCAAATACGCAAGCTGGAGGACGAGCTTGGCGTGACCCTGATCGAGCGCACCCCGCGCCAGGCCTTGTTGACCGAGATCGGCCACGACATCGCGCGCCGCGCACGCACCGTGCTGGACGAAGTCGAGCAGATCCGCAGCGTGGCGCGACGCAGCAGCGATCCGGAGTCGGGCACCCTGCGGCTGGGCATCTTCCCCACCCTCGGCCCCTACCTGCTCCCGCACGTGGTGCCCATGCTGCACGAACGCTTTCCGCGCCTTGAGCTGCTGCTGGTGGAGGAAAAAACCGAGGAAGTACTGAACCGGCTGCGCTCGGGCAAGCTGGATGCCGGTATCGTCGCCCTGCCCGTGCACGACGACCACCTGCAGGCCGAGTTCCTGTTCGAGGAACCGTTCCTGCTGGCCGTGCCACAGAACCATCCGTTGGCCGCCCGGAAGTCCCTTGCGCTGGCCGACCTCAAGGACCAGAACCTGCTGCTGCTGGAGGATGGCCACTGCCTGCGCGACCAGGCACTGGAGG
>CAZMXV010000338.1:0-1285 GCA_964570295.1 uncultured Rhodanobacteraceae bacterium
AGATGAACTCCACGCCTTCGATGTTTGCCTCGACCATGTGCGCCACGGCGTTGCCGCCGCCGCCGCCCACACCGATCACCTTGATCACCGCATTCGGTGCCATTTCTTCGACCATCTCGTACATTTCCCGTCCTCCGACTTGCTTTGTGATTTCTTGGGGGTTGCCGATCCGGCCATTGCCGGATCGGGGCGGGCCGGTGTTTCACCATGCCCCGGGCGCCTCCTGCGCGATCCTGTTCCTGGCAGGCCCGGACCGGGGTCCGTGCCTGTCCGACGATCTAGAAGTTGCGGGTCAGCCACCCCCGCACTTTTTCCACGACGCCACTGACGCTGCTGCCCACGCCGCCGGCACCGCTCATGCCGCCGGCATGCGCGCCGTGCAGCAGCAGGCCCACGCCGGTGGACTGCATCTGGCTGGACACCACGTCGCCCAGGCCGACCACGTGCTGCGGCAGCCCCAGGCGCACCATCTTGTGGAACACCTCCTCGGCCAGCTCCAGCGCCCCCTCCATGCGCGCGGCGCCGCCGGTGAGCACGATGCCCGCGGCTACCAGGTTCTCGTAGCCGGAGCGGCGCAGCTCGTCGTGCACCATCTCGAAGATTTCCTCGTAGCGGGCCTGCACCACCTGCGCCAGCGACTGGCGCTCCATGCGCCGCGGCGGGCGCTCGCCCACCGACGGCACCTGCACGGTTTCCTCGGCGTGCGCCAGCTGCGCCAGGGCGCAGGCGTACTTGATCTTGATGTCCTCGGCATGCGCGGTCGGCGTGTGGATGCCGTAGGCGATGTCGCTGGTGACCTGGTCGCCGCCCACCGGCAGCGCCTTGGTGTAGCGGATCGCGCCCTGGGTGTAGATGGCGATATCGGTGGTACCGGCGCCGACGTCGACCAGGCATACGCCCAGTTCACGCTCGTCGTCGGTGAGCACGGCCTTGGCGCTGGCCACCGCCGAGGGCACCAGTTCGTCCACCGACAGGCCGCAACGGTTGATGCACTTGCTGATGTTCTGCACCGCCGCCGCCGCACCGGTAACCAGGTGCACGCTGGCTTCCAGGCGCACGCCGCTCATGCCGACCGGGTGGCGGATGCCGTCCTGGCCGTCGATGCGGTACTCCTGCGGCTCGTTGTAGAGCAGTTTGCGGTCGGCCGGAATGGCCACGGCGCGTGCCGCCTCCAGCACCTGCTCCAGGTCGCCGGCGGTGACCTCGTGGTCACGGATCGCCGCGGTGCCATGCGAGTTCTTGGTTTCCAGGTGACTGCCCGAGACCGAGGCGTACACCGAGCGGA
>CAZMXV010000339.1:0-255 GCA_964570295.1 uncultured Rhodanobacteraceae bacterium
TGCTGCGGGTGGACAGCCCCGGCGGGTCGGTGACCGGGTCGGAGACCATCTGGCGTGCGGTGGCCAAGGCGCGCGAGGACGGCACACCGGTGGTGGCCTCCATGGGCGCGGTCGCCGCGTCGGGCGGCTACTACATCTCGGCCGGCACCGACGCGATCGTCGCCAATCCCGGAACCATCACCGGTTCGATCGGCGTGGTGACCGGCAAGCTCGTCGCCCGCGACCTCAAAGAACGCCTCGGCGTGGGCAGCGACA
>CAZMXV010000339.1:265-1283 GCA_964570295.1 uncultured Rhodanobacteraceae bacterium
CTATTCTACACCGATTTCGTGCAGCGGGTCGCCGCGGGCCGCAACCTCGCGGTCGACGCGGTGGACAAGGTGGCCCGCGGCCGGGTCTGGACCGGCGCCGACGCGCTCGCCCACGGCCTCGTCGACGAACTCGGCGGGCTGCGCACCGCGATCCGGCGGGCCCGCGTGCTGGCCGGCCTCGAACCCGACGCCGACACCCGCACGCTGCACTATCCGGGCTCGTCGCTGCTGGAGCTGCTGCGTCCACGGCCGTCATCGCAGCCGGCGGCGGCGTCGCTGAGCGAGGCCGCCGGTGGGCTGCTGATGCGGACCCTGACCGGCGTGGTCGACGAGATCGACCGCACCGTCAACGGTGCCAGTGTGCTGTGGCTGGGGGACCCGCGCCGCTGAGCGCGGTTACGCGCTCAGGGTGCCGTCGAGGTAGATGATCTCGCCCAGCGGATCATCAGTGTCCTCCAGGGAGGGCAGCGGGATGTCGTGGCGGGCGAAGAGTTCGGCGCGGGAGAGCTCGTTCATCGTCCAGCCGTGCTCGCGCAGGTACTCGGCGCCGTGGTGACGCTCGCCGGTGAAGATCAGGTCCCCCATGTCGAGGTCGAAACCGTGTTCGCGGAACCGTTCTGAGGCTGCGCGGGCCTTCTCCGGGTCGAAATCCTTGAGACCGGGGACATATTCGGTGGCGATCGTGCTGCCCGGCGCCGACAGGGCCGTGATGTTGTCGAAGAGCCGGTCCTGAGCCTCCGGCGGCAGGTAGATCAGCAGGCCCTCCGCCACCCACGCGGTCAGCTCCGCGGGGTCAAAACCCGCTGCCCGCAACGCCGCCGGCCAGTCATCGCGCAGGTCGATGGCGACGGTGCGGCGCGTCGCGGTGGGTTCGGCGCCGAGGTCGGCCAGGGTGCGGGTTTTGAACTCGATGACCGCGGGTTGGTCGATCTCGTAGACGGTGGTGCCCGCCGGCCACGCCAACCGGTAGGCGCGCGCGTCGAGCCCGGCCGCCAGGATCACCGCCTGGCGCACCCCG
>CAZMXV010000340.1:0-1262 GCA_964570295.1 uncultured Rhodanobacteraceae bacterium
GCTGGGGGCGACTGTTGGTTTCAGAAAAGCGCACTCTGACTCCTGTTTTGCTGACACCTTTTTTCCTGCTAGACCCGACCCCACGCCTTTCATGCCGAGCCTCTGATCAGCCAAGCACCCTCGCTGACGTCAGAAAATGTCCCTGACACCATTTTTAATGCGGGCCTTTGTTTCGTGGGAGCGGCGAATGTGGCAATACAGGACGCGACCCCGAGCTCTCTTTCACGTGACCGTCAAAGTCCGCAGTGATGCGAGCCTTGAGTTTTATAGGGTGTCAGAAGGTGGATCTGGAGCCGTTACTTTTCTTACCCAGACTTCAGGCACCTCCGCCGCAACACCATCACCAAATTCAACAAGATAGCGTTTGCCACCCCACGGCATATCTGTACCTGCCATATGTGAACCAGCATCGACCTCCGTGATGGCAACTACTTCACCCAGACTCCCAGGCCGAAATTTTTCTGGCGCAGAAGTACTAACTTCAACGGTATCCCCAAATGTCGCTTCTTCCATCAGCAGTGCCTAATAATTTATCGGTAGCCAAGGTGTGCCATCGGGATTTTTCACTCCCGGAACGTGGGCATGCGGGCGTTGCGCTCGTGGGTCTGGATGCGTGGCTGGCTTGTGAGGGCCATCGATACGCGCCCCAGTGAGATTCCCCTCAGCATCACGAACTTGTATGTAACGACCATCGGGTGATCCTGTAATAGAACCGCCTTTCGGAGTAGGTATAGCATTGCCTTTCGAATCCACGAATACGGTTCCAAGGTCACTTGCTTTTTCTCCATCCTTCGCAAGAATCTTCCCGGCCCGAGCTGCGTCAGATGCGACCTCGGCACCCTCAGCAACCTTGCCAACGGCGCTAGCCACACGACCAACTGGTATAACCGATGCCACCGCAGTGACAGCGCCAATCTTGTCGGCGGTGCTGACGTTGGACCATCCCTTGTCGGCAACCTGACTGACCGGCTCAGCACCTGTCATCACCCAGGCAGCATGCAACAACGCAAAGCCTGCACAGCTCACAGCGCCGCATCCTTGCGCCGCCGAATCGATCATTTCGCCTACGCTTTGCTTGCCATCCGGATCAGTAAATCGCAGGGGGTTGTTATTGGCGTAGGTATACCGCCCAAGGTTGAACACATTCCCCGGCGCCGGCGCCACCGGGTCGGGGCTCAAGAACCGTCCCACACTCGGATCGTAGTACCGCTGCTGCATGTACACCAGGCCCGTGGCCGGGTCGTTCACGTGCCCCGTGTAGC
>CAZMXV010000341.1:0-1239 GCA_964570295.1 uncultured Rhodanobacteraceae bacterium
GGCCATGTAGCCGATGGTGTAGATGTGCACCATCAGCGACACGAAGGTCACCACCACCATCATCATGGCCGACAGCCGGTCGATCATCATGCCGAAGGAGGCATTGATGTGGCCCACCTGGAACCAGGTGTAGATGTTGTGGTCGTACGGCTCCGCCCCGCCCCACACCAACTGGTACAGGACCCACAGCGAAAGCACGCAGGACAGGCCCACGCTGGCGATGGCGGCCGCCGCCGCGCCGCCGCGTCCGAGCTGCTTGCGCAGCAGGCCTGCCAGTACGGAACCCGCCAACGGAGCGAGGACGATGATCAGAAGTATCGTAGTCGAAAGCTGCATCTTCTCAGCCTTTGATCGAGTCGATTTCGGCGACGTTGACGGTACGGCGGTTGCGGAACAGCAAGGTAAGAATCGCCAGTCCCACGGCCGCCTCGGCAGCCGCCACGGTCAACACGAAAAACACGAAGATCTGACCGGCCACGTCGCCCTGAAAGCGCGAGAACGCCACGAAGTTGATGTTGACCGCCAGCAGCATCAGCTCGATCGACATCAGCAGCACGATGACATTCTTGCGATTGATGAAAATGCCGGCCACGGCGATGGAGAAAAGCACCGCGCCGAGCACGATGAAATGTGCCAGGGTGATCATGATTCGGACTCCTCGGGACGCACTGCATCCATCTTGACCACACGCAGGCGGTCGGCCGCCTTGACGCGGGACTGCGCGCTCGGGTTCTGCTTGCGCACGCCGGGGCGGAAGCGCAGGGTCAGCACCACCGCCGCCACCAGGCCCAGGGTGAGAATCAGCGCGGCGATCTCGAACGGCAGCAGGTACTCGGTGTACAGCGACATGCCCAGCCATGCCGTGTTGCTGGCCTGGCCGAAGGTGTTGACGATGTCGGCGGCGGCGGCCGGGTTCGGCCCCATGGTGGTGGCGTGCATGGCACGCACGCCGATCAGCGAAAGCATTTCCAGCAGCATCACCGCGGCCACCACGATGCCCAGCGGCAGGTAGCGCACGAAGCCCTCGCGCAGCTTCTCCTGGTCGATGTCGAGCATCATCACCACGAACAGGAACAGCACCATGACCGCACCCACGTAGACCACCACCAGCGCGATGGCGAGAAATTCGGCCTGCATCAGCAGCCACAGGCAGGCCACGCTGAAGAAGGTCATCACCAGCGACAGTACCGCGTGCACGGCATTGCGCAGGCTGATCACCATCAGCGCGCCG
Source organism: uncultured Rhodanobacteraceae bacterium (assembly GCA_964570295.1). Classification (GTDB taxonomy): domain Bacteria; phylum Pseudomonadota; class Gammaproteobacteria; order Xanthomonadales; family Rhodanobacteraceae; genus Oleiagrimonas. The sequence goes on from CAZMXV010000341.1 coordinate 1,232, forward strand.
CCGACGGC
>CAZMXV010000342.1:0-1238 GCA_964570295.1 uncultured Rhodanobacteraceae bacterium
GCGAGATCGTGTCCGTGGACAAGACGCGGCGCCAGGTCTACTTCCTGGCCTCGGGCGTCGATCCCGACGAGGACCCCTACCTGACCCACCTCTACCGGGTCAGCCTGGACGGCGGCGAGATGCGGGCGTTGACGCCCGAGAAGGCCAACCATCGCGTGTCCATGTCGCCGGACCACCGCTGGTTCGTGGATCACTACGCGCGCGCCGACCTGCCAGGCGTGGCAGTGCTGCGCCGGACCGAGGACGGCAAGGTGCTGAAGGTGCTGGAGCGCACCGATACCCGATGGCTGGCGGCGCAGGGCTGGCAGCCGCCGATCCCGTTCCATGGCAAGGCGGCCGATGGTCGCACCGACCTCTACGGCCTGATCGTGCGCCCCACGCATTTCGACCCGGCGCGCACCTACCCGGTGGTGGAGTACGTCTACACCGGCCCGCACAACTTCTTCGTGCCCAAGACCCTGGCCGGGACCATGCCCCTGCAGGCCACGGCGGAGCTGGGTTTCGTGGTGGTGATGGTCGATGGCCGCGGTACCGCCAAGCGCTCGCACGCCTTCCACGCCTTCTCGTACCACAACCTCGGCAACGTGTTCGCCGACCACGTGGCCATGATCCGGCAGATGGCGGAAACATATCCCTGGATGGACCTGGACCGGGTCGGTATCCATGGTTACTCGCATGGCGGCTATGGTTCCACCCATGCGCTGCTGCAGTTCCCGGACTTCTACAAGGTCGCGGTGTCCACCTCCGGCGACCACGACCCGCGCCTGGACAAGGCCGGCTGGAACGAACTGTTCCAGGGCCATCCGGTGGGCGACGATTACGCGGAGCAGTCCAACATGGCGCTGGTCGACCGCCTCGAAGGGCATCTGCTGTTGATCCATGGCGACATGGACGGCAACGTGCATCCGGTCGAAACCATGCGTCTGGTGGATGCCCTGATGCGTGCCAACAAGCCCTTCGACATGCTGCTGGTGCCCAACATGGCCCACGGCGACAGCGGACCGCACAAGCGCTACGTCACCCTGCGCCGCTGGAACTACCTGGTGCGCCACCTGCTGGGTACGGAGCCGCCACGCGGGTTTCGCATCCACGAGAAGCCGGTGCACGGCGATTGACCATTCTTGCGTGTCCTGTCCGGGCGCGGCGAGGCCGGGACGGTTCCGGCACGCCGCGGTTTGTCCGTGCGGCGGCCGGTCGGAGTCAGGCCGGCACCTTGTAGTAGTCCCGGTACCAGCGCA
>CAZMXV010000343.1:0-1234 GCA_964570295.1 uncultured Rhodanobacteraceae bacterium
CCACGCCCAAGTCCGCAGCGACGAGAATTGACGCCGCTGGCGTGCCGGGACACCGCCCTTGTGACATGTGGCGGTACCCCGCCCTCAGGCGTCCGAACGTGCCGCGTAACCCATGGCGCGGCCGATACTCACGACTGGTAAAAGGATATTTCGATAATGATGACATCCCCGGCGGCGGTAGCCTTGAGAAGAAATTGGTCATAGCCGGAGTCGGAGATGTGGCGCACGGCGGGAAGCTGGCCGACGGTCATCGGATGACGTTTCAGTTCTTCCATCAGCGATTGATTGTCGGTCCGATCGAGGAACAACTTCCCCAACTGCGCGAATGCCCGATCGAGCTGTGCGGGCATTGTTCCTTCCGTGCGATTCACGACAAGACGACCGCGCCATCCGTAATGGTCGCATGACCACGACTTTATTTCGAATAGGTGTCCATTGGTCAGGACGCCCTTGATTTCGCGTTGTTTGTCAAAAACCTTGTAGGTGGCTATGTCGGTATTTTTGACGTTGAAAGACGCGCCCACCGGTTGGCTGGAAAATATGCAGCCCTCATGAGCCATCAGCGGGGTTGATGATGCCAGCAGAGCCAGAAGTAAAAGAGAAACTGGAATTCTCACGGGCTTCACTTTCGCTGTTCCAGCTGAGGTATTTCCAAGTGGTACGAGGGGTCTGTCGGGGGAAGAAGGAGTTTCGATATGCGATGGTCTTTTGTAACAGCCATTTCGAATTTGTGTCTATTTGCTGGCGGGATGGAGCTTGGTGCAATATCGACCACATTCAGTTTGCCGGGATCTCCTGCGTGCCGGGATACATTTCGCGGGCCAATGGCATTTATTTCTCTCGTCATGCCTGAGATGATTTGTTGTTTTGTTTTATTCAAATGCTTGAGCTTTACATAGGTGTCGATGATGTTGTCGCCTGCAGCGGCATAGAGCCATTTTTGCTGTTCGACGCCATGCCTTTCAATGTTGGCGTACATGATTCTGGCCTGGTCGTGAGCGGTTCTTGCCGTGCTTGTAATAACGAGTGATGGTATATTGGATGCCGTCATGATATCGCATATCACACTTTTGCTGTATTTGGATACATGAGGCATGTCCCTTTCGGGATTGGCAAATCGGATGTGTGGCATGGCGTGTCCTTGCGAGTGCTGAAGATCCTGAATATTCGATGGTAAGTGGTGAAACGTTCGACGACTGTGAGATCTGTCGCAGGCCATTTGGGCGTCTCACCC
>CAZMXV010000344.1:0-1234 GCA_964570295.1 uncultured Rhodanobacteraceae bacterium
AAATGGTGAGGCCATCTCAACGCCGGGAGATGGCCATCGACGCCGTACAGCGCCAGCGCACCAGCATCCGACATGCCTGCCAGACGTTTGCCCTTAGCGAAACCTGCTACCGCTATCAGGCCAAAAGCAGTGAAGAAAACGCCCGCATTGCCGACTGGCTGATTCGGCTCACCACGACCTACCGTGACTGGGGCTTCGGCCTGTGTTTCCTTCACCTGCGCAACATCAAGGGCTTCAGCTGGAACCACAAGCGCGTGTACCGCATCTATCGGGAGCTGGAATTGAACCTGCGGATCAAGCCTAAGAAACGTATCGTGCGCGAGGGCCCCGAGCCATTGGCCGTGCCGGAGGCTATCAATCACACTTGGTCGATGGACTTCATGCATGACCAGCTTGGCGATGGCCGCAGCTTCCGGCTGTTCAACGTCATCGACGACTACAACCGCGAAGGCCTTGATATCGAGGTCGACTTTTCCTTGCCGGCGTCCCGCATCATGCGTGCGTTGGATCGGATCATCGAATGGCGTGGGCAGCCGCAGGTGCTGCGCTGCGACAACGGGCCGGAATACATCAGTGGTGCACTGCAGGCATGGGCCGAACAGCGCAGTATCCGCATCCAGTTCACCCAGCCCGGCAACCCGCAACAAAACGCCTACATCGAACGTTACAACCGAACGGTGCGCTACGCCTGGCTTGCGCAGACACTCTTCGAATCCATTGAACAAGTCCAGGACATGGCGACGCGCTGGCTCTGGACATACAACCATGAACGCCCGAACATGGCGCTCGGCGGCATCACGCCCATGCAGAAATTGGCGCTTGCCGCATGACTCCACTTTTGGCGGCTGCTAAAAATGGGGGGATTACCGGTTCGGGTGGGCCAAGACCGTCGGCGACTTGCGCAAGCTGCCACTGGTGGGGATGGCTCGTGTGAAGGGCTGGGTGGCGTGGAACTTTGCTGCCTACAATCTGGTACGTCTGGGCGGCATAGGCCAGTGGTGGAGTCCGTCGCCGACATGAGTTCCGCGAGCAAGGTATGTCTGTCGTTTGAGAAACACGCCTGCCGATAGGTAAAAATTATGGAGAACGTGGTGATTGCTGACCCAATGACCCATGCAGCCCGAAAAAAATGTGCGCAATCGAACGCAAGCGCGAAATGCGGTCGTTTCTCAACAGCCTGCTAGCGGCAGTATCCCCTTGCGGATTCTGTTGATCATGGTTGCACCCTTGGCTT
>CAZMXV010000345.1:0-1219 GCA_964570295.1 uncultured Rhodanobacteraceae bacterium
ACATAATGGGGAATAATTTCCTCAATTTGGGGAATAAAATCTTCATTCCTAAATAAGGTTATACCATATCTAAAGTAACAATAAAGCGTGTACCCTTTCCCAATTTACTTTCTACTTCGATATTTCCCTTATGGTTTAAAATAATATTCTGTGTCTGAGCCAGCCCGAGGCCGCTTCCGTTTTTAACCTTTGTCGTATAATAAGGTTCAAATATTTTGGAAGCAATTTCCTTATCCATACCGCTTCCATTATCGGCTATAACAATAACACATTTATCCCCTTCACGTTTAGTCATGATCTTCATTATTTTTGGATCGGTTTCCATCGCTTCAATCGCATTAAAAATAAGATTCAGAAATGCAGTTTTCATTTTTTCTGAATCCACAGACACCCTGCAAATATCTTTTTCATAATCTTTTATAACCTCTACTCTTTCCAGGCGAATCCGGTCTGCCGCCTCCTGGAGAATGTGATCCAATAATTGATTGATAGAGGTAGGTTGTGAATTGAGTTTGGTAAAAGCAGTTACATTCAGGAAATGATTTACCTGTTCGGTAATCCGATTGATGTTCCTTTTTATAATAGCCCAATATACCTTGGGATCAATATCTTGTTCTTCATCCATAAGTCCTTCCACAGCCATATTCAGACTGGTCAATGGATTTTTAATGTCGTGAGCAATGGTGGTAGCCGCCTTGCCGATGGCGGTATATTTTTCAAGACTTTGTAACCGCACGATCTCTTTGTTCATTTTCTCCAATTCCTCAATACGGTCTTCTAACTGGCTGTGGTAAGCATCGGCTTCCCTTCTGGCCATTTTTTTAGCATGCTGCTCCCTGTTGTATATGATAAACATATAAATAGCCAGAAAAAAAGCAATGGCTAACATACAATAACCTGATATTTTTAAAACCAAAGACCAGTCATTAAAAGATTGTTTCTTTTCACCGGCTATATTTTCCAACCCCTCATGAATAAAACCAATCACATTACTTATGCTATCGACTATTAAAGAATTATGAGCGCTCATATACTGTAAGGAATCCAATAGCCGGGCTGCATTTTTTCGATACCCCAATACCGGGTTTAGATTTTCTTTGGCAAACAGGGAACCTATCAAAGTCCTAAGAGAATCCATTTTGTTTTTTTGCTGATCTGATACGGTGGAAGATTGATAAATATTGATAAAGAGAGAATCTATTTCATGGCTTTTATTATA
>CAZMXV010000346.1:0-1213 GCA_964570295.1 uncultured Rhodanobacteraceae bacterium
GGAAATGTTCATAAATAAATGATACGATTTAAGGACTGATTATATAATTCCAGTTACTCCTAAATTCACTTTGTTTCAGTTTAATGCTTTTCAATTCTTCATCTGTAACCTTTATCCCTTTCAGATATTCTTTTTTGTCGGCTTGAGCCTTTACCCGTAAACCTTTTTGAGTAGTTGTATTGGCGATAAGATTTACTATTATCTCTAAGCTTTCTAAAGGTTTAGCTCTCCAGTTTTTACTAATAAAGGAAAATAAACGATGTTCAATTTTATTCCATTTACTTGTTCCCGGGGGAAAGTGACATACATGAATTTCAAGTCCTGTTTCTGTGGCAAATGATTGCAATTCTTTTTTCCATAATCTGCTTCGTGAACTATTACTACCACCACTATCAGCAGTTATCAGCAACTTGTGGGCATTAGGATAACCGTCTTTCCCCATTTGTTGCCACCATGTCCTGATCGTGTTTACTGCAAACTCTGCTGTATCCTTACTGATACCTACACTTACCCAGCCTTCATTTTGTGCCACATCATATACCCCATAAGGCACAGCCTTACCCAAGTCTTTATCTATAAAATCATAAACTTTTACATCCGGAGCTTCTCCTTTGGGAAACCACTCTGCCCCGGTATTCTTGTAATTGCCGATTAACTCCTTTTTTTTACAATCTACCGATATGACAGGCTCCTTATTTTCCATAAATGAAAGACAGGTTGCATTTATGTTCTCGAACTGTTCATTCCGGTCTGTTACATTGCCGCCTTCCTGCGTTTTTTTGTTCCCTTGCAGGCTATAATTTAAAGATTTCAATAACTCTCCAACGGTTACATACCCTATCTTGTACCCTTTATTTTTTAGCTCTTCCGCTATTTTACGAAGGCTTTTGCTTGTCCATAAAAGTGGTTTCATGGGATCGCCTAAGGTGTGGGGACTTATAATTGAATCTAACGTTTCCAATAACCCATCTTGTAGTTGATCAAGCCGTTTTCTGCCACCTCCCGGCTTTCTTATCGTTTTCTGAGTTTCTGCCTCCTTTGATGCCGTCCCCGATAATAATTCCGAAATCCCCTTATTTATCCTAACACGACTTGTCTTTGCCAGCCGGGCTACTCTTTGCTTTCCACCACGACCCATACTCAATGCTTCACTTGCTAAGTACAGTCGGGCGGTTTGTTCGTTTAAATGCGGGAGAAGCATCTTATATTTGTC
>CAZMXV010000347.1:0-1208 GCA_964570295.1 uncultured Rhodanobacteraceae bacterium
ACTCCTGTTTTGGCCCTCTGTTTTGGCCGAAAAGCACACTCTGACTCCTGTTTTAGAACCGCTATCCGCGTCAAAAGAAATCTAGAACGTGGATAACATCATTAATGCTTTCCTTGTTGTAATAACATCGGCCACGATATTTACTTATCTCGCCACCATGAAAGTACGAGAGGGCCTTAGCATTGTCGAATCTAATCACCAAAAAGGTATTTTCTCGTGGACAATTCGGCATCATAACTGAATGTGCAAAATTATTCACAATCTTCCGCATTACATGCCCACATGCGAAGCCGCATTTAATAGTAAGAGTAGCAGTCGGTTCGCGCGCGTTTGTCCTGCCACGCTGCACATGCAAATCCGTGCTCGTATAAAAATACATGGATATAGAGTACGAAGACTCGATTGCCCTCTTCATCTCATCAACATGCCCGGAGAACGCTTGCGCAAATGCACACCCTGATGTAAATGCAAAAATAGCTAGATAGATTATGGAATTTATGGCTATTTTTGACATACTTGATTACTCGTTGGCCCACAAGTAGTGACGGCCCCGCTTTGATCGTAATAATATTTCCTAGCCGGCTCACCAAGCTCATTGGCTATCTGACCTTCTACTTTCGTTGCATGCTCCTCTTCAGCAGGACCCACCGGAGGATACGAAATCACGACCGCCGTTTTCCCATTCGGAAGCGTTACGGTCGGTGGAGCCATTGCTTTTGAATATTCTTTGTCGCCCATGCGCTCATTGTCTGCTGCGTGGACAATTTCATGACCCCCGCCAAGTGCTGGAGACTGAACCTTTCCAGACGATTTCACAACCAGGCCCTCTGTCGGGTTGATCGTAACGACGTTGGTCTTCCAATTAAAGCTGCTTTCCTCTTGTTTATTAAAAACGATGGTGTAAGTAACTTGGGCGTTCTTTATGACGTTATATTCGGATCTAAAGGTCTTTGATCCAGATAGGTACACCATCGTTTGCATGGCACTAAGCATTGACGTGCCGTTAGCGATAGCGTAACGGACTTTACGCCCATCCGGATCGATATTTACGATGGGATTGTTATTGGCATAAGCGTAGCGGTTGAAGTTAAAGATATTGCCCGGTGTCGGCCCGATTGGATCCGGACTGATGAACCGTCCCATCGGATCGTAATATCGCTGCTGCATGTACACCAGACCCGTGGCCGGGTCGTTCACGTGCCCCGTGT
>CAZMXV010000348.1:0-1200 GCA_964570295.1 uncultured Rhodanobacteraceae bacterium
CCCGCCGCCCACCAGTCGATACCCGCGCAATGGCTGATGCCGTCTCTGCGTGAGTTGGACACTTCAACCCGCTTCAAAGAGGCCGCGGCTGAGTGCCGCGGAAAACGCGCGTCGATCACGGGGCACGAACCCATCGGAGAATGGCTTCAAAGAGGCCGCGGCTGAGTGCCGCGGAAAACGAGGCATCTGGAAGGACTTGGTAGGAGTCAGACTTCCAGCTTCAATGAGGCCGCGGCTGAGTGCCGCGGAAAACGGAGCAAGGCATGGGCCGCCAGCTGCATGGCCATGGGCTTCAATGAGGCCGCGGCTGAGTGCCGCGGAAAACGCAAGCGACGTGATCGGCGTCCTTGTTACGAGTTCCCGCTTCAATGAGGCCGCGGCTGAGTGCCGCGGAAAACCTGAAGTGGCTTGGTGCGGCCTTATTGAAGTTCCTTTGGGAGATTGCATCTGCACCATTTGGTGAGGGCTTTTCCGCACCAAGCCTCCTCCACATCTCCTTGGAGGCTCGGTACAAAAGCGTGGGTGTGGGGGTGGTGCGCTCAGCGAGGGAGGTTGCTGCTGCACTATTCAGTGCAGGGCGAGCAGCCGAACTTATGGCACCGCCAGAAGCTTCGATGGTACGCAGGTCGGGGACGACGTCTGACTGTTGGTCGAGACCGAGGTGGCGACGGGGGTGGAGGAGTTTTAGTGCTTCGTTGCGACAGCCACTAGCGAAGTGATCTTGCAGATGCAGACACCGGAGCTTTATCGAGTGTGCCCTAGGTGGGCGCAACTTCTTGGAAAAGCGTGCCAGTGGATCGCTTGTGGCGTTGCTTGGGTTTTGAAGAAAACGGCACCGTGCCGGGAAGCTATCTCGTATCGTCCCCGCATGTACTGGATTGGCTTGCTCGTCCATGCAAATCCCCCCTGTAACATGAAGCCTACGTCACCATTCGCACGGTGGCAAACGGGCCTGCGAGCGTGTTATGACATGTGAGGGTCTCAAAACCTGCGACAGTCCCGATGGCCATGCCTTCATGTCCACGCGTGCTTGGCGTCAGCTCCCAAAGCCGCGACAACGGGCGTCTTTCCCGCATACGCGATGAGACTTTCATGTCCGATACTCCCAAGACCATCTATACGCTGACCGACGAAGCGTCGTTCCTGGCGGTCTGGTCGCAGCTGTCCATCATCGACGCCGTCGCCGATGCAGAGGGTGTG
>CAZMXV010000349.1:0-1193 GCA_964570295.1 uncultured Rhodanobacteraceae bacterium
GGATCGAACTTGCGGAACCAGCGCCACATGCCGCGGTGCTTGTGGCGGCTGACGAACAGCGGACGGTGGCGGCTGGAGCCGCCCTTGGCATGCAGCACGCGCACGCGGCCGTCCAGCAGCACGCGATGGCCGGCGTCGCGCACGCGGCGGCACAGGTCGAGGTCCTCGCAGTGCAGGAAATAGCCTTCATCGAAACCGCCGAGTTCGTTGAACACGCGGCGTGGCAGCAGCATCAGCGCGCCGGATACCGCCTCCTCCTCTTCCACGCCGGCCGGCATCGGTCCCGGCACGGGAATGCCTTCGCAACGTGGATCGTCCGCCTCCCGCGAAGCGCGGCCGGTCAGGGTATTGAGTGAACGGCGCAGCAACGGGTCGCGACGGCGCGAGGCGGGGTCGGGGGTGCCGTCGGCATCATGGACCACGGCGCCGACCAGGCCCGCGGACGGTTCGACAGCCAGCGTGTCGAGCAGCTTCCCCACGTCGCCGGGGGCCAGCAGACAGTCGGGATTGAGCAGCAGCAGGGCATCACCGGTAGCCAGCGCGGCACCGCGGTTCATCGCCGTGCCGAAGCCGAGGTTGGCGCCGTTGCGCACCACCTGCACGCGCGGATCCCCGGCATGCTCGCGTTCGATGGCCTCGGGCATGCCGTCGGTGGACGCATTGTCCAGCAGCAGCACTTCGCGCACGGCATCGCTGGCCAGTGCGCGGCGTACGCATTCGGCCAGCGACGGCCCGCTGTCGGCGGCGACGATGAGGGTGCTGAGGAACGGCGGAGGCATCGACTCGGACGGACTCATGGCAGAAGTATGCCGGGGCGGAGGGCGACAGACGAGTGGCGGGGACGCAGCGTCGGGCCGCCGGCGTCGGAAACTCCCTGGCGGTTGACGGGCGCCCCCGCGGTCTTTCTACGAAGCGGCGTGCAAGCGTTTGCGGTGCAGGTTGATGTCGTCGCGCAGGGTCCGCGCCGCGGTGCGGGCGGCATCGGCGTAGTCCGCGCCGTTGCCGGCGTACAGGATGGCGCGCGACGAGCTGATGACCAGTCCGGCACCCGTGCCGGTCAGGCCGTTTTTCAGCACCGCCTCGACATCGCCGCCCTGTGCGCCGATACCCGGCACCAGCAAAGGCATGTCGCCGATCTTTTCGCGGATGCGGCCCAGTTCCTCCGGGAAGGTGGCGCCGGCGACCAGGGCGCA
>CAZMXV010000350.1:0-1185 GCA_964570295.1 uncultured Rhodanobacteraceae bacterium
TCAAGGACACGTAACCGTGAGTATCCTTGGCTGTTCAGTGTCACCGCTCGCTACCCCGGATAATTCGGGGTACGAGTTGGACTATTTTCACGTATACAAGGCAGCCAAGACCTACGCCATCCGGCTCAAGAACGGATTGCGTGCATCATTCGATTTCAAGCATGGCACGGCCACCCTGTACTACGGCAGCGGCCAGCATTCAACTTTGCCACTTGAGCAGGTGTTGTTACAGGCCAACAATGGCAACGCGAATGCCGCTGCCGAAATGTATGACCAGATGCTGCAATCGGTTACCGCACAGCATGCGGATGCCATCATGGCGTACGCAGGACCGGGGACCACGCACACCAACGTCTTCGAACCACCCGTAACACGTCTACCGGGGAGTCCGCTCGAAGATCCGATGTGGGCGACACCGATAGCCGGCGGTTGCTCGCCGATCCCGTTTCCCTGCAACGAATTTTCGGGTGGCGGACTGTCCAACTGGGGAACGTACAATCAATGGTGGGGAAGCGGCGTCGGCGATCCGTCGCCCACTCCGCAGCCACCTCGACCGGACGGTTGCAACCCGAACGATATCGACTGCATCCTTTGGGAGCATGATCGGAAAGGGGCATGTGACGATCTTTATATGGACAACGCTACGCTCTACGGCTTGGACGCAAGCGTAGGCTATGTATGCGCGACAGCGGCGACCGGGGTCGGAGCACTCGCTTGCGCGGGCGCCTTGATCACCTACGGAGCGGCCCAGTACAAACTGCAAAAGGATACGAAACAATGCCGCACGCCCTATCCTGGTACGTCCTGGTAAATGGTGATGCACTCGAAACACCCCGCGCAGGAATCGCATAGTACGAAAGGCCGCAGTCACCAATCGGCATGGCGTCGCGATCGCGGCTCTTTGTTGGCTTTCGGACTTGTGATCATCATCTACGGTCTGTCCGCGTGGCGAGACCATGCCAAGGGCGACGACTGGCTGACAGCGCTTGGGTTCCCGCTTGACTGGGATTTTTTAAGGATCATTGGTGACTTCGTGGTTCCGGTCGTGACGATCGTACTGATGATGCAAAGTGTCAGGAAACTGACTCCAAGCCGCGAGAAGACCGTTTTAACCTGGACTGGCTGGTCGCTGTTCGTGTTCCTGTTCTTGTGGTGGTCTCCGCTTCGAATCGCGATGTTCGGAAC
>CAZMXV010000351.1:0-1184 GCA_964570295.1 uncultured Rhodanobacteraceae bacterium
CCCCGGCGTTGAACCCGTCGACCGGCTCCATCAGGTAGAACACCGCGTCGCCGAGAACGCCGGGATCCTCGCAGGTCGCGATCAACCGGGGATGGGGCACGTCGGTGTCGCCGAGCGCCGCCAGCACCCGGGTCTCCCGCAGGATCGAGGTGTTGCTGCGCGGACGCAGATGGGCCGGGCCGCGGCGCAGCACGTAGGTCCGCCCCGATCGGGTGAACCGCACCATGATGTTCTGGGTGCCGCCGGGGATCGGCGCCACATCGCCCAGCGGGCCCTCCCCGAGCCCCTGCGCCGACATCCAGGTCGCTACCGCATCGAGATCCACACTGCCCGAACCTAGTCGACCGGGCCCGCCCGCCCGGGGGTTTCGTTGCGCTCGGCGTGGGGTAGCCGGTCGCCAGAGGCATCCGATCCCGGCGAGAGGAGAGCAATGCGCGCCGAAGAGGGCGACGAATCGATCACCGAGTTCGCCGACGAAGCCGCCCGTGCCCGCGACCGGGTCGCCCCCGACGCCCCGCGCCGACCCTGGTGGCAGCGGCTGCTGCGGTGGCTGGGGATGCGGCAGAGCTAAAGCGTGTCCGCGCGGGACGCGCGGGCACTAGCCTGACGCCATGACCGCACCGGTACTGGCCACGTGGCTTGAGCTTGTCGAATCGGGGCGTCTCGGCGAGGTGGGGGAGCTGCTCACCGACGACGCGGTCTTCTACTCCCCGGCGGTGTTCACACCGCAGACCGGGAAACCGACCGTGCTGGCCTACCTGCAGGCGGCCGCCACGGTCTTCACCGGCCCCGACACCGGGTTCCGCTACGTCGAACAGTGGGTGGGCGAGCGCTCCGCGGTGCTGGAGTTCACCGCCGCGCTCGACGGTGTGCACGTCAACGGCGTCGACATCCTGCACTGGAACGACGACGGGTACATCACCGAGGTCAAGGTGATGCTGCGCCCGGTCAAGGCGCTGCAGGCGGTCATGCCCCGGATGGCCGCGCTGCTGGCATCCTCGACGCCGTGACCTCCCAGCCCGCCCACGCGGCGATCGCCGCGGCACACCGTCGCCACCACGCGGCCCTTCCGCTGCACGACACCGCCGACTTCGCCGACGCCGACCGCGGCTTCCTCGCCGCGCTCGAACCGGGGGTGATCACCGCGGCCGACGGCCGGGTGGTCTGGGACAACGACGCCTACG
>CAZMXV010000352.1:0-1180 GCA_964570295.1 uncultured Rhodanobacteraceae bacterium
GGTACAGCTACAACGGTACCCGCATCGGCCAGGGCAAGGAAAACGTGCGCCAGTACTTCAAGGACAACCCCGACATCGCCAACGAGATCGACCGCAAGCTGCGCGAGAAGCTGCTGGTGGGCGCGGGCACGGGCAAGGGCAAGGACGACGCCGCAGCCGACAAGGAAGACGTGGCCGAGGAAGCCTGATCCGGCCATGCGCGGGCGCCGTCCCCCTGCTTCCGGCGGGAAAAAAGGGCCGGCGCCGCGGCGCTCGGCCCACGACAAGGCGCTGGCCATGCTGGCGCGCCGCGAACACTCGCGCCAGGAACTGCGGGCGCGCCTGGCGCGCGACGACTATCCGGATGACGAGATCGACGCGGCGCTGGCCGCCCTTGCCGCGTCCAACTACCAGAGCGACCAGCGTTTCGCGGAGATGCTGGTGCGCAGCCGCATCCGCCAGGGGTATGGCCCGCAGCGCCTGCGCGCCGAACTGCGCACCCACCACCTGTCCGACGACCTGATCGCGGACCTGCTCACCGACGCCGAAGCCGACTGGCTCGAACAGGCGCGCGACCAGCTGCGGCGTCGCTACGGCGACACCGCGCCGGAGGACTACCGCGAGCGCGCCAGGCGCATGCAGTTCCTCGTGCGCCGCGGCTTCAGTGCCGCCACCGCGCGGGCCGCCACCGGGTAGGGCGAACAGGGCCTGCCGCGCTCCCTTGCCGGGCGGCCCGGCTCATGCGCCTCCGTTATTCCGCTCGCATCCCCTGCCACACTCCCCCACACAAGACAAAACCCCATCCCCGGCAAGCGGTTGCTATCATGTGGAGTCCGTTTTTCGTGCCGTTTGCGCGGAACGCGATACATCCTTGCATCCACCTCCAATTCATTGCCCAACTGCATGAAAACTGCCGACATTCGTTCCAGGTTCCTGGAATTCTTCCGCAAGCGCGGACATACCATCGTGCCCTCGGCCCCCCTGGTGCCGGCCAACGACCCGACATTGATGTTCACCAACTCGGGCATGGTGCAGTTCAAGAACGTGTTCCTGGGCAGCGAAAAGCCGGGCTACAAGCGCGCCGTGGACGTGCAGCGCTGCCTGCGCGCCGGCGGCAAGCACAACGATCTGGACCAGGTCGGCTATACCGCGCGTCACCACACCTTCTTCGAGATGCTGGGCAACTGGTCGTTCGGCGACT
>CAZMXV010000353.1:0-1170 GCA_964570295.1 uncultured Rhodanobacteraceae bacterium
GCCGTCAGGCCAGGAACCCGCCCTTGCCCAGCTCGTAGCCGATGCCACCCAGGGACGGGGAAGCCTTGCGGCCTTGCCGGAAAATCGCCCCTGACGCTACTTCAGCCCGCCGCGTCCTCTTCCGGCGGGGGCTGCAGCTTCTGCTGCACCGCCTCGAGGTCCGCGATGACCGTTTCCAGGGCATCGTGCAACTGCCCCTGGCGATTCATCAGGTCGTCGATCTTCCCGGTCTGCTTCAACTTCGACAGTTCACCGTCGAACAGCAGCCAGATCGCGGTCAATCGCTCGACGTTGCCCTTGGCGTAATGGTGCATCTCCTTGAGCTGCGTCAGGGTGTCGGTGACCTGTTCGAGTTGCTTGCGGGTGTTCTCATCCGTCATGGCGTGCTCCTTCCAGGAAAGACCATGCTACGGACGCAACCGGAACGGCGATGAAACGCGATCCGGAGGTGGAACGCGCGACCAAACGGCGCCGTCATCGCGAGGGGCTATTCCAGAATCGCCCGGACGGCGTCCAGCGCTTCTTCGACCAATGCTGGCGGGGCTTTTTCAACACGCTTGAAAGTGCGCGCCCGCGCATCGATGGTGCGTGTCTGGTCACACAACACCACGCCCTGTGTCCTCGTGCCACTGCCCATCAGCGTGACGCTGAACCCGGTTTCGCGCGAGGCGATGCCGCCCTGCGTGATTGGCGCTACCAGCAGCAGGCCCGACGCGCGATTGAAGGCATCCGCCGACAGCACGAGCACCGGACGGGTGCCGCGAATTTCATGGCCTTTGGTCGGATCGACGCTGGGCTCGAGGATGTCGCCGCGCGCGGGGATGCGGCTCACAGCAGCTCGCGACCCATGGGAGGATCGCACAGCGAATCATCATCACGATGCCATTTGGCCGGGGATTTGGGGCTCCGCGCGAGGCGATCGGCAAGCGATCGGCGCGCGGGCGTTACCGAAAGCTTGCGGTCCTTCACGGTCAGTTCCACGATCGATCCCGCTTCCACGGCCATGGCTTTGGCGATGGCCTTGGGAATGGAAAGGATGATGGACCCGCCTGATCGGCGCAGCGTCGCGGTGGCGCTCATGGCGATACCTTGGGGACGTTGATGTTTTACACAAGTAAAACTTTAGCACCCGCCTCGTTGCGCCGCAAGTCCGGCAGAAAGCTGATTACG
>CAZMXV010000354.1:0-1162 GCA_964570295.1 uncultured Rhodanobacteraceae bacterium
ATGAAATTCGTCGACGAAGCCCACATCCACGTCAAGGCCGGCAACGGCGGCAACGGTTGCGTCAGTTTCCGGCGCGAGAAATACGTGCCCAAGGGCGGTCCCGATGGCGGCGACGGCGGCAGCGGCGGCTCCGTCTGGCTGGTCGCCGACGAAGGGCTCAACACCCTGGTCGATTTCCGCCACCAGCACCACTTCAAGGCCGAGCGCGGCCAGGATGGCATGGGCGCCGACCGTTACGGCAAGGGTGGCGGGGATATGGTGATCCGCGTCCCGGTGGGCACCGTGGTCACCAACGTGGAAACCGACGAATCCATCGGCGATCTCACCACGCATGGCCAGCGCCTCAAGGTGGCGCAGGGTGGCAAGGGCGGCCTGGGCAACATCCACTTCAAGAGTTCGGTCAACCGCGCGCCGCGTCGGGCCACGCCGGGCACGCCGGGTGAAGAGCGCGAGTTGAAGCTGGAACTGAAGCTGCTGGCCGACGTCGGCCTGCTGGGGTTTCCCAACGCCGGCAAGTCCACCTTCATCCGTGCCGTATCCGCCGCCACGCCGCGCGTGGCCGACTACCCGTTCACGACGCTGCATCCCAACCTGGGCGTGGTGCGCAGTGGCCCCGATTCCAGCTTCGTGATCGCCGACATCCCCGGCCTCATCGAAGGCGCGGCCGAGGGCGCCGGGCTGGGCATCCAGTTCCTGAAGCATGTCGCGCGTACCAGCCTGCTGCTGCACCTCGTGGACGTGGCGCCGGTGGACGGCAGTGATCCGGTGGAGCAGGTCGAGGCCATCACGCGGGAACTGGCGCAGTACGACCCGCAGCTTCTCGAGCGCCCGCGCTGGCTGGTATTCAACAAGTCGGACATGCTCGACCCCGATGCGCAGGCCGACGTCGTGGCCGGCATGCTGAAGCGCCTGGACTGGCAGGCCCCCTGGTTCCTGATTTCCGCCGGTCTGCGCGAGGGCACGCGTGAGGTCTGCAACCGCGTGCAGGCTTTCTTCGATGCCGAACGGCGCCGGCAGCGTGACGAGGCACGGCTGGGCGATGATTCGCGCTGGCGTGACGACGGCTGAGGTGCGCGTCTTGGGACCGTGGTGGGCTTGTTTGTGATGGGATTTGGGGTGGCCTGCGGCCATGGGGTGTGGCGGCGAGTGTGCCGACTGTCCG
>CAZMXV010000355.1:0-1160 GCA_964570295.1 uncultured Rhodanobacteraceae bacterium
CTGCAATGTGAAGTTCGCAGGGGTGAGGTGAGGCGGATTGTTCAAGGGCGACTCATTATGGGGCTGATAATAAAAAATACCCCGCCTTTGGCGATCTTGTATGGCATAGTAAAGTAGGTGTTGCAGGTGGAAAAATTGAACTATATGAAGCCAAGCCCATCAATGGAAGTAACCCGGTATCGGTGAGCACACGGCCCAATGGGACGAAGCTATGTTTTTCTATTGTTGATCCGCAGGACATGGGCTATCCACAACCCGGTGACGGCACTGTGCCGGCTTGCTCTGGGCAGGCACCGAACGCACAGGGGGGCGGCGACGTTAGGCAAAGCTTTCGGTTGATGGATTTCAAGCATCAAGAGGCTTATGACAACGAGGCTGTTCGGCAATCTACGTTGTATTCGATCTGCATGTTGCTGCAACAAGCAAAGCCACTATGAACAAGGTGATTCGGTTGATTCATGGTATGCGAACGCTATGTTTGGTGTTGATTGCCAGCATGGCTGGATGGACTGTTTCCGCCCAAGGAGCTAATCCTATGTCTGATACTCGTGCCTCACAGCCGTTATGTGTGGGTCGTCTCGCAGTTGGCTTGCCGACGGATGCGGAGCCGGTCTTGGATGCAACGTACCGATATATTGATACCCAGACCTCCAGGCTGGCTGCGAGCTTCGATGCAGTTAATAAGGAGATCGAAGATAGGGCTCATAAGCTGGAATCAAATAATATGATTAGGAGTCATGACCGGGATGAGTGGGAGCGTAGGGCTGGATATGACCCAGATAAAGAGTTTGGAAAAACTCGGCTTGTGAATGTCAAGAGTGATGCATCATTGGGATTAATTTTATTAGCCTATCACCCTGATGTCGAATCTCCAAAGGTGATTACTGAGATTTATCGGATTTCAGATGGGTGGAGGTATGCCTTTCAATCAGAGGATGCTGGCGCTAGTGCCTACTCCGCTACGCGTGATGCCATGTGGTCCGCTGCTACCCATTTTCAGCCGTTGCCAGACCAAACTCAGCCTAGCGGCCCCGGTTTTTGTGTGGAAGGTGGCATGTTCGCTGACGACGGTCGCCCACCAGTGCATGAGAGTTTCACTCTGGTTGTGCACTTCAAGGACCGCCCCGATGCCCAGTTCAGCATTGATGCTCACGCCATCG
>CAZMXV010000356.1:0-1160 GCA_964570295.1 uncultured Rhodanobacteraceae bacterium
GGAGCGAAACCAGCCACGCCATGCAGCAGCGCCGCGACAACCCGGCCAGCGCCGATGCCGAACTGGCCTGGCGCACCGACGACGGCGACCCCGGCATCAACCCGTCGCTGAGCTTCGACCCGTCCGGCGACGTGGCCGCGCCCTGGATCGTGCGCGGCGTGCGCCCGCGCATGGCCGTCCTGCGCGAACAGGGCGTCAACGGCCAGGTGGAAATGGCCGCCGCCTTCACCCGCGCCGGGTTCGATGCCGTCGACGTGCACATGAGCGACCTGCTGGCCGGGCGCCACCGGCTGGACGACTTCACCGGGCTGGCCGCCTGCGGCGGCTTTTCCTACGGCGACGTGCTCGGCGCGGGCCGCGGCTGGGCCACCTCCATCCTGCACCATGCCGACCTGCGCGCGCAGTTCGAGGCGTTCTTTGCCGACACGCGGCGCTTTGCGCTGGGCGTGTGCAACGGCTGCCAGATGCTGTCGCAGTTGAAGGACATCATCCCCGGAGCGCAGCACTGGCCGCGCTTCCTGCGCAACGTGTCCGAGCAGTACGAGGCGCGCCTGGCCACGCTGGAAGTGATCGACTCGCCCAGCATCCTGCTGCAGGGCATGAGCGGCTCGCGCATTCCGGTCGTGGTGGCCCACGGCGAGGGCCAGGCGTTCTTCGACAACCAGTGCAGCCCCGCCAGGAGCCAGGCCTGCCTGCGCTATGTCGACAACCACGGCCGTCCGACCGAGGACTACCCGCTCAATCCCAATGGTTCGCCCGGCGGCCTCACCGGCTTCACCGCCGCCGACGGCCGCGTCACCATCATGATGCCGCACCCCGAGCGCGTGTTCCGCAGCGTGCAGATGAGCTGGCACCCGGCGGAGTGGGGCGAGGACTCGCCGTGGATGCGGCTGTTCCGCAATGCGCGTGCGTGGGTGGGGTGAGTCGAGAGGGGCGAGGGCGCGGTGTGGTGCGGCGGCTTCAGGCATTCGCTATTCGCCGGCTCGTTTCCGGCTATCCCTTTCCCCTTCCCCGGCGTTGCAGCAGCGCGCGCGGGATGCCGGCGAGGAAGTGCAGCCAGATGCCGCACCATACGGCGCCTGCCAGCAGGGGATGACGGGCGGCGGGATCGAACTTGCGGAACCAGCGCCACATGCCGCGGTGCTTGTGGCGGCTGACGA
>CAZMXV010000357.1:0-1141 GCA_964570295.1 uncultured Rhodanobacteraceae bacterium
ATCTATTTTCTTGAGTTTGTTTTTTAATCTGCGCTAATCTGTGGAATCTGTGGTTCTTTTCTTCCTCCAGGCTCTCGACACCCTCTGTGGTGAAATCGGAATATTAGGAATGATAAACCGTTAATTGCTCTAGAGCAATTAACGTTTATATACACCTTTTGCCGATAAAGGTAAGTATGAAAGCTTACTCAATGGATTTACGGGAACGCGTGTTTGCTGCTTGGCAGGCAGGCGAAGGTACGCAACGTGAAATTGCAGAGCGTTTTGGTGTGACGGCGCGATGGATTCGCCATCTGATTAGTCGCTATAAACAAGAAGGCCATATTCGCCCCAAGCAACAAGGCGGGTACAAACCAGCGGCATTTGATGACTCAGCAAGAGCGAAGCTCAGGCTCAAAGTAGAGCATGAACCGGACTTGACACTCAAGCAACTTCAGCAATGGGCAAAAGATGAGTTGAACATTGTTTGTTCATTTATGGCGGTCGATCGGGCTTTGAAAAAAGAGAAGTTGACCTTTAAAAAAAACGACCAAGGCAGGCGAACAAGATCGACCTGATGTGAAACAAAAGCGTCATGACTGGCAAGCACAAAAGCAAGCAATCGCCCCTGCTCGCTTCATATTTATTGACGAATCAGCAGCCAAAACAAACATGATACCGCTGCGAGGTCGTGCTCTACGAGGCCAGCGGCTTTACGCCAAGGCGCCTTATGGTCATTGGCAAACGACCAGTATGATCTCGGCAATCAGCCTCCAGGGTATCGTTGGATCCATGGCGCTACCCGGAGCTACCGACGGCGATGCGTTTGAAGCCTATGTGCGTCAGATTCTATTGCCCAAGCTTAAACCCGGCCAGATCATCGTGATGGACAATCTGTCCGCTCATAAACGTCGTAGTGTGATCGAGGCTATTGAGTCAGTTGATTGTGAAGTTTGGTTTTTGCCGCCGTACTCGCCAGACTTGAACCCGATTGAAAACATGTGGTCGAAGGTTAAAGCGCACCTGCGAAGATTGGCCGCTCGCAGTTACGAATCATTGATGCAGGCAATC
Organism: uncultured Rhodanobacteraceae bacterium; assembly: GCA_964570295.1. Taxonomy (GTDB): domain Bacteria; phylum Pseudomonadota; class Gammaproteobacteria; order Xanthomonadales; family Rhodanobacteraceae; genus Oleiagrimonas. The sequence continues at coordinate 1,051 of CAZMXV010000357.1, forward strand.
GCTTCTGCATTAAGCCAAGTCACTGCCGAGGACTGCCAAGGATTTTTCAAGGGCTGTGGGTATAAGGAATAAAACAACGTGAAATGCTCTA
>CAZMXV010000358.1:0-1139 GCA_964570295.1 uncultured Rhodanobacteraceae bacterium
AGCCCATGGCTTTTGACGCGCCGCGCCCGGACGACATGGCGGCATTGATCGAGGCTTTGCGCGTGGATACGGAGGCAGGGGGCGAGTAAGAGGCAGGGCACGAGGGCGTGCTGGCGTGGCTCCGCGGCAGGCCGGCAGTATGGTGGCGCCGGACCGTTTCCGCAGGGAAGCCCGGCGACGGCATTTTTCGATATCCTCACAGGGCACACCGTGGCCACCATCACCCCCCCGCTTCCGACCCTCGACAGTCCCATGCAAGACGCCTGGATTTTTCCCGACTGGCATGCGCCGCCCCGGGTCCATGCCGCGGTCACCACCCGCCATGGCCCGGGCGTGTCGTTGCCGCCGTACGCGCGTTTCAATCTCGGCCTGCACAGCGGGGACGATGCCGACACCGTGTGCAGCAACCGCCGGGCCCTGGCGCAGGCGTTGAACCTGCCTTCGGCACCGCGCTGGCTGCGGCAGGTGCATGGCACGCGGGTTGCCGAACTGGGTCCCCTGCCGGGAGCCACGGAGCCGCAGGCCGATGCCGCGGTGTCGCGTATGCCGGGCACGGTCCTGGCCATTCTCACCGCGGATTGCCTGCCGGTGCTGCTGTGCGCCGACGACGGCAGCGAGATCGGTGCCGCCCATGCCGGCTGGCGCGGCCTGGCGGGCGGGGTGCTGGAGGCCACCGTGGCCACGATGGCCACGCCGGCGTCACGCCTCATGGCATGGCTGGGGCCCTGCATCGGGGCGGAAAGCTACGAGGTCGACGCGCCGGTATACCGCGCGTTCGGTGGTGACCGGGCGCCGCCCGGCGCGTTCGTGCCGATCCGCCCCGGGCATTGGCACGCGGATCTGGCAAGGCTGGCCCGGCACCGGTTGCAGGCGGCGGGCGTGGCCCGGATCCACGGCGGCGGACCGGACACCTTCACCGATCCGCGCCTGTACTCCCACCGCCGGGAAGGTGCCCGCAGCGGTCGTCTGGCCAGCCTGGTGTGGCTGGCTCCGTAGGAGGAAAGAAAGCCCCCGGTACCCCTCGGGGGGCCGCGGTGTCACGCAAGAAAGCCGTCACCGCACCAGCGTGTCCAGGTACTGACGGCGCCAGGCGGTGATGTCGTGGGCCTCCAGCACGTCCATCATGGCGCGCCAGCGTT
>CAZMXV010000359.1:0-1123 GCA_964570295.1 uncultured Rhodanobacteraceae bacterium
GTTCCACAATGCCGAGTTGCTCGTTTATTTTATTTTTCGATGCGCCGAAATAGCACCGTATAGGGAAGCTCCATTCTTCTGTGCTTGGAGACGAATAAATCAACCCTTTGATATGAGATTCATTGTCTACCAACAAATTCCCGCCGTTGAGTTTCATTCGAAGTGCGCACTTACCTGGATGATACACTCGGAAAGAGTGTTGAGATTTCTGTTTATTGTTTGATTGGTTGGTGGTTCGCGAGGAATCTGGCTGTCTGGCGCAGGCGCTCGTCGCCACCATCAGGGCAAGGCTAAGAACAACTACTAGTCTCTTCATGGTCGCCTCGGTCGATAAGCAGCGGGCAGTAACTGGATGTCACCTTGCTGATTAGGGAAGGTTGTAACGTCAAACAGCACCATCTGGCAGGCGGTGTACGCCTGAAAACGCGCCGTGATGCCGTTGACCGAGCTGAAATGTGCTGACGAATGTCCGACATTGACGGTCGCCGCTACTTTGCCAAACGACACGTTTTTATAATAGGGAAGGCGCGCTTTGCCAACTTGCCTGGCCGCGTAAGTGCCGCCACCTACTTGATCGGCGTACCGTGCTGCATTGCTCCAAGTCCAGTAAGCACCAGCACTTCCAGCCGAACGTAAAGGGCTTTCGGCAATAGTATCTCGCCATTTCTTCATGTGGGCTGCAACAACCCGCGTCTCCAATGCCTTCAGCGGTGCATTCGTCCTTTCGCGATCCGCTTGCTTTTGTGCATCTTTCAAGTCACGCACCAGTGTGGCGTCAATCTGCTTGCCCGTAAACCGCCAGTATTTGATGTAGTTGGATGGCCAGGTTAGTTGCAGGAAGCCGCGACCAATCCAAGGGTAGTAACGCGGGATATAGCGCGGATTGACGCCTTCCGCAAGCCGTCCAAACCACTGCGTTTCTTGCATCGCGTTGCCATAAAAGGCTGCCATGCGTGACGGCGAGACAATACCAAATATACGGCACGCTTTGTTCAGGTCGACATGGTATCGGTCGACATTTCCGGGCAGCACCGGCACATGCTCGGATACCCAGTGTCCGCCAGATTTGCGCATGGCGGTCATCGGAAACATCTGCAGCATCTCATCCTTGCTCAACCATCCG
>CAZMXV010000360.1:0-1102 GCA_964570295.1 uncultured Rhodanobacteraceae bacterium
CGAATGAATTTTTGGGAATCCGAATGTTTACTATTCCGATAGAAGATGCGGTTTACGGTTACTCACAATTTTTACTCGTGCTTTACTTTTTCAAAATGTTTCAAAAAGAGAAAGTCAGTTTCAAATCTAAATATGCTATAAAATGAAAAAGACACTTCAAATACTGAACGGCGTTGCGGCTGTTGCCACAATAGCGATGGGTTATTTGTCCAATACCGGGATTTTCAATGGCAAGACGATGGCAAGTGTATCTGCTGAATATCAAAACCTGTTTACCCCTGCGGGTTATGCCTTTTCGATATGGGGATTGATTTATCTGAGCTTGTTGGGCTTTGTGATTTATTACGGGCGCAGTTTATTTAAAGCCGATATAAAAGAAGATAACACCGTAAAAGAAGTTGGTTGGTGGTTTTTCATTTCCTGCCTTGCCAACAGCCTTTGGGTAGTGGTTTGGCTTTATGAATACACCCTAGTTTCGGTATTTTTAATGATTCTGTTGTTGTTTTCGCTCTTGAAAATTGTGGTGAAAACGAAAATGGAATTGCACAATGCACCCTTAAAAAAGTTTCTGTTTCTCTATTGGCCTTTTTGTATTTATTCCGGTTGGGTGTCCGTGGCGCTCATTGCCAATATTGCGGCTTATCTGACGAAAATTGGTTGGAACGGATTTGGACTTTCAGAAACAATTTGGGCGGTCATTATGATTGTGGTGGCAGCTATTGTTCACATTTTTATGATTTGGAAGCGCAATATGCGGGAATTTGCTTTGGTCTTGGTTTGGTCGTTAATTGCTATTGCCGTTGCCAATCAAAACGTAAATGCTACTGTAGTTTGGGCCGCAGTTATTGTTGCAATCATTGTGTTTATCAATATAGCTATTCACGGTTATCAGAATAGAAAAAGCAATCCATTTTTACAAATGACCGCAAAATGAAACAAAAAATCACAATATTTTGGTTCAGACGAGATTTGCGTTTGGAGGATAATGTGGGATTGTCTAAGGCTTTGGATTCCGATTTTCCGGTGTTGCCCATTTTTATCTTTGACACGAATATTTTGGGAAGATTGGGAAATAAGAAAGACCGCCGGGTGGATTATATTC
>CAZMXV010000361.1:0-1097 GCA_964570295.1 uncultured Rhodanobacteraceae bacterium
ACCGGCAAGTTCAAGGCCGGCCACGCCTTCAAGTCGCACATCCTTACCAAGAAGTCGACCAAGCGCAAGCGTGGTCTGCGCGCCACCAATTATGTGAAGGATTGCGATACCCGCAACGTCCGTCGCATGCTGCCGTACGCCTAAAGGGAGGATCAGACCATGGCACGAGTCAAGCGTGGCGTCATCGCACGTCGCCGTCACAAGAAGATCCTCGGGCGCGCCAAGGGCTACTACAACGCCCGCCGCAAGGTTTTCCGCGCCGCCAACCAGGCCGTCATCAAGGCCGGGCAGTACGCCTATATCGGCCGCAAGCAGAAGAAGCGCCAGTTCCGCCGCCTGTGGATCGTGCGCATCAACGCCGCGGCGCGCCAGTTCGACCTGAGCTACAGCCGTCTCGTCAACGGCCTGAAGAAGGCCGGTATCGAGGTCGACCGCAAGGTGCTGGCCGACCTGGCCGTGCACGACATCAAGGCGTTTGGCGCCATTGCCGAAAAAGCAAAGGCCAGCCTGTAATACTTGGTGCCGGCGGCATGAGTGTCGCCGTCCGGCATGATGAAAGTGAGCGGGGAGAAGGCCTGTCCTTCTCCCCGTTTTGCGTTATGGGGCATGCTGGAATGACACCGGTCGGACCGTTGCCCCACCGGATCGACCATGGCGGGCCGAGGTCCGCCCCACGAGGTGTTGCAGGAAACCGGGATGGACACTTTGGACACTATCGACAAGGCGCTTGGCGAGATCGCCGCCGCATCGACGCTGGAGGCCCTGGAAGCACGGCGCGTGGCCCTGTTGGGCAAGAGCGGCGTGGTCACGGCCGAGCTCAAGACACTGGGCAAGCTGCCGCCCGACCAGCGCAAGGCGCGGGGCGCGGAGATCAACCGCATCAAGCAGCGCCTTCAGGCGGCCCTGGGTGAACGGCGCGCCACCCTGCAGCGCGAGGCTCTGGACCGGCGTCTGGCGTCGGAGCGTGTCGACGTGACGTTGCCGGGGCGCCTTGGCCAGCGCGGCGGCCTGCACCCGGTCACGCGGGCCCTGGAGCGCATGGCCGGCATCTTCGAGCGCCTGGGCTACCAGCGTGCCGAAGGGCCCGAGATCGAGGA
>CAZMXV010000362.1:0-1088 GCA_964570295.1 uncultured Rhodanobacteraceae bacterium
CGATCCGCGAGCCCGCACCGCCCTGGACCTGGTGTAGCCCGCACCCGCCGCAAACGCACGCAAACGTGAGTTTCGACGCCAGGCATGCACAGCCAGGCCCGCAGAAGGCCCGCCCCTAACAGCACGTGCACGCCGCGCCGGGCGGCTCCACCTGGACGGTGGCGTGCTCCAGGCCGCGCCCGGCTAACAGCAGCTGCGCGTCGCGCAACACCTGCGCGGGGTCGGCGTCGGTGCTCAGGTGGGCGGTGACCATGTCGCGGCCGGGCACCAACGTCCACACGTGCAGGTCGTGGACGTCGCGCACCCCGGGCAGGCCCGCCAAAGCGGCGCGCAGCTCGTCGACGTCGACGTGTCGCGGTGAGGACTCCGACAGGATCCGCAGCGCGGTCCCGGCCAACGCCAACGCCCGCGGCAGCACCCACAGTGCCACCAGCACCGCCACCACGATGTCGGCGTAGGCCCAGCCGGTGGTCACGGTGACGATCCCGGCGATCAGCACACCGATCGAGCCGACGGTGTCGGCGAGCACCTCCAGGTAGGCGCCTTTGACCGCGAGGCTGGTGGTGTGGGAGTGCAGCAGCGCCACCACGACCAGGTTCGCCGCCAGCCCGGCCAGCGCCACCACGATCATCGGCACACCGGGCACCTCGGGGGCGTGCCCGATCCGCCGGACCGCCTCGACGAAGATGAACGTCGCCACCCCGATCAACAACACCGCGTTGATGACGGCGGTGAACACCTCGGCGCGATGCCAGCCGTAGGTCCGGGCCGCCGAGCGGGGCCCGCGGTCGGCGAGCAGCACTGCGGTCAACCCCATGAACAGCGCGACCACGTCGGTGATCAGGTGCCCGGCGTCGGCGAGCAGCGCCATCGAGTTGATCCAGATGGCGGTGGTCAACTCGACGACGAAGAAGACGCTGAGGATCGCCGCGGCGACGACCATCCTCGACACCCGGGTGCCGGTGCTGTCCATGGTTGGTCATCGTAGGGCCGGTCGTCGTGGGACTGGTCGTCGTGGGACTGGCCATCGTGCGACGCCCACCCCGCCCCGGCGGCGAAACCCTCCCTACAGCAGGCTGTTCCAGAAC
>CAZMXV010000363.1:0-1083 GCA_964570295.1 uncultured Rhodanobacteraceae bacterium
CGGGAAGAAATAGAACGACTGCGACATGACGCGGTAGAACACGCTGTCGGTCACGGCGCACAAGGGGTAGAGCAGGGCGATGGCCAGGCCGGCCCATGCCGCGGTGGCCGTGGCGTGGTCCGGGTCGCGGGCACGGCGCAGGAAGAACACGACCGGCGCGGCGAACATGGCCAGCAGCACCAGCAGCCCCGGTATGCCGCCTTCCACCGCCGCGCTCAGGTACATGTTGTGCGGGTTGTTGTACCGCGCCACTGCCGGATCGGTGCGCCCGGCCACGACTTCCGCGCCCACGTAGTGCTTGAACTGCTCGTTGCCGATGCCCGTCCACGGATGCGCGGCAAAGCCGCGCAGCGCCGTGCGCCACATTTCCAGGCGTTCGCTGACCGAGCCGTCGACCTTGCCGGCCTGGGCATCGGCCACCTGGTCCTGGATGGCCAGGAAACGCTGGATGATGACGCCCTGCACGCTGATCGAGGCCACGGTGGCGCCCAGCACGAAGGCGCCCAGCCACGGCAGCGCGCGGCGCCAGCGGCCACGGTGGCGGACATGCAGCAGCAGCAGCACGAGAAACACCGCGCCGAAGGCCAGCAACGGACCCCGGCTCTGCGTCAGCAGGCCGCCGTAGGCACCCAGGGCCAGGCCGGCGGTGTGCAGCCACCATTGCGCGCGTCCCAGCGGCGCGCGCAGCAGCTGGACCAGCGACATCAGCGCCAGGCCCAGCAGCAGGGTGGCGAATTCGATGGCGGTGGAGGTGTTGCCGTCAAGGCTGTAGGCGCGTCCCGCATTCCAGCCGAAGTGCTGCACGATGCACAGCAGCCCGAAAGCCACCGCGGTCAGGCTGAAGCCACACCACACGATGCGCATGCCGGCGAGCGTGGCGAACACGGCCGCCACCACCAAGTACAACAGGATGTGGCCGGGTCCGTCCAGGGTCGAGCCCTCCAGGCCGTGGCCCAGGGTATTGGCGATGGCGAAGGCCAGCATGAGGGCGGCCGCGCCCGTCACCGGCCAGGCCCGGACCATGCCCTGGCGCACGCCGCGGCGGCTGGCCAGCAGATACAGGCCGGCGAGAAACAGCAGGCC
>CAZMXV010000364.1:0-1078 GCA_964570295.1 uncultured Rhodanobacteraceae bacterium
CTGCGCGAACACGGGCGCGAACTCTACGCCTGGCTGGAAGGCGGCGCGCACCTCTACGTGTGCGGCGCGACCGCGATGGCGCGCGACGTCGAGGACGCGCTGCGCGACGTCATCGTCGAACACGGCGGCGGCAGCCCGGAGGCCGCCGCCGAATACCTCGAAGCCTTGCGCGGCGGACAGCGCTACGCGCGGGACGTGTACTGATGGGCGAACCCTCCGACATCGAGCGCATCAAGCGCGCAAGCCGACACCTGCGCGGCAGCCTGAAGCAGAGCCTGGCCGATCCGGTCACCGGCGCGCTGCATCCCGACGACGTGCAGTTGCTGAAGTTCCACGGTGGCTACCAGCAGGACGACCGCGACCTGCGCGAACCGCGGCGCCTGGCGAAGCTGGAGCCGGCCTATTCGTTCTTCCTGCGGCTGCGGCTGCCGGGCGGGGTGCTCACGCCCGCGCAATGGCTGGCGATGGACGCGATGGCCACGCGTTTCGGTACCCGTGGGCTGCGCCTGACGACCCGCCAGACCATCCAGGTGCATGGCATCGAAAAGCGCGAGCTGCGCGCGGCGGCACGGGCCATCCATGCCTGCGGGCTCGACACCATCTCGGCCTGCGGCGACGACAACCGCAACGTGGTCGCCGCAGTGAACCCGTTGCTGTCCGGCCTGCACGCCGAGGTCCACGAACAGGCCGCTGCGCTGTCGCGGCACCTGCTGCCGCGCTCGCGGGCGTGGCACGAGACCTGGCTCGGCGAGCCGCCGGGCGACGGCAACGAGGAAGAGCCGTTGCTGGGCGATGCCTACCTGCCGCGCAAGTTCAAGATCGGGTTCGCGATCCCGCCAACGAACGACATCGACGTGTACTCGCAGGACGTCGGCCTGGTCGCGATCGTCGTCGACGGCCGGCTCGCGGGCTACGACGTGCTGCTCGGCGGCGGCATGGGCGCGAGCCACGGCGATGCAAGGACCTACCCGCGCATGGCCAGCCCGGTCGGCTTCGTCGAGCCCGCCCAGGTGACGGCGCTGGCCGAGGCGGTACTCACCGCGCAACGGGATTTCGGCGACCGCGGCGAGCGCCGCCA
>CAZMXV010000365.1:0-1065 GCA_964570295.1 uncultured Rhodanobacteraceae bacterium
GAATTAACCAAACCGTCATTCGATGAGACCCTTCGATATGCGATTACATGATACCTGAATCCGACAATTTCATTATTCTTGGCAAATATGGGCAAAACATTTGTTGAATTATTTATTACTATTTCTGCACTACCATAATATGACAACTCAAACAACGAATTAGACTTGATCGCTTTAAGTATTGCACGTTTAAACGAAATGGATAGGCCATCATCTCCAGTCCATTCAAGCGCAACACTGTGGTTCGCGTATGCATGATCTTGGCCATCTGGATGCCAGCGTGAGGCATGAATGCAACTGGTTACGGAGAACATAACACACAGCATCAATGCCATAAATATCAGATTGCTACAAAAAGATTTCAGCATGAAACGGTACCATCCTTAGTTTCTTTGCACTCCCTTGTAGTGCGATTATGTTTAGCCTCATCTATTTGACTTTGATTGATGTGTCTTTCAGTCGTATCACTCATGATGTTATTTACATAACCCGGATACGACACAGTCATGGTTTGATCTTTGTCCATCTTTACTGTGTAGTATTTATCAGTCATTCCTGCCATATGCCCGGATTCATGGAGGATGACACCATTCCTATCCCATCTCTTGCTGTCAACATACGCATGATTACCACCAAGAGCACTGGTACACGATGCAGCGTTGCCGCATGCCTTCGTATTGCCGCCATTTGTCATCGTTACCGTATTAAGTACACCATGAATGGGCTTATTCGTGACCACTACGCGAACGGTGACATTCGAAGGAGTCTGTAGCTTGCTGGCCGCGCCACTTATGCTTTGCGCTGATACCGAGCCCGCAGCTGGGCCAGTAATCTTGATCGGTATGATCAGTGTCTTGTGGCCATTAACGCCTGTAATCATTACAGCATCACGCCCATCCGGATCAATATTTCGGAGGGGGTTGTCATTGGCGTAGGTGTAGCCGCCAAAGTTGAAGATATTTCCCGGCGCAGGCCCCACGGGATCGGGGCTGATAAACCGTCCCACCTCGGGATCGTAGTATCGCTGCTGCATGTACACCAGACCCGTGGCCGGGTCGTTCACGT
>CAZMXV010000366.1:0-1054 GCA_964570295.1 uncultured Rhodanobacteraceae bacterium
CCGGCGCCGGCGTCAAGCTGCAAGGCGATGACCTGTTCGAGACGCCGCTCGACCAGGCCGAGATCGATTTCGAGAATGAAGGCGGCGAGACGTATATCTGCGGAAACCCGCCATACCGCGGCAGCAAATGGCAAACCAAGGAGCAAAAGGCCGATCTGGCCAACGCATGGACGAGACATCCAAAACTTGCCAAGACTACGGACTTCGTGACCGGCTGGTTCGCACGTTTTTTTGACTATGCGCAACACTTGCCCCACACCATGGCGGCATTCGTAGCCACCAACAGCGTGTGTCAAGGCCAACAAGCCACCGAAGTCTGGCCTGCCGCGTTTTCGCGAGGCTACGAAATCCAGTTTGCCCACACATCATTCAAGTGGAGCAACTTGGCGGCTCACAACGCCGGCGTGACTGTTGTCATTATTGGGGTCGGCAAGGAATCGCCCCGGACGAAATGGCTGATCGACGACGACATGGCGCGTGAATGTTCCGCCATCGGCCCGTACCTGACACCTGACAGCACGGCGTGCGTGCAAAAAACCAGCTCACCCATTGGTGAACAGGCCACCATGTTGTTCGGCAACATGCCACGAGACGGAGGTCATCTGCTTCTCGATGGTACGCAGGCACGCCGGATACAGGATGATGAGCAAGTCCAGCCCTTTCTTAAGCGTTTCGTCGGCTCGGACGAACTCATAAACGGGCGTACCCGCTACTGCCTATGGATCGAAGACGATCAAGTCGATACCGCCATGCAAAGCTCATTCATCGCCGATCGCCTCGCACGGGTTGCCAGCAACCGCGCCGAATCACGTGCTGAATCCACGCGTGCATTCGCTCGCAAACCTCACCGTTTCGTGCAGATAGCAGGAACCGCCACGTCCACGGCGATTATCGTGCCAACCGTTTCATCCGAATCAAGGGAATACCTGCCCGTTGACTACAGAACCGCCAACACTATTGTCTCCAACCTAGCCTTCGCCCTCTACGACGCCCCGCTCTGGAACCTCGCCCTGATCGCCTCGCGCCTGCACCTGGTCTGGATTGCCACCGTCTG
>CAZMXV010000367.1:0-1048 GCA_964570295.1 uncultured Rhodanobacteraceae bacterium
TTCATTCGCGGCCAGAACGAGGCCGCCAACCTGGCGCTGTTCGGGCAGGACTACAACCCCGAATCCTGGGCCATCTGCTGCGCCGACATGCTGATCAAGGACGAGGACATCAGCAACATCGTTCTGGGCGACACGCTGGGCAACAACAAGACCCACGACGGCTTCGAGGGCCGCCAGTTCCACTATCTGCTGGCCAACCCGCCCTTCGGCGTGGAATGGAAAGCCCAGAAGGATGTGGTCGAAAAGGAAGCCAAAACCCTGGGCTTCAACGGCCGTTTCGGCGCCGGCCTGCCGGCCATCAACGACGGCTCGCTGCTGTTCCTGCAGCACATGATCAGCAAGATGCACCCGGCCCCCGAAGCCGGCGGCGAAGGCTCCAAGATCGCCATCGTCTTCAACGGCTCGCCGCTGTTTTCCGGGGATGCCGGCAGCGGACCGTCGGACATCCGCCGCTGGATCATCGAGAACGACTGGCTGGATGCCATCATCGCCCTGCCCGACCAACTCTTTTACAACACCGGCATCTACACCTACGTGTGGCTGGTCACCAACCGCAAGGCCGAAGAGCGGCGCGGCAAGGTTCAGCTCATCGACGGCACGCGCTTTTTCCAGCGCATGAAGAAAAGCCTCAACAACAAGCGCCACGAAATCAGCGACACGCAGATTGCCGAGCTGACGCGCCTGTACGCCCATTTCAGCGACGGCGAAACCGCCGAGGTGCTGATTGACGGCGAACCGGAAACCCGCGTGGTATCGCGCATTTTCGACAACCGCGACTTCGGCTTCTTGAAGGTCACCGTCGAGCGCCCGCTGCGCATGAACTTCGAGGCCAGCCCCGAGCGCATCGCGCGGCTTTCCGAGCAGACCGCCTTCGTGAACCTGGCCGTCTCCAAAAAACGCAAGGACGCCGCCAAGGTGGCGCAAGAAGAAGCCGAAGGCCGGGCATTGCAAGACGCCATCCGTTCGCTGCTGGCAACGCTTGCAGCCAACGGCCGCTACCTGGATCGCGCCCGCTTCGACAAGGATCTGACAAAGGCCGCGAAAGCCG
>CAZMXV010000368.1:0-1013 GCA_964570295.1 uncultured Rhodanobacteraceae bacterium
GCAATACCAGGAATCGGACCTGGCCTTCGTCACCCGCCTGTTGGCCGAAGAAGGCATCTTCCGCTTTTTCGAGCACACTGGCGATGCCGATGCCAACACCCTGGGCACGCATACCCTGGTGCTGGCCGACAGCAACGAGGTGTTCCAGTCCGGCGAGGCGGTGCCGATCCGCTTTCACCGCAGCGATGCCACCGAGCGCGACGACACCATCCAGCACTGGGCACCGCGGCGGCGCTGGCAGGGCGGGCGCGTGGCGCGTGCCAGCTGGGACTACCGCACCCTGTCCATGCGTCCGGCCGGCGCCGAGGCCGACGGGCCGACCCTGGACGCCATCGATGACGATACCGCCGGTCCGTATGCCTGGATCAATGCCCGGCAGGGCGCCGATCGCGCACGCCAGCATCTGGATGCCCGTCATGTCGACAGCGAGCTGGTCGAGGGCGACGGCAGCGTGCGGCGGCTGGCGCCGGGCACCAGCTTCATCCTGACCGGCCACGCCACCCAGGGCGCCGAGCCGCTGGCCTGCCTGCGTGTGCATCATCACGCCCGCAACAACCTCGACGCCGACGTGCGCGGCCAGGCCGAAACCCTGCTCGGCGCCGCCATGGCCACCGCAAGCGGCGAATCCGCGGACGGGGCCGGCGAGGTCGACACCGACTTTTACCGCAACACCTTCATCGCCCTGCCGGCACGCCGCCCCTACCGCCCGCGCACGCCGGACGGCCACGGCCTGCGCCGTCATCCGCGCGCAAGCGCCAGCGGCGCGCAGAGCGCCATCGTGGTCGGCAACGGCGATCCGGTGCACACCGACCGCGACCATCGCGTCATCGTGCAGCAGCACTGGCAGCGTGGCGGCAACGGCGCCGGCCGCCTGGAGCACCCGCGCGAGGCCAACGCGCCGGCCGATGCCGGTGCCGGTACCTGGGCGCGCGTGACTACGGTCCTGGCTGGCGCCAACTGGGGCAGCCACATGCTGCCGCGCGTGGGCCAGGAAGTGTGGCTGGACTACCTGG